>JBEBXQ010000100.1:0-19099 GCA_040391535.1 Telluribacter sp. | reverse complement strand
GCAAGATTTGATCTCTGGGGGAAATCAGATGCCAGGGTTTTACCTTTTATTGTCTTCAGATTGTACTGAAAATTAAGCTTTGTCTGACCCATGAGTGTATTCAGGGCATCTTCGATGGTTTGTCCTTTCAACTGTACTGATACCAGTATATTCTCAAGGCTATTTCCCTGATTCATCCCGTGCCCGGTGACGGGGATAAAAACAAGAAGACCATGCAGCAAAAGTCCGGCTAAAAGAAACAGGTACTTTTTTATACTTTTAGGAAGTAGTAAGTGCTTCATTGTGATAAATTTTGAGTTAAGGTGTCTTTTACAGAGCTGTACTCTGAAATTTCGGTTGGCATTGAAGGTTAGCTTGAGTTAAAAATGATCGTTTTCATTGTTCATAGATAGTTACTGTTTTATTCTGAATCCTGTAAGAGAACTGATTGGGATAACTGAGTGCGCGGAGGATGTATTCAAGTGACTGGTTATTGAATGCGCCGCTGAAACGCCATGAATCATCCGGCCTGTGCTGAAGAACGACCTGAACGTCGAACCATCTTTCGATAGTAGTAACAACAGTAGGGAAATCAGCTTTTTCCAGATATAATATTCCGTTTTTCCAGCCTGTCTGCGCTGTTTTGTTAAACTGGGAAATGTCAAGTTTAAGTTTGTATTTATCAAAGGCTGCCATTTGATTCTCGGTAAGTGATACGCTCTGATAATCAGAGGAATCTCCGGATATGGTTTCTACATTGACTTTCCCTTCTGAAACAGCGATCCGGATCCTGTCATTGTCGGGATAAGCGTTGATATTAAAAGAGGTACCTACCACTTTCGTGCGTACATTATTGGAAATAATTTCAAAGGGCCTTTTTGCATCACTTTTAACCTCAAAAAACGCTTCACCGGTTAATTCAACCAGTCGGATCGTATCGCTGAAATGTGTAGGATATTTTAGTGTAGAACCGGCATTGAGGTGAATCAGTGTGCTGTCCATGAGTCTGATGAGCAGTTTTTCCCCGTTTCTTGTGGTGATGGTCTGGTGGGTATCTTCTGATGGCCCGTGTTGATAGAAATAGTAAGAGGCTACAGCCACTGAAATCACCAGCGTAATACTTAGAGCGATTTTAGCCAAAGACGCCCAAAGAGGCGTGGCAGAGTGAAGGGGCTTGATGAGGGTGTCAGCTTCTTCTGATTGCATCATTTGTATGCGTGAATGTACTTTCAGCCAGGCATTGTCGATTTCAGTAGAAGAAAATTGTATTTCCCTGGCCGATGCTGAAAGCACGATCATCCGCGCCTGGCCGATCACTTCTGATTTTTCAGGATGTTGTGATACCCAGTTCCCCCAGAAATCATCACACTCCGGATTTTTAATCCAGTGAATAAATGAATCGTCTAGTGCAAATTCAATGGGGCTGTAATTAGTATATTGCTTTGAATCCACTGCTGAAATTATCTTATTTACAATAGAGTAAAGCAAAAACAGAATCAAAGTGACCCTTGCAGTGTTATAAAAATCAATAAAAAAATTCTATATTTTTACCGGAGAAGGTTTTAAAGTATAGTTTTGTCTTCGATTAATTATAAATTGTGAAAACCTTAGAAACAGCATTACAAAAATACGAAATGGAGTAGGGTAGTGAAGGAGGAGGCTTTCGGCTGAAGCGTCTGATTCAGATTCTCAATAGCTTTATACAGGAGTTTATATACTGCTCTGGTGCTGATATTCATCATTATGCCGATTTCCTGAAAGGAATGTTCCTCGTAGTATTTCAGAAATAATGCTTCTTTCTGACGGATGGGAAGATCTTCAATAGCCTTATGCAATAAGTGTATAATCACCGCTTCAGTTTGACTCTTAATCATATCCGATTCCGGGGAAAATACAATACCGGAATGAGTAATATTATTATCAAGAGTAGTGAGCATCTGATTAGTTGTTGCCTGTTTCAGGAGCATTCTTCTTAATGAAGCGAGCAGGTAAAATTTTGCAGATGTTGAGGGACCGAGGTTCTCTTTCCTTTCCCATAAATTCAGGAATATAGTCTGAATGCAGTCATCAACTTCTGACTTGTCTCTGATCAACTTCAATCCATAGTTCATCATAACCTGATAATATTTCCTGAAAAGTACCTCAAGTGCACAGGTATCGCCATACCGGAGTGCTTTCCAGTCCGGGTCTTCGACCATATTCAGAGGTTGATCGGTCTGTTTCAATGATAATACATCTTTTGATACCAGCATCAGGCTAAGCGTTTTGGCTATATACATCCGAAGTGTAATATCCTGACGATTTTTTAGTGGGATAACCATTATTCCGGCCACAAACCTTTTTCCCTGATCGGGCTTCGATTGCCAAAAAGCCTTAAATTTGCATTTTCCTCACGATCTGCGTGATCTTAATTTTCAGTATGGAGTTTTATAATATTGCAGAAAATCAATCATTTAATAATTGGGCTTACCGTTATCTGACAGAAATCGGCGTAAATAATACTCTGGCTGTGTATGCAAACCTGGGATTTGTAATAGTAAGTATTTCGGTTTTTTCATGGGTTTGCTTCTATTTCACACGGAAATTTCTGTTAGGGATTCTCTACTCACTTGCAAAAAGAACCAGCACCCGTTTTGACGATTTCCTTGTTGCCAATAAAGTAATGATGCACGTGAGCCGTCTGGTACCCTATAGCATCGTTATCAATGCCTTGCCCTATATCTTAAAAGACTTTGAAAACTGGATTCCTTTTGTCCGAACCCTACTTGAGCTATGCCTGATTTTGCTGATTGTATTTATTTTCAGGGCATTTTTTAAAAGTTGCAGGGATTATCTGAAAACGAAAGTCCTTTTCAAAGACAAGCCCGTCGACAGTTATTTACAGGTGGTAAGTCTTTTTATGTACTCAATCGCCGGCATTATGATTTTCTCGATGGTAACGGGAATGTCAGTAAAAGCCTTTATAGCCGGCCTTGGTGCAGCCTCTGCTATTCTGATGCTCATTTTTAAAGATACTATTCTCGGATTTGTGGCCAGTGTGCAGGTTTCGACCAATGACATGGTAAGGATCGGTGACTGGATCGAAATGCCTAAGTTCGGAGCAGACGGGGATGTGATTGAAATTAATCTCAATACGGTGAAGATACAGAACTGGGACAAGAGTATCACCACCATACCCACTTACTACCTCATTTCCGATTCTTTCAGAAACTGGCGGGGTATGCATCGTTTCGGTGGCCGGCGGATCAAACGTGCCATTCACATAAAAATTTCCAGTATACATTTTGTTACGGAAGCGGAAATCGAAAAACTCAGAAACATTCAGCTGCTGCGCCCTTTTATTGAATCAAGGTTACATGAGATAGAGGAGTATAATCAGGAAAATGATATTGATACGGATATTCCCCTGAATGGCCGTAGAATGACGAACGTAGGGTTGTTCCGGAAATATATTGAACAGTACGCCCGGCATAAAAAAGGAATAAACCAGGAAATGACCCTGATGGTGCGTCATCTGGCACCGGGAGAGAAAGGGCTGCCGATCGAATTATACATGTTTACCGATAAAACGGTATGGGTGTATTTTGAAGGGGTAATGGCCGATATTTTTGATCACATGCTGGCAGCTGTTCCGTATTTTAACCTGGAAGTGTTTGAACTGCCGGCCTCAGATGATTTGCGGAATGTAAGATTCCCGGGGGGAAACCCAGGGAAAGGTGCCTGAGTCTTATATTTTTTTGTAAATTGGCCACTACTAATCAATCTGATCTGTTCATTACTTCATACAAACAAAAGGAGTAAGCTGCTCCTGTTACCAATAAGGCAATGGAAGAAATATTACTTGACGAAATACCATCACTTGACCTGGCTGGATTTACCTCAGGGGACCCGGCAAAGAAAGCGCAGTTTGTGGCAGATCTTGGTGCTGCTTTTACCAATATCGGATTTGTGGCGGTGAAGAACCACGGTTTAACGGAGCAGGACCGGCTCAGGTTATATGAAGTAGTGAAGGCGTTTTTTGAGCAGCCGGAAGAGGTGAAAAGACAATATGAGCGTCTGGATGTATTTGGCCAGCGTGGATATATCAGCAAAGGGCGTGAAACCGCAAAAGGATTTAAGGTAGCTGATCTGAAAGAATTTTATCACATAGGGCAGCCTGAACCTGAAGAGGGAATGTATGAAAACATATTTCCTGAAAAACCGGAGGCATTCAAAGCATATACACTGGCTACGTTCAGGACTTTTGAGAATACAGGCCGGATTTTACTCAGGGCGATAGCGCTGTATCTGGGGCTCGATGAGTTTTATTTCGATGAGAAAGTACGGAATGGCGACAGCATATTAAGAGCGTTGCACTATTTTCCTATCGCCAATCCCGATGAGCTCCCGGAGGGTGCCGTACGGGCTGCAGCGCATGGCGATATAAACTTTATAACCTTACTCATGGGAGCCAGTGCCGAAGGGCTGGAGGTATTGCGGGCGGATGGAAAATGGATTCCGATTACCGCACTTCCCGATCAGATTGTCGTGAACGTAGGGGATATGCTGGACCGGCTGACCAACCATAAACTGAAATCCACCATTCACAGAGTGGTGAATCCCCCGAGAGAGAAGATGGGCACTTCCCGGTATTCCATTCCGTTTTTTATGCATGCGCGGTCTGAAGTAGATCTGAGTTGCCTGGAAAGCTGTGTAGATGCTGAACACCCCAGGTTATATACCGACATGACCGTCGGTGAATTTCTTGACGAAAGATTGAGAGAATTGGGATTAAAAAAGTAATTCCCGGCAGTATCTCATTCTATCGGGTGGAATTTCTATGCAATGAACAGAAAACGTTCAATCATATTTTTGAAAGATATACTGATTCTGGCCTGTACTGCTTTTGGCGGACCACAGGTTCATCTGATGATGATGATTGACCGGCTCGTTGATAAAAGGCGGTATCTGACTGAAGGAGAATTACTTGAACTGCAGGCATTGTGTCAGGTACTGCCCGGGCCCACTTCCACCCAGACCGTAGTGGCGCTTGGTTATAAAATGGGAGGAGCTAAGCTGGCTTACATGACCCTTCTGGTGTGGTCGTTGCCTGCTATGGTGCTGATGACTGCGGCTGCCATCGGTGTTCATTATCTGGAGAAAAATGAAATATCGCTTTCTTTTACACGGTTTGTGGGGCCAATGGCGGTTGCATTTCTGATTCATGGCGGATATAAAATCGCTAATAAAGTGATCCACAATGTACTGGGGTGGGGGTTATTCATTTTGTCTGCCGTTTTTATTTATTTTTATCCTTCACCTTATAACACTCCCATTGTGATTGTAGCCGGTGCCCTGATTGCTTCCGTCAACTTTGGAAAGCAGGAACGGATGGAAAAGGATAAACTGAGCATAAAATGGGGAAATCTGGTGCTTTGGGGTGGAGTGCTGGTCTTTGCCGCGGTATTGGGTGCCGTTACCAAAGCATTGCCCATAAGGCTGTTTGAAAACTTTTACAGAAACGGCAGCATGGTATTCGGAGGAGGCCAGGTGCTTATCCCCATGCTTTATAACGAATTTGTGGAATTTAAAGGCTTAATGACCCAGAAAGAATTTCTTTCGGGTATGGCTTTAACCCAGCTGGTGCCAGGCCCTGTCTTTTCCATCGCCACGTATGTCGGAAGTATTGTCATGCAGGAATATGGAGTAGGAGGGCAGATTATAGGAGGTTTTATGGCAACCGCCGGTATTTTCCTTCCGGGAGCCTTTCTTATTTTCTTTGCTTACCGGATATGGGGGCAGCTCAAACAATACAGGGGCGTCCGGGCCTCGCTGGAAGGGATTCATGCTACCAGCAGTGGCCTAACCATCGCTGCTGCCATTAATATGATTATTCCGCTTGTACAGCAGGATATATGGTCTCCGGTGGTTATCCTGCTTACTTTATTCGTCATCATTATTACCAAAATACCTGCATACTATTTAATTTTAGCCGGACTTTTTCTGGGGATTATTTTATAAAGGATTATTTCATTCAGCTAGCTAATCACTATATCATATGCTTAAAAATACGCTGACCTTCTTCTGTTTTTTACTGGTTGCCTTGAACAGCAGCCGGGCTCAGACCAACACCTTTCCTTCATCCGGGAAAATTAATCAGGTGTGGGTTGATTCTGTTTTTGCCACCTTGAGTGAGGATGAAAAGATCGCGCAGCTGATTATGGTAGCGGCGGTTTCTGATCCGAAACGTGCAGTAATTGACGCTTCCCGAAGTAATCCTGATGTAGTTTCAAGGCTGATCAGGGAAAATAAAGTCGGCGGAATCGTGTTTTTTCAGGGAGGCCCGGTGCCTCAGGCTATACTGACCAACTACTATCAGCGTATTTCAAAAGTCCCTTTACTGGTGGCTATGGATGCTGAGTGGGGGTTAGCTATGCGCATTGACAGTACGGTAAGATACCCCTACCAGATGACACTCGGTGCTATTCAGGGGAATAACGAACTGATTTACAGGATGGGCGCAGAAATTGCCGAACAGGCAAAAAGGCTGGGTGTGCATATCAATTTTGCCCCGGTGGCTGATGTGAATAATAACCCGGAAAATCCTGTGATCAGTTTCAGGTCTTTCGGAGAGAATCAGTTTAAAGTGGCAGAAAAGGCGGTGGCGTATATGAAAGGAATGCAGGAAAACGGATTGCTGACTTCTGCAAAGCATTTTCCGGGACACGGAGATACCGGTGTTGATTCGCATTATAACCTTCCCCTGATTCCCCATGATCTGGAAAGACTGGAGAAGATGGAGTTGTACCCTTTCAGAGAAATGATTAAAAACGGTCTTACAGGCATTATGATCGCGCACCTGAGTATTCCTGCATTGGATAATACACCTGATTTGCCGTCGACACTTTCCAAACCTATTGTTACCGGGTTATTGAGAGAAAAAATGGGTTTCAACGGGCTTATCTATTCTGACGCTATGAATATGAAAGGCCTGACCAACTTTTATTCGGATGGCAAAGCGGATGCGATGGGAATTGCGGCCGGTATGGATATCCTGGAATTTACGGAAGATGTACCCAAGGCAATTGCCGAAATTAAACGGTTCATAGCGGAAGGGAAAATTACCTGGGAAGAAATTGATGCCCGGTGCCGGAAAGTACTGCAGGCAAAGTCATGGGTTGGGCTTGATCATCGGGAAGATGTGAAAACAGAGCATCTGTATGCTGATCTGAACCCCAAAAAAGCGGAACTGACCAACCGGCTATTAACTGAAAATGCGCTCACACTTTTAAAGAATGATCAGGATTTGTTGCCACTAAGAGCACTGGATACCCTGAGAATAGCTTCGGTTTCAATAGGTGCTGATACCATAACGGCATTTCAGCAGACATTGGATCTGTATACTCATGTTACCCATTTTACCTTATCAGCAAAAGCCACAGAGGCACAGGCGGCTGACTTGGCCGAAAAACTGAAATCTTATAATCTGATTCTTGCCGGTGTACATCTGAGCAGTATTTCTCCACGGTTTAACTTTGGCCTGACTCCTTCCATGCAGCATTTGCTTAATGCGGTTAATGCATCGGGCAGGGCGGTGGTTTCTTATTTCGGGAATCCCTATGTGCTTAACAAGATAGACAGGCCGGAGCGGGCAAACGGTTTAATAATGGCTTATCAGCTGACCCGTTATACAGAAGAACTTTCGGCTCAGCTGATTTTCGGGGCCATTCCGGCAAAAGGAAAACTACCGGTGACGGTCAACCTGCAATTTCCTTATGATGCCGGTATAGAAACCCATGCGATTGGCCGCCTGAAATACACCATTCCGGAAGAACTGGGGCTTGATTCCGGAATTATTACGTTTAAAATAGATTCCATAGTCAATAATGCGCTCAGCGTTAAAGCTACTCCGGGCTGTGTGGTAGAGCTGGCAAAAGACGGCAAAGTGTTTTTTATGAAGGCTTATGGCAATGCTGTTTATGGCGGGAATCCGGTTAAGGTGACAGACCTGTATGACCTGGCTTCTGTTACCAAAGTGACTGCTGCGACATTAGGATTGTTAAGTGTTTATGATCAGAAGAAATTTGATCTCGATGCTCCTGTAAAAGCATATCTTCCGAAGTTTAAAAGATCCAATAAAGCGGATATAAAATGGAGGGATATCCTGACGCACAAAGCACGACTGAAGGCTTTTATTGTGTTCTGGAAGGAAGCGCAACGCCCTGACGGCACCTGGAAGAAACGTACTTTCAGTACAGAACATTCAAGGAGATATCCGGTTTCTATTGTCAGAGACAGTCTGTTTATTCACCGGAATTATGCTAAGAAAATGTTCAGAGGAATCAGAGACTCTGAATTGAATAAAGAAGAAGGGTATGTTTACAGTGACCTTTCGTTTATGCTGTATCCGCAGATTGTCAGCAGCCTTACCGGAGAAGAGTTTGAAACCTACCTGAAAAAGAATTTCTACAGTCAGCTGGGAGCCACAAGCCTGACCTATAATCCGCTGCGGTTTTATAAGCCGGAAGAAATTATTCCTACAGAAGTAGACACGTTTTTCAGGAAAACGCTTGTCCACGGACAGGTACATGATGAGGCAGCGGCGATGATGGGCGGTGTCAGCGGCCATGCCGGACTGTTTGGAAATGCCAATGATGTGATGAAAGTGTGGCAGATGTATTTGCAGAAGGGTTATTATGGTGGGAAGCAGTTCATTTCTGAACCAACCATGAATGAATTTACCCGCTATCAATATCCGGAAATTAAACTCAGAAGAGGAATAGGCTTTGATAAACCGTCTTTTGAATATACAGGCAATGCTCCGCGGTTTGCCAGTCCTGATAGTTTTGGGCATACAGGATTTACGGGTATTATGACCTGGGCAGATCCGGCGACGAATATGTCTTATGTGTTTCTTTCCAACCGGGTATACCCGACGCGCGACAGTCCCATGTTATCGCGCCTGAATGTAAGAACCGAGATTATGGATGTGATTTATAGCGAACTGCAGAAAAATAAGTAATGAAATCAGAGCGCAGACCAGGTAACGTATAGATTTTCAGATAGTTTTTATTTTATAATATTGAAAATGAGCAAAAATTTAAAGACAGGTTTTTGGGTAATGCTGCTCTTGATGCAGGCTATTGTTTCCCAGGGACAAGAAGTAGCGCCCGATCCTGTTCTTATCATGAAACATGTTACCTATCTGTCTTCTGACAAAATGAAAGGAAGAGGAACAGGTAGTAAGGAAAGTGAAAAAGCTGCCCGGTATATTCGGAAACAGTTTAAAAAACTCGGACTGCAGCCAAAAGGCACAAACGGGTACGATCAGAAATTTACAGCAAAAGTAAGGCGGGTAGTGGTGCCTGACAGCATCAGAACCTCTAAAAATGTAATCGGTTTTCTGGATAACAACGCCGCCCGTACGATTGTGATTGGTGCTCATTATGATCATCTGGGTATGGGCACACAGGGCAGTTCGAAAGCTGCTTCCCCGGAAGGGCAGATTCACAACGGAGCTGACGATAATGCAAGCGGGGTGGCAGGATTGCTGGAACTGGCACGCTGTTTCTCAAAGAATAATATCGCTGAGCCTGTTAATTTTCTGTTTATCGCCTTTGGTGCCGAGGAATTAGGTCTTGTTGGTTCCAGGCATTTTGTCAATCATCCGACCATTCCCCTGGAGACTATTCATCTGATGAGTAATATGGATATGATCGGACGATACAATGCTGAACGTGGCGTGGGAATCGGGGGTTATGGTACCAGTAATGTCTGGCCTGATATTTTTGAAAATATTCCTTCGTCCGTTAAATTCTTTACCGACAGAGCGGGCAGCGGCGGCTCTGACCACGGTTCATTTTATGCGAAGCAGATTCCGGTGTTATTCTTTCATACCGGAGGGCATGATGACTATCATATGCCATCAGATGATGCCGGGAAAGTAGATGCGGTTGCGGAAGCAGGGATATTATCGTTACAGATTGCCCTGATTGAAAAGGCCATGAAACTTCCTGAGCTACCTTTTACAGAAGTGAAATAAGGTTATTCCAGCACCTGAATCCATCCTTTACAACGTGTTCCGGCCGGAGTGACTACTTCATAATAGTAGGTGCCGTTCGGAACATCTTCTCCCCAGTCATTTTTGTAGTCGGCAGTACTCAGAAGCTGCAAACCCCAGCGGTTAAAAATTTCTACTCTGGCACCCTGCAGCGGTACCACGAAACGATCATTTTTACCGTCACCGTTCGGTGTAATGACATTGGGAATTTCCAGTACAGGCTCTACATTAAAGGATTTGGTTTTGCTCATGCTGCAACCGTCTTCGCTGGTGGTAGTCAGTGTAATGAAGTATGACCCGGACTGAGTGTATTGTACATCATCCAGGTTCCTGGTTCCGTGGGTATTGCCATTCCCGATATCCCAATGATAGGTTTTAGCTTCGTCAGTCAGGTTAACAAACTGGTAAAACGGAGGTTCATTGCAGTGGTATGTTGTACGGCGGATCTCAAAATCAGGAATGAAGCTGCGGTCGACAGACACGGTGATCTCGCCAACAGGATTGCACTGATCCGGATATTCACCGGTTACATGGTAAGTGGTTGTGTTTTCAGGAGCTACTTCCAGAGTATTTTTCCCGCTTGCAATCAGTTTATCGCCCTCATACCATTTGAAATCTGTAGCGTTGCCAAAGACTTGTAAGGTTACCTTTCCATCCGGACACATGGCCATATCCTGACTGGTGCCGAAGTCAGGCTTATTATTATCAACGGTCACTTTTATTTCTTTTTTAACGCTGCAACCGGCATTGCTTTTAATTTCTACAGAGAAAACAGTTGTTTTGATTACTTTGGCAATCGGATTCTGAATGTTTGGATTATTCAGGAATTCAGCCGGAGACCATACATATTCGTCCCCTCCGGAGGCCGAAAGAAGCACATTGTGGTTGCTGCAAACGATGGTGTCATCACTTACCTCTGTTTTTAATTCCACTACTTTGATGATGCGGGTTGCCACATCTTCACGTGTACAGGTCAGCCGGTTAAACGCCCTGAGTTTTACTTCATATTCACCCGCCTTATCAAAAACATGTGAAGCCTGGACTTCATCTCTGGAAATACCGTTTCCGTTGATTTCCCAGATATAGTTGTCTCCGCCATAACTCTGATTGACAAAACGCAGATCCAGTGGCGCGCAACCTTCTACCACATCTTTCTGAGTACCTGCATACACATCAAATGCCGCTTTCAGATGGTCAATGTCAATTTTGAACGCAGCAATATTACAATTGGAACTGCGGTTGGTGTTGGACCAGGCTTCCGGCGTGGTAGGAAACCGGCTGCCGCCACAGGCGCAGGTAGCATGGTAAATAATACCGTTTTTGTCGAAGCGGCTCGTGCCGCCGTCTACGTGGTCACCGCGTTCACCCGCTGGGTTCTGGGCTGCACTGCTTCCGAAATAGGTTCCGTACAATAGCGACCGGGCTCCCGACTCCAGAATAGCAATGTAGAAATTATGCCCTGACGTTGCCCTTTGAATAGCATCGGCGGTGACGGGGAGTCCTCTTGACGTACTGTAGATATTATCTCCGTTTACAACATTGACATCTCCGCCCCAGCCGGCGATATAGATATTACCGCAATCATTGACCAGAAAGGCGGTAGGGGAGATATCAGGGTAAATACTGCCCGACCCAATGGTTGTGGAAAATACGGTTTGTGTAAGTGTTGGATTAAGGGCATGAATAAACTGGCCGCGCCCTGATGTAAATACGCCGTCTGTCACCGGATAACTTCCCTTACTCAATCCTAAAACGTGCACATTGCCGGAGGGGTCCAGATC
This sequence comes from Telluribacter sp., assembly GCA_040391535.1. Classification (GTDB taxonomy): domain Bacteria; phylum Bacteroidota; class Bacteroidia; order Cytophagales; family Spirosomataceae; genus JBEBXQ01. The sequence continues at coordinate 7,300 of JBEBXQ010000100.1, read as the reverse complement.
AAGGAGATAAGCACCGTCAGCTGCATTTGTTCCCAGGTAGGATACCTTTTGCAAACGCTGATCAGCAAAATGTGCCACAAAGCCATCTTCACCTCCGCTGAGTTGGGGCTTTACCGCACCGGTAGTACCGGCAAGGTCAGGGCTCCGGGTCTGACCCGTAATATAAACCTGATTGTTCTCTGAAACCTTGATAGAGTTGGCTGCGTCACTACTACTACCTCCGAAATAAGTCCCCCAGATCATTTGGGATAAATCATCAGAAAGTTGAAATATAACTGCATCCTGATTGCCTTTGAGTTCAGCCTGTGCAGGTGTTTGCAGCGGGAAATTATTCGAGCTTGTGCTTGTGGTTACCCACACGCGGTCCTGCTGATCCACAATGATTTCACCACGGAAACTATCCCCGTAATTTCTGATTTCGAAAAACTGGGTGGCACTCAGTCCGTCATTTCCCCTGCCACCTACATAAGTGGAAGCAAGCAGGGATCGCCCGTCTGCTGAAAATTTGGACACAAAAATATCAGTACCGTTTGACATCACCAGTCCGCTGATCGGGGTCGTGTTTACTCCTCCTGCAAAATGTTTCTGAAAAGCACTGGCGGAGGTGCTGAAATTGGTAGAGGAAGTCGTGCCAAAAATGAGCAATTCGCCTTTTTTGTTGACGATCATGCTATTGGGCAAGTCTGTGTTATTGCCGCCCAGATAGGTGGCATACAAGAGCGTATGCCCGTCAGGAGAAAATTTTAAAATACCCACATCCACAACAGCCGCAAAATTGACCTGATATACCCCACGCGTAGCCGGAAAACCGGCATCAAAAACGGTACCGGCAGCGTAGAGGTTCCCCTGATCGTCATAGGTCGCGGTGTGGCCCCAGTTGTCAGCCAGTGAGCCTGAAAAAGTAGAAAAAATAAGTTCAGGATCAATCGTTAATGGCTGGGTTTTATCATAATTATCCGGCAGATTAAAAGAAAGATAATTATTGTCAAGCTTGTAGCTGCTGGGTACTTCTTTTTTTCTGTTTTCTTTTTCCTGAAAAGAAAAGGGTGCTGCTTCACGCAATACACCGGCCGTTGTATGAATCTCCAGTTGCCCTTTATCGTTGACCAGCACTTTATCAGCATCCTGATAATGCATTTTTATCCTGGCCGGATCACCGCCGGGCTGAACGATAAATTCATACTTTAAGGTAGACTGATAGGCGTAGATCCTGAAATGGATACCGGGATAAATGTTCTGGTAAATGATTTCTTCGAAGGCGCTAACATCTGATGCCCAGTGTTCGGGGTTATTTCCAAGGAAATAATTGAATCGGGTAGTGACAGGTGATTTTGCCTGAATGCTGACATCGGTATTTGCATTTTCAAAACTGACTTCAACACCATGTGCCAGTATGGTATGCTGATCGGGTTGACGGGCTAGCGTTACCGTGGCAGGCTCATGGGCACCGGCATGCCTGTCGGGGATATTTTTGCTGTCATACAGCACATATAAAAGCGCATTTTTTTTTAAGAACAGAAAACCACCCGGAGTATGTACACGAAATAAGATATCTTTTTCCCATTGGCCTTTGTTTTCGGTAAAGAGCATGGGAGTTTCTGCCAGAAGACGTTGTGTCAGTGGTATGAGAAATAGAAGAAACAATAATAGTGCAGGTACAAGTTTTTTCATGGTTCAGGCTGGATTTTATGGTATCATCCAATAACTGTTGACTCCCGCATTCATAACATGGAGAGTCCTTCAGCCCAAAAATAGTTGGAATTGTTTTATTTAAAAGCCTGTACGGATATGATATTTTTGCAAAATTCATATTCGTAAGCCTGATTGGAGGCGATAAGCAGCAGCTGATCTGAAAAATTATTCTGACTGACCTGTTCAAGATACCAGGAAATACCGTCTTTGTCGAGGTTGGAAGTGGGTTCGTCGAGTAATACAACGGGCACATCTGATAACAGCGCGAGCCCGAGTCTGACCCTTTGCTTCATGCCCGATGAATAATGCCTGATCAGTTTATTCTGTACGCCTGATAATCGTACAAAATCAATGAAATCATTCGCGGAAATATCGTTCTTGAGTGGTTTGAATTTTTTATGGAAACTTACGAGTTCAGGCAATGTAAACTCCTCGATTACTTCCAGATATGGTGATGCCAGCACGAGGTGTCTGTACCAATCGTCCTGGTCAATTGCTTTTCCTTCCTGATTATAATAGAATATATGGCCTTCTGAGAGGGGAATGGCTCCCATAATGAGTTGAAGAAGTGTTGATTTCCCGCTTCCGTTAGGGCCTGTAAAGGTATAGCTCTGGCCTCTTTCCAGTGAAAAAGAAACTTTGCGGACTATCCAGTCGAAAATAAATTTCTTACCGGCGTTAACAGCTTCAATTTTTACAGGAAAGAGGGGTGCTTTGCTCAATGTTTACTGAATAATTTTAATCAACATCCTGACTATTCTGAGTTTGGAGCGGGCTCTTCATAATCCCGCGTTCTGAATTACGGATGAAATTGACTATTTCGTCCCTTTCATTTGACGGAGGTAACTCCAGTTCGATCTGACTGAGTGCTTCTGTATTGTTAAGCCCCTGCATATAGATGTAGCGGTAGATATTCTGTATTTCGAGAATCTGTGTGTTGGTATAGCCACGTCGCCTTAAACCTACAGAATTGATACCCGCATAGGAAATAGGTTCACGGGCGGCTTTTGTAAAGGGAGGGACATCTTTTCTGACCAGTGATGCTCCGGAAATAAAGGCATGTGCTCCGATTTTTACAAACTGGTGAACGGCACTCATCGCACTGACAATGGCCCAGTTGCCGATGTGTACATGACCTGCCATCTGCACATTGTTGCCAATGATACAATAATCGCCAACACGGCAATCATGGGCAATATGCGCATAGGCCATGACCAGACAATTACTTCCAACCTCGGTTTTCCAGTGTTCGTCTGTACCCCGGCTGATGGTCGCATATTCTCTGATGGTGGTATTGTCCCCAATGAAGGTGTGCGTATATTCGTTGCGGTATTTCAGATCCTGCGGTACAGCGGAAACCACTGCTCCAGGGTAAATTTTACAGTTATTCCCGATCCTGGCTCCTTCGTTGATAACTGCATGAGAACCAATCCAGGTACCTTCACCAATCACCACATCCTTATGAATCATGGCAAAAGGTTCAATAACTACCTTCGGACCTATTTTGGCTTCGGGGTGTATATAGGCAAGTGGTTGGATCATTTTTTCTTGACTAGGTTAGCAATCATATCAGCTTCGCAAACTAACTGACCGGCGACATATCCTCTGCCGGTCATTTTGACAATACCTCTTTTCATTGGCGATGTAAATACACACTTAAATATTACGGTATCTCCTGGCAAAACGTTACGGCGGAAACGACAATTTTCAATTCCGATTAAATAAGGCCAGTAATTTTCAGGATCAGGAACAGTGCTCAGAACAAGAATTCCACCCGTTTGAGCCATGGCCTCCAGCTGTAAAACACCGGGCATGACCGGATTACCCGGGAAATGCCCCAGGAAAAACTGTTCATTCATGGTTACGTTCTTAATCCCTACCACACTGTTCTCATCCAGTGCAATGATTTTATCAATCATCATGAAAGGATAGCGGTGAGGTAACAGGTTGGCTATCTGGTTAATATCCAGTATGGGTGCCTTGTTAGGATCGTAACTTGGTATATCGGTTTTAGAAGACTTAATCAGTTTCTTGATTTTGCGGGCAAAGGCGATATTGGCTGCATGACCCGGACGGGCTGCCAGAATCTGGGCTTTAATAGGGCGGCCAATCAGTGCCAGGTCACCTATTACATCAAGCAATTTGTGACGTGCCATCTCATTTGCGAAATGAAGCTGAGTAGTATTCAGAATTCCGCCAGAATAATCAACTTCTACTTTAGGTTTATTCAGCAGTTCAGACAGATAATCCAGTTCTCCGTCTTTCACCTCACGGTCAACCAGTACAATGGCATTGCTCAAATCACCACCTTTGATCAGGTTTTGCTTATAGAGCATTTCCAGTTCGTGCAGGAAAACGAAAGTCCGGCACATGGCAATCTGGCTGGAAAACAGGTTAATATCGTTCAGAAAAGCGTGCTGACTATTGATAAGTCTTGAGTTGTAATCAACCATTACTGTCAGCCTGTAATCACTGAGCGGCAGTGCGGCTATTTCAATATTTTTTTCCTCATCCTTATAATGAACGTACTCAGGAACTTCAAAATAATTCCGGTAGGCGTTTTGCTGTTCGATACCGGCACTTATTAAAGCTTCTACAAATTTAATAGAACTACCATCCATAATGGGAGGTTCAGGACCATCCAGCTGAATCAGTACGTTATCAATCTGTAGTCCTACCAGTGCAGCCAGCGTATGTTCAACAGTATTTATTCTTGCTCCGTCTTTTTCTAAAGTAGTACCTCTTGAAAGGTCCACTACATAATCTACATCAGCTTCTACGACGGGTTGGCCGGGAAGGTCAATTCTCTGGAATTTATATCCGTGGTTGGCAGGAGCAGGTACAAAAGTCATAGTGGCTTCTATTCCTGTGTGCAATCCAATGCCTGAGACAGATACTGATTTACGTATGGTTTGTTGTTTTTCGTTCATTTCGGGTTGCTGTAGCTTCAGTGCTTCTGAAAAGAAATACAGATGAATTTTCTGAAATATGTCTGTTTATTATACCCGTATTAAACGGGAGATGTTATTGGTGTTGGTTGGTAACTGATACGCAAAAGTAATATTAATTGTGATCTGATGTAACGGATTGATTGTTAATCAGGCATTATTCCTGTTTTCAAGTTCTTTTATCCGTTGTTCAAGTTGAGGTAACTGCCGGAACAGGGCAAGAGATTTCATATGATCTCTCAGTTCGCTGGCAGGAGATCCCGTATAGGCTAATCCTTCTTTTTTAATAGATTTAGCCAGACCGGCCTGAGCTCCGATTTGTGTACGGTTAGGTATTTTGATATGCCCCACAATACCGACCTGCCCTGCTATTATACAGGATTCTCCGATTTTGGTGGAGCCTGATATGCCCGATTGTGCTGCGATTACGGTGTTTTTACCGATTTCCACATTGTGCGCGATCTGAATCAGGTTATCAAGTTTTACCCCGCTACGGATAATGGTTGACCCGATTGTCGCACAATCAATGGTAGTATTGGAGCCAATGCTGACATTATCTTCCAGGATCACATTCCCCAGCTGAGGAATGGTTTTATAAGTACCGTCAGGCTGAGGTGCGAATCCGAATCCGTCACTTCCGATCACGGTATTGGCAAAAACCGTACAGTTGTTACCAATGATTGTACCCGAATAGATTCTTACACCAGGATGAATAACACAGTTATCACCAATAGTGACATTATCACCTATATAGGCCTGAGGATATATCTTTACGTCGTTTCCGATTATGCAGTTATCTCCGATATAAGAGAATGCACCCCGGTACCCCCGTTCGCCGAAAGTGCTTTTCTGGCCTATATGGGCAGGTTCTTCTACACCTGTTTTAGTCATGAGTACGGCTGAGCTGTATTGCTCAAGTATACCGGTAAAGGCCGAATAGGCATTGGGGACATATATCAGGGTCGCGGCTACTGTTTTGGCAGGTACGAAACCGTCGTTGACTATGACAGCAGAAGAAAGGGTAGTATAAAGATAAGGTTCATATTTTGAATTGGCCAGAAATGATATGCATCCTGGCTTTCCTTCTTCAATTTTGGCGATTCCATTAATGATTAACGTATCGTCTCCAACTATTTTTCCTTTAAGTGATTCGGCTATGTCCCTGATCTTTAAATTCATCGTTGCAATGGCTTAGTGATAGTACATCCAGATCTGAAAGGTTTCGTTTCAGACAGGTATTTAACTATTCGCGCAAAGATACATTTTTAGCCCAACATATGTAAAATTTGGTGACAATCTTACTCAGGGCTTTGATGGCCGGTAAATCTGAGGCATCGGCAATATCCTGTACCTGTCCGTTTTTCATTTTTATCCTGATCGGTTCTTTATTAGTTACATAGGCTGAATTCGTACTTTTGCCCGAAACAACCAGATAGTCAAGATACGACTCTGGAGTGCCATTTTGCCTGAGGTTATTTTTTATGTGTTCAATCTCAGCTGTGCCAGGCTCTTCATTGTAAAAACGAATTTTAAACAGTTTTCTGTTTAACAACATCTGACTTAATGACGAAAGCACGGGGTCAGAATGCAGGGTCCATTCTTTGACAGAGGCCAGAATATCATGGTCATCAATTAAGGTAAAGGCTCTCAGGAACGAGGGGTTTTCTTTCATCGTTTGTAAGTCGGGCCGTTGAAGCAGGAATAAGCGAAGGTTGGTGGTAGCGAACAGATCTTCTCCGTTTGTAATAAGTTCACGCGCTCTTCTGATGATCTGAAAAAGCATATTTTCTGCACAATGCGCGGTTTTATGCAGATATACCTGCCAGTACATAAGCCTGCGAGCATTCAGAAAGTTTTCAATACTTAATATGCCTTTTTCTTCCACTACCAGCTGATCTTTGCTTACATCCAGCATTTTGATGATCCGGTCTGCTCCTACGGTACCTTCAGCTACACCGCTGTAAAAGCTGTCACGGTTAAGATAGTCAAGCCGGTCCATATCAAGCTGACTTGAGATCAGCTGATGAAAGAATTTTCTGGGATAATTCCCTCTGAACATCTGGATGGCCAGGTCAAGACGCCCGCTCATTTCTTTGTTCAGTTCATTCATGAGCAAAAAGGAAATATGCTCATGAGGGACACCATTCAGCAGGACGGATTCCATAACATGGGAAAAAGGCCCGTGTCCGATATCATGTAATAATATGGCGCAAAGGGCAGCTTCTCTTTCCGGTTGCCAGATCATCTGGCCCTTTTGCTCAAGTGTATGTAAAGCCTGATCCATCAAATGCATGGCACCCAGTGCATGGTGGAAACGGGTATGCAGTGCTCCGGGATAAACCAGTTCAGCCATACCGAGTTGCCTGATACGCCGTAATCGTTGAAACCACGGGTGTTCAATCAGGTCATATATGAGCTCCGAAGGGATCGTGATGAATCCGTATACGGGGTCGTTAATAATTTTTCTCTTATTCAAGTCCTTGATTTTCTTGCAAAAATAAGTTTGTTAAGTATTATTACCTAAAATCTATTTGTACAATTGAAATCAACTTTCTACTTTTGCAGTCCAATCCGGTTATTGGAAAGGGCCTATAGCTCATTCGGTTAGAGCAACTGACTCATAATCAGTAGGTGGCTGGTTCGATTCCAGCTGGGCCCAC
>JBEBXQ010000099.1:0-19126 GCA_040391535.1 Telluribacter sp. | reverse complement strand
TCCTCCTGAAAATCCAGGTCCTTTCCATAGGTTTCCTCCATTTTCCAGAGAGAAACCAGCGCAATGCAGAAACACACGCTACCTACAGCCATTGCTGAATTTAATGTGCCCCACATGGGTTTAAGATATTGAAACGCAGGTAAGGTAATGAGGGTTGTCGCTCTTACATTATTGGCGATGGAGGTAGTGACAGTAGCGCGTAAATTGGTGCCAAACTGTTCAGCCGTAGTAGTCAGAAACATGGCAATATAACCAATGGAAAACCCAAGCCAGGCATAACAGGCATACAAGGCTTCAGGTGTTTTGATCATGCCGGACAACAAAGCGGCCGTCCCGATACCGGTCATGCCAATCATAATCCCGATGGCTTTTCTTCTGGATTTCAGAAGCTGACTGAATACTCCACTCAGCAAGTCACCGGTAACGACTCCCATGTAGGTAAAGAGGATACAATTTCCGGCGGTTACATCTCTGATTCCCAGGGCGACGGCAATTTCATTCCCGAAAGTGGCATAAATGCCGATAATCAGATAGGTAGGAAAAGCGATTCCCATACATCTCAGATACCGTAAGAATCTTGAACGATTAGAAAACAGGGTCCACCATTGCCCTTTTTTTACATGACGGCCAGCTACCTGATTAAACAGATAGGACTCCAGTACATTGAAGCGCATGAATAATAAAATAATACCCATACCGCCTCCGATAAAGTAGGCGTTTCGCCACTCAAAAAGGGAAACCGTAAAAAAGGCAGCAATGGCACCGGCAAGTCCGACTCCCGCAACTACGGCTGTTCCGTAACCTCTGAGTTCTTTTGGAAGAATTTCGGCAATCAGCGTAATACCGGCACCTAACTCTCCTGCCAGCCCCAGCCCGGCAAGGAACCTTAGCACGATGTACACTTCGACACTGTAGGTAAACCCGCAAAGCAGATTGGCAATGGAGTAGGTGAGAATCGAGCCGAAAAGCACGGAACGACGGCCCAGCTTATCGCCGAGTACACCCCAGAAAAATCCGCCGATTAACAGCCCTGTCTGCTGCCAGTTGTATACTCTGGCACCGGTTACTGAAATCTGTTCTTCATTCAAACCCAGATCGGCAAGGCTGGGTACCCGCACAATATTGAAGAGAAGAAGGTCATACACATCAACAAAATATCCCAGCGCAGCGACAATAACCGGTAAGCTATACAAAGGCGCATAGATATTACCTGCAATACTTCTATTCATGCTACTACAGCGTTTCCGGAATATTAATAATCACTTTCACTGATATCTTTTGCCTTTTTCTTGGCCTGGTGCAAACGGTAGTTCAGGGTCAGGTTAATCTGTCTTACCCTGCGTTGCGAGGTCCGATCGGTATAAAAGTTATAACCTTCGGTAATGTTCCTGTATTTTCTGGAGTTGAAAACATCCAGCACATTAAGTGTCAGTGTCCCATTTCCGTTCAGGATATCTTTACTTACCGCCAGATCCAGCGCGGCAATTGCTTTTCTGCGGCCCTGTGGTGTTTTTTCCGGTGCCTCATAGTTGCCCCGTATCTGAATATCAGTTTTATGCAGAACGGTAAACCTGGAAAGTACGCGGGCAAACCAGCTGTAAGTATCACTCTGTAATTCCTGATCGAAATCGCTTCCGTCGATTTTAGCCCTGAAGAAATTCATGCTTCCATCCAGCTTCCACCAGTTGAAGGGCGTATAACCTCCTGTAAATTCAGCGCCATATGAGTTACCGGTACCCAGGTTTTCTGGTCTGTTAAAGGCAATGCCCTGATCATCAACTGAACGGATATTCTGGATTTTTCCGGTAGTATACCGATAATATAATGAAGAGGTAAAAGAGCCTTTGTCAAAATACTTGATATGACCGATTTCGTATGAATCCGTGTATTCCGGGTTCAGGTCAGGGTTTCCGCTCCAGTAATTCCGGCTGTCACTATAGGTCATAAACGGACTTAAATCATTGTAATTCGGACGAACTACCCGACGGCTGTAGCTCAGCTGCAATGCGTGCTGATTAGGTAAGTCATATGTAAAATGGACAGAAGGGAAGAAATTAAAATAATCTCTTTTGTTGACCTGGTTGGTATTGCGCAGCGTAGTGGTTACGTCAGTGAATTCAGCTCTGACGCCAGCCTGGTAGGAGAACTTGTTTACTTTATTCCCGACGATACCATAGGCGCCATGGATCTGCTCGTTATAAATAAAATAATTGGTAAGGCCCGGTAGCTGATCCCATCCGCCGTTTTCATTTTGCTGGGTGACGGTGTAGTCATTGACCATATCTCTGAAATTACTTCTCAGGCCTGTTTCAAACTTACCTTTTTTGGAAAACGGATGGACATAATCTACCTGAAAGAGGTATTGTTTTTCGGTTTCATCATTCAATGAATGTTGCAGAATATCAGCAATGCCGGAATGAGAGCCATCCGGCAAATAAACCTTTTCACCAAAATACTGATCTGACTCCTCCCAGTTGTCCAGATACCGGAAGTCTGCTACCAGCTCCTGGCCTTCTTTTTTAAAGGTTTTTTTATAGGTAAGGGCATATTCCGAATTCGGCTCTGTTTCATCTTCATCCTGAGTACGGTAGGTAATGGTTTTCAGGTTTTCAGGATTATTGGTGTAATCCCGGTAGCGGATATCCGAAAAGCGTTTCCCTTTACTGATTCGCCATGTATAAGCCGCTGTGAGAGAGTTATAGTCATTGAAAAAATAGTCAAGGCCAGCCCGCGCATTGTTATACATTCCTTTCAGCCGGTGATCCATGGTCATCCGGTTGTAAAAGGTAGAGTCATTGCGGTAAAGCTCCTGATATTGAGAGTGAGAGCCTTTCATAATCCGGTAGGAAGTACTGTAATTGACAAAGAAATTCAGGTTTTTACGGCGGTAATTGACATTGGCGGCTACCCCGAAATTTTCAGGCATACCCGTAATAATATCAAACGATCCGTTAAACCCTTCTCTTCTTTCTTTTTTCAGGACAATATTAATAATACCGCTCATCCCTTCCGCTTCATATCTTGCTGAAGGATTGGTGATAATTTCCACTCTTTCAATCATATTGCCCTGTAACTGCTGTAGCCCGCTGCCGCCTTTAAAGCTTACCAGCCCGGATGGTTTTCCGTCGATCAGAATTCTTACATTTCCACTTCCTCTCAGGCTTATATTCCCTTCCGAATCAACGGCTACTGACGGTACGTTATTAAGAATATCGGTGGCGGTACCACCGGCATTGGCAAGGTCTTTACCTACATTAAATATTTTCTTGTCCAGGGTAAGCTCCATGCTGCTTTTTTCTCCCTGCACAATCACTTCATCGAGCAATTTGGCTGACGGACTCAGTTTTACGGTTTCCAGATCATTTTTCCCGTTTTCCGAAATCCTGATATTGGATTTAATAAAAGTGTTGTAACCAATGAATTCATAAATCGCGTAATAGGTATTCCCGGGAAGTTCAAGCTGATAATCGCCATCTTCGGTGGTCAGTGCTCCTGAAACAAACGCACTGTCGGCCTGTGTGAAAAAACGGACGGTAGTGTAACCCAGTGGTTTATCAGATTCGGCGTCGGTTACAAGTCCTTTTACACTATGATTTTTACTTTGGGCAAATACAGACTGCCCATGACTTATTAACAGAAAGCAAAATCCAATGCAGACCTGGATGCGAAAAAATAAACCCTTACCGGATTTGGAATACAAAGAAATCATCAGGTTAAAATGGTATAATCAGGAATGGAAAATATTTTATTATGAATAAAGGTCAAATATACTCCTTTTCTTCTGCTTGTGAAGTGTTTGCCGGCAGCTTATGTTTACCGGAACCTACAAAAATCAGGATGACAAAGATAAGTCCCCCGAAGAACCATAAGCTCAGAACAAAATTATACCAGATAATTGCTATCAGGCAAATGACGGATATAGCCAGAGATATGATCGGGAAATAAGGGTAAAACGGCGTTTTGAACGGTCTTTCCAGCTCAGGCTCATTTTTTCTCAGCGCGAATAAGGAAGCCATGCTGATAATGTACATGACCACAGCTCCTAATGCCGAAAGAATAATTACCTGGTCTGTACTGCCCATTAATACTGCGGCCATACCAATAACGGCCCCTGTGATCAAAGCCCAGTGTGGTGTTTGAAAACGACGGTTGACTTTTCCCAGAAATGCCGGAAGATAATTTTCCCGGGCCAGTGCATAAATCTGTCTTGAATACCCGATGATAATTCCATGAAAAGAAGCGATAAGCCCGAATAGCCCCAGACTGGCAAAGATCTGGGTTAAGGCATTGTCACGGCCTAATACGATGCCAAGAGCAGCCGGTAATGGATAATCGATGGTACTTAACAGACGCCAGTCGGCAACACCACCGGTCAGAATCATAACACCAAGGGCGAGAAAGACCAACGTCAGAATACCATAAATATAACCGCGTTTGATCATCCTTTTCGGATCCTCAACTTCTTCGGCTACCATGGCAACACCCTCGATGGCCAGATAAAACCAGATAGCAAAAGGCAGCGCTTCAATGACGCCTTCCCAGCCGAAAGGCATAGGATCAGTAAGGTAAGTCTGCATGGAGAAAGAGGGGGCAATGATACCCATATAAATCAGTAATTCGCCAACAGCAAGTAAGGTGACAACCAGTGAAAAAGTGGCAGATTCTTTGATACCCAGTAAGTTAATCAGGGTGAAGATGACGTAGCAAAACAAAGCTACCGGGATAACACTGATAGAAGGATGGAGAAAATGAGCATAACTTCCCAACGCGAATGCAATAGCAGGCGGAGCGATGAGAAATTCAATTAAGGTTGCATACCCTGCCACAATGCCGCCCAGCCAGCCAAACGCCCGGTGTGCATATGAGAAAGGACCGCCTGCCTTAGGAATGGAGGTCGTCAGCTCTGTAAAACTGAAAATAAACGTAACATACATGACGGTAATAATGAGGGTTGCGATCAGAAACCCTATGGTCCCGGCAACATTCCAGCCATAGTTCCATCCGAAATACTCTCCTGATATGACAAGACCAACGGCAATTGCCCAAAGATGAATAGGTTTCAGTACTTTTTTGAGGGCGGTATTATTCTGATTACTCATGAGTAGAAATGAAATATTATAGGGGGATTTTAGGAATTGGTAAATTTTATTTCGCAATATAGAATAAAAATAGAATTATAATTATGCCGGGATTCTTAAAATATTAAAATCTGAAGGATGAGTAGCCATGATCAGGAAAAAAAATTGTATTTCGTAAGTAATGTTTTAAAATTGTGTCTTTATTTCCTGTCAGCATTTTATAATTAAAATTTTAAGAAAGTGAAAAAACTATCCATTTTACTCCGATTAGCCATTCTTGTTCTGCCTATGCTTGCGATGACTTCCGGTAAGCCGTTACGTGTGATTTTTTTTGGAGATTCAATTACCCAGCAGGGCAATCAGCCGGGCGGATATATTAGTCTGGTGAAAGAATCACTTGAGAAAAAGGGGCTGACGGGTCAGTATGAGTTACTCGGAGCCGGAATCGGCGGTAATAAAGTGTATGACCTCTATCTGCGTCTTGAGGATGATGTTTTGTCTAAAAACCCGGATGTCGTCTTTATTTATGTAGGTATCAATGATGTATGGCACAAAGCTTCTCATGGCACCGGTACTGACCCGGACAAATATGTGAAATTTTATGAAGCCATCATCAAAAAGCTGAAAGCTCAGCATGTCCGTATCATTGTGTGTACACCTTCGGTTATCGGGGAACGTAATGATTATTCCAATCAGCAGGATGGCGACCTGAACCATTACGCTAATCTTATCCGGGATATAGCGCAAAGAAATGAAGTGGAGTTACTTGATCTTAAAAGCGAATTTCAGACCTACCTTCAGGCCAATAATCCTGAGAATAAAGACCGGGGGATACTGACTACCGACAGGGTGCATCTGAACCCGGCGGGGAATGCTTTCCTTGCTGAAAAGATGGAAGCTGCTCTGATCAGAAAATAATCAGTTACCTGATTATCCCGTATTTAGCTTTGGCCTGGGCTCTTGACATCGCGTCAAAATGCCACCATTCAGTCGTATTTACAAAGAAACCAGCCTTTTTCATGGCTGTTCTCAGCACCTCCCTGTTAGCGACCTGTTGTTTTGTAAGTTTACCGCCGGTCAGCATTTCCTGCTCCTTGCGGGGATAAGCTAAAGGGCCGAAAAAATCGTAAGGGGTTCCCATATCCAGGGGAATCCCTTTTTCATTGACCACAGTAAGATCAACAGCACATCCAAAATTATGAATAGAACCGATCTGGGGATTGGCCACATATTGTGACTTTGATTTCTCAGGAATTTTAAGCGCGTCCAAAGCATCCCAAAGCGTATACTGAACGGAATTGGGCCGGGCTGCATCATAAATAAGAAACCGGTAACCGGGATGCACTTCCTTCAGAAAACGGTGTGCTTTGGCCAGTTTCTGCGCTACTTCCGGCTGTAAATAGGCATTGGTGAGGTCTCCGTAAACATCTTTCTTTACAAAGTTGTCAGTGGTAGAATACTTGAGCTCAACCTGCAATGTCGGATCAGTTTTCTGAATATTAACAAGTCCCTGGCTGATCATTTGCTGCTCCAGTTCAGGCAATGCTTCAGCGGACTGAGCATGTAGTTGCAGTGCGGTATAGCCGGTGAAGTTAAAGGACAAACAAAAGCAAACAAAGGTTACTGATAGCGGTAGCCTGACCATATTTTGAAATTTAATATACTAACTTTGTAAATGTTGGTTTTCATACAAAATACTTAAATGAACGGTATGAAATCTACAATAATACCTGAAATTTTCATTTTTATCTTTAGCGGAGGGTTGATGACAGAGTTTCAGAGAGTAGAATTTCGTTAAAACAAGTTGTTGAATGGCGGTAAACAAGCTGGAATTACGAACCGTGAACATGACCCGTTACAGTATCCCGTTAAGGGAAGGAGGGTCGCTGCCGGCATTGGCAGAAGCTGATGACGGTTTTTTATATGTATTGAAATTCAGAGGAGCCGGACAGGGTAGCAAAGCGCTGATCGCTGAAATTATCGGAGGCGAAATAGCACGTGCTCTTGGGTTGAAAGTACCTGAAATAGTATATGCGGATGTTAATGAGGCATTTGGCCGTACAGAACCTGACGAAGAGATTCAGGATCTGTTGAAAGCCAGCACAGGGCTTAATCTGGGGCTGCATTACTTGTCAGGTGCTATGACGTTTGATCCGGTGGTTTATAACGTGGATGCAAAACTGGCGTCTGAGATTGTCTGGCTGGATGCGTTGCTGATGAATGTTGACCGGACGGTCCGGAATACCAATATGCTGATGTGGAAAAAGGAGCTTTGGTTGATTGATCATGGTGCTTCCCTTTATTTTCATCATACCTGGAATCAATGGGAGGAACAGGCGCTGAAACATTTTGTTCAAATCAAAGATCATGTCTTATTGCCCTGGGCCACAGAACTGGAATCAGCAGATGTGCAGTTCAGAAATATACTGAACGAAGCACTGCTTCAGGAGATTGTTAACCTGATTCCTGATATCTGGCTGGAGGATAATTCACCTTTTGAGTCAACAGAAGCGCACCGTGAGGCCTATTTCCGGTTTTTGGTCAACCGGATCAACCATTCAGAAATATTTGTAAGTGCAGCCAGTCATGCAAGAGAATCTGTTATTTGAGTATGCGATTATCCGCATAGTACCCCTCGTGGAGCGTGAGGAATTTATGAATGTAGGGATTATTCTATATTGTCCGGGAAAGAAATTTCTTGATTGCCGTGTGAAACTGGATCATGAGCGCGCCAGTGTTTTTTTTGCGAAAGGAATTGAATGCGGAGAGATTACGAAATATCTGGATGCATTTGTATCCGTATGCAGAGGTGAAAGAACGGGAGGACTGATAGCGGAGTTGCCACCCGCTTCGCGGTTCCGGTGGTTGACAGCCACACGAAGTACGATTCTGCAAACCTCCAGAGTACATCCGGGATTATGCGTTGATCCTGAAATTACGCTTGAAAATCTTTTCAATGAATTGGTTTGCTGATGAGTTTCAGTCTGGTGAATGAATAAAAAGAAGGCACTTCAGATGAGGTACCTTCTTTGAACTATTCCCAACAAATTAACTTATGAATTAATCTTCCTTTTCGAAAATTTTATAAACAATACCTGCCAGAGCAGCGCCTATTACGGGAGCTACCCAGAACAGCCACAGCTGACCGGTATACTCACCACCGGCAAACAAAGCCTGACTTGTACTACGTGCCGGATTAACAGAGGTATTGGTAACCGGGATACTGATAAGGTGTATCAAGGTTAATCCAAGGCCAATAGCAATACCGGCAAAGCCTTTAGGAGCTCTTGAGTCAGTTGCCCCGAGAATAATGATCAGAAACATAAATGTCATTACTACTTCCGTAATGAATGCCGAGGTAACGTTATAACCTCCTGGTGATAATTCACCATAGCCATTTGCCGCAAAGCCACCGATTTCACTTCCATTACCCGTTGCGATAATGTATAATACACCTGCGGCTGCAATACCACCCAATACCTGTGCGACAATATACGGAATCAGATCTTTCGAACTGAACCTGCCGCCGATCCATAAACCTACCGAAACGGCAGGGTTTAAATGTGCACCGGAAATATGCCCAAGGGAGTAAGCGATCGTCAGAACGGTAAGACCGAAGGCTAATGAGACTCCCGCAAGGCCGATACCTACTTCAGGAAAAGCAGCTGCTAATACGGCACTGCCGCAGCCACCAAGGACCAGCCAAAATGTTCCGATAAACTCTGCCAGTAATTTTTTCATATAAGCGTTTGATGTTAAAAGTTGTGTATACTGAAAAATTATTTGTACAATATAGTGAAATACTACATTTTGTACTGTAGTTTAATAAAAATATTTTAACTGAAGAAAAATATTTGATTAGTCAGTAATTATGAATATTAGACAGGTGGAATGTCTGAAGGTCACATTGCTAATGATAATTATTCAAGAATAAATAGTTCACTGGAAATAAAATCGGCAAAAAGTTTTCCTGATTGAGTAAGTAAAATATGGTCATTCTCCAGATAAATCCATTCTTTCTGAATGAAATCATTGATTTTAGATGCGTGAATTTCCCTGAATCGTCCGGTTGACAGCGTCTGTAGCCTTGGAATACTGCATCCCCATTTGGTTCTCATACCTGTGAGGATATATTCATTATAGTGGTCAGCAGGGGTTAGTGTTTCTTTTGCAGACGGAATAATATTGTTCTGCAAATCTTTTATATAGCGGGCATTGTTTGAGATGTTGTACTGGCGGTTGGTACCATCAAATGAATGAGCTCCCGGTCCGACTCCCATATAGGCTTTTTGCTGCCAGTAAGCAGTGTTATGCTTGCTGTACCTGTCGTTACGGGCAAAATTTGATATTTCATATTGTTCAAAACCGGAACGCTCCAGTGTACTTACGGTTATTTCATATTGGAGGGCAGCAAAACTGTCTTCAACAGGTTCCAGTTTTTTTTGCTTAACCCATTTGCCGAAAACGGTACGGGGTTCAATGGTAAGACAATATGCAGAAAGATGTGGTGTCTGAAGGGCAGTGATTTTTGCCAGGTCGGCCTCAAGGCGTGCGTGATCTGCTGAAGGTAAGGCGTATATCAGGTCAACCGAGATATCTGTAATACCGCTGTCCTGTGAAAATTTCACACAGTGCTCAGCCTGTGTGGCAGTGTGTGCTCTGTTCAGGTAGGCCAGCATTTCGGCATCGAATGTCTGTATCCCGATACTCAGACGGTTAATGCCATTCTTTTTCAGTTGTGTAATGTACAGGTCTGTCAGGTCATCCGGGTTTCCTTCAAGTGTGATTTCTACAGCTTCTGCTACCTTATAATGCGTATGAATAACATTTAAAATGTCATTCAGTTGTTGTTCAGATAGCAGTGAAGGGGTGCCGCCTCCGAAATAAATGGTTTCCAGCGGGTGGTCAGGAAGATAATTTTTCTGCATCACCAGTTCCGTTTTAATAGCATCAACCATTTGCTGAAAAGCACTCAGATTTGTACTGAAGTGAAAATCACAATAGTGGCAGGCCTGACGGCAAAACGGAATATGTAAATACAGGTGCATGTGAAATGGCTGTGAAATAAAAACAGCAATCCTTTCCGGGATTGCTGTTTTTATTTCAGTTCAGTGTCAGAAGACTATTCTTCAGCAGCTACAACATTGATAGTTACGTTGTGCTTCACTTCTTTATGAAGGTCAACTACAGCAGTGTAAACACCGATAGTCTTAACTTCGTCAATGGTGATACGTTTACGGTCAACGTCAATGCCTCTGGCTTTCAAAGCGTCTGCAATCTGAATGCTGGTAACACGACCGAAAATACGGCCGCTTTCACCAACTACCGCCGGGATATTCAATACAGTTTCACCGATGGCTGCTGCAATTTCTTCAGCATCTTTTTTCAGTTTTTCAGCTTTGTGGGCTGCCTGACGGGTGTTTTCTTCAACAATCTTGCGGTTGGTTTTGTTGGCCAGTACCGCATATCCCTGAGGAATAAGGTAGTTGCGTCCGTAACCCGCTTTCACGGTTACTACGTCATTCTTATAACCTATTCCGGCGATATCAGTTAATAATATGATTTCCATAATAAATTAATGCCTCCTTTTTATTTTAATTGATCCGCAACAAATGGCATAAGTGCCAGGTGACGAGAGCGTTTGATAGCTTGTGAAACTTTACGTTGATATTTCAAGCTGGTGCCAGTCAGGCGGCGGGGTAAAATTCTCCCTTGCTCGTTGACCAACTTCAAAAGGAAGTTAGGGTCTTTATAATCAATATATTTGATGCCGGATTTTTTGAAACGGCAATATTTTTTACGATTGGCGTTTTTTTCAACCGGTTCGTTTACAAGTGTCATGTCTTAAGCTTCTTTTTCAGTGGTTGATTCAGTTTCTTTCTTCTTTCCGACAAGCCCTTTACGTTTTTTCTCATTGTACGCAATAGCATGTTTGTCAAGACTAACGGTAAGGAAACGCATTACACGTTCATCGCGACGGAATTCTGTTTCCAATACGTCAACCACGTTACCTTCGGTTGAAGTGTATTCGAACAGATGATAAAAGCCTGAGCTTTTCTTCTGAATAGGGTAGGCCAGCTTACGCAATCCCCAATTTTCCTCGTGTATAATTGCCGCACCATTTTTGGTGAGAATTTCACGGAATTTTTCAACGGCGTCCCCTACCTGGGCCTCAGATAAGATGGGAGTCAAAATGAACACCGTTTCATACTGCTTGGACATAGTCAATCAATTGATTTTAAATTATTTATTTTCAATCTTCTGTGAAGAAGGGTGCAAAATTAAAGGTTTTCTGCTTAATCTCCAAAAAACATACCTTTAAAATAGTGAGTTTTATTTTACAGAAAACTCAGCAGCCCCCATTTTATAGCCTTCTCCATAAAGTTCTATTGAGTAAGTCCCCTTTTTAAGCGGAATACCTCCTCTGCCGTAAACGATATCCACCAGCTGATTACTGTTGTCAAACTGTATGGTTTCTTTAGAACTGTAAATCATTTCCCTGCCGTTGTTAAGGAAGGACCCTGAGCCGGTTGCCATATCTGACAGAACTGCACCGTCCGGATCAAGAATCCGCAGATAAACCTGCTTGGCACCATTTTCGGCAACATTGTTTTCCTGTATCTTAAATGACACCTTGAGCTTGTCTACTTTTCTGGCCCGGTATTTGCCACCATCCTGCTCTTTACCTTTATTCGTAATAGCGTTTACACTGATTTGCTCGGCACGAAGGGCAGAAGCAATATTTACTTTTCCTTCAAGCTCGATAGCCTTCTGTTTTACAACCAGGACAGAATCGCTGAGCGCTGTCTTTTCTGACGCGAGATCTGATACCTGCCCGGCCAGTTCCTCTTTCTGTGCCGTTACCATACCGAGCTCTTCCCGGAGGCGCTGTATTTCGGTATCTTTCTGATTCAGTACCGATTCGTACGATTTAACTTTGGTTCTGAAGTCATTGATAGCTACTGAATTCGTTTTCTGTAACGCCTTTTTGTCATTCTCAAGTTGTGTCTTAATCACAATCAGGGAGTCTACACGACCACCCAGATGTTGTATCTCTGCAATTTTCAGATCAAGCTGAGTAGATATGGAGTCAAGTTTCATTCGTGCTGCCAATACTTCTTCGGTTTTGGTAGCAATGATTGTATCTTTGGTGTCACTCTCTTTTTTTTCCTGTAGGACAAAGTAAAGTTGTATCAGATTTAAAGCTGCCAGAACAGCTAACGCAACCCATAATAGTGTTTTTCTGTCTTTTTTTTGCTCCTGCTTAAATTCCATAATGAGGATTTTGATGAATCTGATTAACCTGCTTTCTAAAAATAGTAATAGTTCTTCTTTTTAACGACTGCCTCAGGATTGTCTGCCGGACAGAGCCGCTTTTTATAAAGTTTTTATATCTCCAATCCTCTCAGGGGCTTGAAGGGATTGTTAGCACCTGCAAATTTAACGCTATTTTTTTAATTATATCTTTGCAGGACAGATCGGATAGCTTTTAAAAGTTATCCGGGTTATTTAATACTATAAAGGATTATAGAAATATATGGGTGTTGCTGAAAATATTGAGATGGTGAAGGCAGGGCTGGGTGATGTTACAAAGTTAATTGCAGTCACCAAAACAAAACCTGCAGAGCTGATCATGGAGGCTTATGAAGCAGGAGTTGTTGATTTTGGTGAGAACAAAGTGCAGGAGATGGTGAGCAAGTATGAAAAGATGCCCAAAGATATCCGCTGGCATCAGATCGGACATTTGCAGACCAATAAAGTAAAATATATTGCTCCGTTTGTTTTTTTAATTCATTCGGTTGATAGTTTGAAACTCCTGAAGGAGATCAATAAGCAAGCCTTGGCGAATAACCGGGTCATTGATTGCCTTCTTCAGGTCTATATCGCCAGAGAAGAAACAAAATTCGGCCTTTCCCGGGAAGAAATCATTGAAATTCTGACAGCACCGGATTTAGATCATCTGCAGAATATCTGTATTACCGGTTTAATGGGCATGGCCAGCAATACAGAAAATACGGAGGTCATCCGGAATGAATTTGCAGGGTTAAAATTATTCTTCGAAGAATTGAAATCCATCAGCCACCCCCGTATTCAGATGAAGGAGCTGTCCATGGGAATGAGCGGAGATTACCCTGTTGCCGTAGAAGAAGGCAGTACACTTGTCAGAGTCGGAAGTCTGTTATTTGGGGAACGGTAATTCAGGTGGTCACAAAATGATTTTCCATGTTTTTCCTGACATGACCGAAGGACATCGCTGAACAGGTTTTGCCCTCTTCTCTGATAATGATACAATTGGTCTGATCTCCGTAGGTACCCGAATAAGGATTGTAATTGCTGAATGCAACCAGATTCCCCATGAGTATAAACCCGAATGTGCCGGTAGCATTGGCCAGATGAGAGGGGCCGCTGTCGAGGCCGATAAAATATTTCCCCCGACGGATTACTTCCGCGGTTTCAAGAATGGAGAGCTGTCCGCATAAATTAATAAACTGATCTGATTTGAAATCCGGCATAACCGAGTCAAGACCGATTTCAATAACATGATAATGATGAGTGTTAATAAGCCATTCTGTCAGTTTTTTCCAGTTTTCCGCCGACCAGTCTTTTTCGTGATAATTGGATTTACAATGAATAACCACAGCCCTCTCGGGAAGGTTGAGCTGATCAACCCTTTGCTGTTGGGCCGGTTGAATGTACAGGCGTGGCTGCTGGTCATGAGGTAACGGAAGGTTGCTCACCTGCGTAAATACTTCCAGTAAATTGCCGTGATTAAAATAATTCAGAGAATCAATACCTTTTGACAATGCCACGGGATTATCCAGAAACTTGTTACACATCCTGCAATGACTGTTGTTCCGGAACTGGAGCTCATACAAATGATCAAAAATATCATTTTTCAATAACAGCTCTCTTTCGGTTACACAAAACTCCCGGTGAACAGTGTCAATATTAGGATTGGTTTCTACCAGTTCTGCAAAGGCGGGTCTCACAAACCATACAATATGATCGGCAGGATGCAAAGCCCTGATTTGCCTTGAAATCGGTTCAGTAGCTACAATGTCACCAAAATGCTCAGTCCGGACCACAGCAATCAGCCGTTGGCCGGGCTGAAGCTGTTGTTTGATTTTCAACAGATAACGGCGCGACTGACCTGCTTTACGGTAAGCTTTCAGTATATGGAGAATTTTTTTGTAACGGTGAACCCAGATTTCTGTGAAACGCTTAAAAGTCATTTTGCCGGATAATGAATTTTTAGTGGATTTGCAAAGGAAGCTTATTTTTATGGCAAAAAGTAATTTAATACAAAATACTATACAAGGTTTCCGGTGTGATAAATGTCGATAGAATGTTGGTTTTGTTTAAAATAATCCTGTGTAAGTATTATGTGGTAAATAAATATTCTGAAATTGTTGTAATAAGCCGAAAAATATTTTGAATATTGTGTTTCCTGCTAAAATGTTATTTTTATAATTGAAGAGGAAAAGATGAGGTAAGTATAAAAATCAGATCATGGCTAATTTTTCATTTGAGAACTATAGGACAGAAGAATTTTTTGACGAGATGTTTTGTGGTAATGGCGAGGTAAGACCTGGATATGCTTATCTGAAAAAAAAGTTTGAATCACTGGATAACAGGGTTCTGACTACCCGTCAGCGCGCTTCAGAAAAGACATTGCTTGCCATGGGAATTACATTTAATGTTTATTCGGAAGGGCAGGGTGCAGAGCGGATTATGCCTCTTGACATTATTCCGAGAATTATTGCTGCCGACGAGTGGTTACATCTCGAAAACGGACTCAAACAGCGGATTAAGGCATTGAATATGTTTATTCATGATGTCTATAACGAGCAGCAGATTCTTAATGAAGGAGTAGTGCCTCGTGACCTGATTGAATCAAGTAAGTGTTTTCTTCAGGCATGTATGGGGTTAACACCTCCCAAAGGTATCTGGTGCCATATTACTGGAACAGACCTTATCAGAAACGGAAACGGAGAAATGATGGTATTGGAGGATAATCTGCGTTGCCCTTCAGGGGTTTCTTATATGCTGGAAAACCGGGAGCTGTCCAAGCAGAGTTTTCCGGATATACTGGCGAGGACGGGTGTAAGGCCGGTTTCTGATTATCCTGCACGGTTACTGGAGCAGCTTCAGTACCTGGCAGACCGCCCCAATCCTAAAGTAGTGGTACTGACGCCCGGGATATACAATTCGGCTTATTTTGAACACTCTTATCTTGCTCAGCAGATGGGGGTGGAACTTGTTGCCGCACGTGACCTGGTGGTGATGGACGGTTACGTTAAAATGCGTACGACCAAGGGTTTTGAAATTGTCGATGTGATTTACCGAAGGCTTGACGACACTTTTCTGGATCCGCAGGTTTTTAATCCTGATTCCCTGCTGGGAATTCCCGGAATTTTTGAAGTTTATAAAAACGGCAGGGTGGCACTGGCCAATGCCCCGGGTACCGGAGTTGCCGATGATAAGGTAATTTATGCTTATGTGCCGCGTATCATAAAATATTATTTGCAGGAAGAACCCATAATTCCGAATGTGCCTACTTATATTTGTAGAGAAGAAGCTGACAGGGCTTATGTGCTGGAGCATATTGAGGAACTGGTAGTGAAAGAAGCTAATGAAGCCGGTGGTTATGGCATGATGATCGGGCCAAAGGCTACCGAAGAGGAACATGCTGATTTCAGACAAAGAATTATCAGTAACCCGAGAAATTATATTGCCCAGCCCACTATTTCGCTGTCACGTGTCCCTTGTATGATTGATGGTCAGCCTGAAGGAAGACATGTGGACTTAAGGCCCTATATCCTTTACGGGAAAGAGGTAAATGTTATTCCTGGCGGATTGACAAGAGTAGCCCTGCGGAAAGGCTCACTGGTGGTGAATTCATCGCAGGGCGGTGGCGGAAAAGATACCTGGGTTTTGTACTGAAAGTAATTTTAAATTCTGATCAATAATTATGGTAAAAATGAAGAAAAATCAGACGGGGCTGTTCATGAGCTCTTTTTTGATGTTGGCTACCATGTCGGTAGGTTGTAACGGTAACGAAAAAGAAGCAGCGCAATCTGACGTCGTGGATGCTCCTGTTACTTCGTTTAAAATTGATACCATCGCTGATGGCCTTGACAGACCCTGGGCAATGAATTTTTTGCCTGATGGGAAAATACTGGTTACCGAGCGTAGCGGCCAACTGAGAGTAATCAATAATGGAAAACTGGAAGAAACACCGGTAAAAGGTGTTCCTAAAGTATTTTATGAAGGACAAGGCGGTCTGCTTGACGTAGTGCCCCATCCTGATTTTGCCAGCAATGGGTTCATTTATCTGAGTTATTCTTCTGCCGCTGCTGCCGGAGAAAAAGGCCAGGGCGCCAATACGGCTTTAATGCGGGCGAAGTTTGAAAATAATGAGCTGACAGACCAGAAAGAGATTTTTAAAGCATCTCCCAATGTAAAGGCTAATGTACACTATGGTGGCAGAATCCTGTTTGATAAGAGTGGGAAACTCTTTTTATCGTTAGGCGAAAGAGGAGAAAAACCGAAAGCACAGGATCTGAAAACTGATCAGGGAAAAGTGGTTCGCCTGAACGATGACGGGTCTGTTCCTCAGGATAACCCTTTTGTAGGAATGAAGGATGTACTGCCGGAAATTTATTCGTATGGTCACCGTAACCCTCAGGGATTGGTGCTGAATCCGGAAACCGGTGCCATCTGGGAGCATGAGCATGGTCCTCAGGGAGGTGATGAGCTGAATCTGGTAGAGAGAGGTAAGAACTATGGCTGGCCTGAGATTACTTTCGGCATAGATTATGACAACAGTATTATCTCGGAAGATACAGCCAAAGTGGATATGGAACAACCGGCAACTTACTGGAAGCCTTCTATTGCACCATGCGGGATGAGCTATATTACCGGTAAAAAATTCAAAGACTGGAAAGGCAATCTTCTGGTTGGTTCTATGAAGTTCATGTATATCGAACGCGTTGTGCTTGACGGAACAAAAGTCGTGAAGCGTGAAAAACTGTTCGAAAATATAGGCCGTGTGCGTGATATCCGTGAATCTGCTGATGGAGATATCTATGTAGTAATTGAATCGGGACAAGTGCTGAAAATTACGCCGGAAGCTTAATTGCTGATTCCGGATTTATAAGAAAATCCCGTCTTAACTTTCACGTCAGGACGGGATTTTCTGTTTTTGACAGCTTGTTCTTTTATCGCTCTGATCTGAACCCGATGACGGCCAGCATCCGGCCTGTTTGCCCTTTTTCAAGCCTGTAAGAAAAATAATCCTGATTATCCAGAACGGTTGAATAAGCTGAAACCTGAATATGCATTTCTTTTACTCCACTGTCCAGTAGCTGCTGCTTATTGACGGCCTTCAGATCCACAAAGAACTTTTGCTTTTCTGCATCAAATGTTTTGAACCGATCTTCAAAATGTAAGGCCACTTCTTCGCCTACCTCAAATGAGTAAAAATCAATACAGGTACCTACGTAAGCCTGGCAGTTTTCAGGTAATGACCCGAAGGTCTCTGTCATTTTCTCTATCGTTTTGGATACGATCCGGCTTACAGTCCCTCTCCATCCGGCATGAATAGCTGCCACTACCTTACCCACCGGATCATAAATTAACACCGGTGTACAATCTGCTACCGTAACCGCCAGAAAAATATCCGGTGTATGTGTGATGATAGCGTCATATCCCTTGAAATCTCCCGGTTGGTCAGTTACCAGAACGAGATCGCCATGCACCTGATGGGATGACGCCACCTGACGGGCCGGGATTTTCAGTGCATTCCAGAACAGCTGCCGGTTTTCGGCTACATGTTCAGGGTTGTCTTTGGTAGACCGTCCCAGATTGAGCGATTGAAAAGGAGGCAGGCTTACGCCTCCATGACGTGTACTTTCGGCCACTGTCAGTTCAGGATATGGTCTGAATACCGCCGGAGATCTGTATCTTGGAATAACGGATGTTTTTAAATTCATGCGTGAGTGAGTAAGGCTTTAATCGCATTCTCAGGATGAGGGCTGTTGAAAACAAAACTGCCGGCCACCAGTACATCAGCTCCTGCATTGAATAATTGTTCAGCGTTTTCTGTTGTTACGCCTCCATCCACTTCAATCAGAAAATCAGCACCGGCATCCTCTCTCATTTTAGCCAGTTTTTCAATTTTTTTATACGAATTTTCAATGAATTTTTGTCCGCCGAAACCCGGGTTAACCGACATCACTAAAACCAGCGATACCTGGTGTAAAACTTCGGATAGCAATTCTACCGGTGTATGCGGATTGACAGCCACACCCGGCAGCGCACCAGTTTCGGTAATATGCTGTAAAGTCCGGTTAAGGTGCGTACAGGCTTCATAATGAACAGTAATGATGTTGGCCCCTGCCGCTCTGAAACCCTCAATGTAGCGATCCGGTTCGACAATCATCAGATGAACATCCAGTGGCTTGGCGGCATGCCGGTGAATGGCAGCACAAACAGGTAGTCCGAACGAAATATTGGGAACAAAAACACCATCCATAATATCCACATGAATCAGCCCGGCTTCGCTCCGGTTAAGCATTTCGGTGTCTCTTTGAAGGTTGGCAAAGTCTGCTGATAATACAGACGGAGCAATAGAACGCATAATTTAATTTCTGATTGAAAATGGGAAATGAAAGTGTATTTTTACAACGAATTTAAAGAAATTTTTGACAAACACCGCTTTGACCAATGTCTCCCGAAGAAAGGATTACCGAACTGACAGACCAGCTGAATCATTATAATCAATTGTATTATCAGGAAAGTGTATCAGCCATTTCTGATGAACAGTTTGATACTCTGCTGCGTGAACTGATTGATCTGGAAAAGGAATATCCGCAGTTCAAACAACCTGACTCGCCGTCGCAGCGGGTAGGTGGTACAATCAATAAAAATTTTGAGACTGTTTATCACCGTTTCCCGATGTTGTCACTTGATAACACTTATAATGAAGGTGAACTTCGTGATTTTGATCAGCGGGTAAGAAAGGGATTGGCCGGAGAAGAATTTGA
>JBEBXQ010000098.1:0-19652 GCA_040391535.1 Telluribacter sp. | reverse complement strand
AGCAGTGAAGCTATTTTTGAATTGAACTTTACCGATTGGGGTACAGGAGGAAACTGGGGCTCTTCCATGTTTTATGGTACAGACTGGAAAAAATTCAATACACCTTCCAATGACCTGATTGCAGCCTATGATGCCGAAGGAGACCATGTCCGCAAAGCATCGACTATTTATTTCGCAGATGTAACCGGGAAATGGTCTGACCGGTACCATCCGTTAACAAAATTCCCTTTTGCCTATAAAATGCGTAATACCGATGCATCCCAGAATATTATTGTCTACCGCCTGGCTGATGTATTGTTGCTCAGGGCCGAAGCATTGAATGAAACGGGTGATGTTAGTGGCGCTAAAGCGCTGGTAGATCAGGTAAGGGCACGTGTTAAGCTGGCAAAAACCACTGCTGCTGACCAGGCTTCGATGAGAGATGCAATTGATAAAGAACGTCGCCTGGAGCTGGCCTTTGAAGGGCATCGCTGGTTTGATCTCCTGCGTACAGGTAAAGCGATTGAGGTAATGAAAAATGTAAAAGATGGTTCCGGAAATAACCTGAATTATGCCATTACTGAAAATGCGCTGATATGGCCGGTGCCTCAGGGTGAAATGGATAAAAATGAAAACCTGACGCAGAATACCGGATATTAATCATCAGATACCGGAAAATCATAACCTTTTCCTTTTGATTTTCCGGTACTTTATACAAACTATGCAAAAAGTAAAACAATATTTTATCGGGAGTACATTGCTGTTGCTTACCATGAGTTGCAGCGGTAATCAGGAAAAAAATCCTGTAGAACAGGCGCCGGAAGAAAAAACGGGTGTGCATGTATGGGTTACCAACGGAGCTCAGACCAAACTGCTGAAGGAAGAAAATGTGATTCCGGTGACAAGCGCGACCGATGCGACGGCTTCCTACAGGATAGCACCTGATACATCAGATCCGCTTCAGGAAATGGATGGTTTTGGTGCGGCTTTAACCGGGTCATCCGCTTATCTGATTCATCAGAAACTGAATGATTCCCAGCGCGAAAACCTGCTGAATGAACTGTTCAGCAGAGAAAAAGGCATAGGAATAAGCTACCTTCGGATTACGATGGGAGCCTCGGATTTCTCTTTGTCTGATTTTACCTATAATGACCTGGCAGCAGGACAGACAGATCCGGAGCTGAAGAATTTTTCGATAGAAAAGGATCAGGATGACCTGATTCCGGTACTGAAGCTGATAAAGGTTATTCAGCCGGAAATTAAAATTATGGCTACACCCTGGAGCCCGCCTGCATGGATGAAAACCAACGGCAGGCTGGCAGGCGGGAAACTGAAACCGGAATGGTACGAAACCTATGCCCGGTATTTTGTCAGGTATATCCGGGCTTATGAGAAGGAAGGGATTGCGATTGATGCGATTTCTGTTCAGAATGAGCCTTTGCATGAAGCCGCTTACCCCTCCCTCAGAATGGAGCCTGAAGAACAGCTGGACTTTATTAAAAACCATTTAGGACCACTCTTTGAAAAGGAGAATATCAGTGCTCAGATCCTGCTGTATGACCACAATTGGGATCGTCCCGATTATCCGGTTACCATCCTCGATGATCCGCAGGTACGCAAATATGTGGCCGGCTCAGCTTTTCATGCTTACGGGGGGGATGTTTCCGCAATGACGAAGGTGCATGATGCCTATCCTGACAAAGGACTTTATTTTACAGAAATTTCAGGAGGTGAATGGGCAAAAGATTTCAGAGATAATATGGTCTGGAATATGAAGAATATATTTATCGGTACCACACGCAACTGGTCAAAAAATGCCCTTTTGTGGAATCTGGCTTTGGATGAGCAGTTTGGTCCGGTTAACAACGGCTGCAAAGATTGCCGGGGTGTGGTGACAATCAGACAAAACGGAACCATTGACCGTAATGTAGAATATTATGTAACCGGGCATATGGCCAGATTCGTTCAGCCGGGAGCCAGGCGGTTATTTACAGATGCACTACCCGTTGAATCCGGCCTGGAGCAGGTGGCTTTTGTCAACCCTGACGGCTCGCTGATTCTGGTTGTGCTCAACGGTAGTGCTGCATCGCAGAAAATCATTGTTCAGTGGGAAGGAAAGCAGTTTTCTTATTCTCAGGAACCTTCATCAACAGCAACCTATGTGATTCCTGCAGATAAGTAGGACACACTTTTAATGTCCGGATGATCAGAACGTCTGTGCAGAAGTGCAGGCGTTTTTTTTTATTTGGATATCTGTTTTTTTGCAATAATAGAGTCATAAAGGAAACTTAATTTGCCTGATAATAATTAATTACAATGGTGACAGTGTTGTGAATAATGATCCCTGCTACCGAAACCGGATAAAATAAAACTGAAATGGAAGACCTGATCAGGCAGATTGAGTTTATTAAAGAGATTGACAAGCTAAAGTACATTCTGAGGAGGACGAGCCTGTTCAATAGCGACAGGCGTGAAAATGATGCGGAACACAGCTGGCATCTGGCCGTGATGACCATTATTCTGGCTGATTATGCCAATGAACCTGTTGATATTCTGAAGGTCGTGAAAATGGTATTGATACATGATATTGTTGAAATTGATGCCGGAGATATCTTTATCTATGATACTCAGAAAAACCATAGCAATACGGAGGAAGAGCTGAAAGCCGCCGAAAGGATTTTCGGGATGCTGCCCCAGCCCCAGGCAGATGAATTAATTGAAATATGGAAAGAGTTTGAAGCAGGTGAGACCATGGAAGCCCGGTTTGCCCGGACCATGGACAGGCTGGAACCCATATTGCAAAACTATTCAAATAATGGCGGTACCTGGCGTGAATTCAATGTTGATTATGACAGGGTATTTGAAAAAAAGAAGATTATCGGAGATGGGTCCTCACAAATATGGGAATACGCCGAAGGAATTCTGAATGACAGTGTCGAAAAGGGAATCCTGAAACGGCATAAAGCCTGAGTTAATGAAAGTAGCTTAATTCAATGCCAATCTGAACACCTTGCCGGATCAGGGGCTGACAATAGTGTATATGCTTTCATAAAGATCCTTTAATAATGAATAGCAGAACGCGGAAAAGCAGTTTCACCTGTTACCACGTTAACTTCCAAAAATAAAGCACTGCTTGCTTGCAAATAAGGCAATCAGGCAGTATACTTGCACCATCAAGTCAATTGCTTCACAAGAACTGCGGTTGATTTATAAAGAAGAGGGGAGAGATTAGGCTCTGTGAACCTCTGGCAACCTGTCGGAAACGATGCGATAAGGTGCTAATTCCTACCTAAGCAATTAGGGAATATAAACTCAAAACGCGTATGACTATCCAAATCATTGCTATACGTAAACTGGTTCGTTATGAACCCGTGTTTTGCTTTATATCAGTATTTCAATAATTCATACTTTAACCTATCATTAAAAAATGGCAGATCAAGCACTTAGATTTGAAACTCTTCAACTGCATGCCGGGCAGGAAGTCGATCCGGTAACCAATTCGAGGGCAGTACCTATCTATCAGACAACCGCTTATGCTTTTAACAACTCTGAACACGGAGCAAACCTGTTCGGATTAAAAGAATTCGGCAATATCTATACCCGGATCATGAATCCGACCAGCGATGTTTTTGAAAAACGTGTGGCAGCACTGGAAGGTGGTGTAGCGGCGCTCTCAGTGTCGTCGGGCCATGCTGCTCAGTTTATAGCTATCAATAATATTACTACCGTTGGAGACAATTTTGTTACCACGTCTTTCCTTTATGGCGGTTCTTTCAATCAGTTTAAAAACTCTTTCAAAAATATTGGTGTAGAGGCCCGTTTTGCCGATGGCGACGATGTATCAAGTTTTGAAAAACTGATTGATGATAAAACCAAAGCGATTTATCTGGAAACCATCGGCAACCCGAGTTACAGTATTCCTGATTTCGAGGCGTTCGCTGCACTGGCAAAGAAATATGATCTGCCTTTGATTGTTGATAATACTTTCGGTGCGGGCGGAGCAATTTGCCAGCCGATCAAATGGGGAGCCCATGTAGTGGTTGAATCTGCGACCAAATGGATTGGCGGTCATGGTACCACCATGGGGGGCGTAATTGTGGATGCCGGTACATTTAACTGGGGTAACGGTAAATATCCGCAGTTTACAGAACCTTCTCCAAGCTATCACGGATTTGTTTTTAATGATGTGTTCGGAGTGGGCGGTCCGTTCGGGAATATCCAGTTTGTGCTGAGAGCGCGTGTGGAAGGTCTTCGTGACTGGGGGCCGTGCCAGAGTCCGTTTAATTCGTTCCTGTTGTTACAGGGGCTTGAAACACTGTCATTACGTGTGGAGCGTTCCTGTGACAATTCACTGGAGCTGGCCAGATGGCTGCAGCAACATCCGGCGGTAGAGTCTGTTGACTATGCAGGGCTGGAGGGCAACAGATACTATGACCTGGCCAAGAAATACCTGACCCGCGGTGCGGGAGCTGTCTTGTCTTTTAAACTGAAGGCAGGTAAAGAAGCGGCTGACAAGCTGGTGAATCATCTGAAACTGATCAGCCACCTGGCCAATGTGGGTGATTCTAAAACACTGATCATCCATCCGAGCAGTACTACGCACTCGCAGCTTTCGGAAGAAGCTCAGGCGAAGGCGGGCGTTTATCCTGGTGTACTGCGTGTTTCACTTGGAATTGAACATATTGACGATATCAAGGCCGATATTGAGCAGGCCATTGCAGCTATTTAAAGTATTGTGCCGGCAGGTCTCAGAAAGATCTGCCGGTTTATTGATTTTTTGAGTATACTCATACATGCAAGTGGAAAAGAAGATTTTTAAGTATCCTTATGCCTATGCACTTGAGCAGGGTGGCGCGCTTTCCGGTTTTGAGCTGGCTTACTCCACCTATGGAACAAGAAGCGAGGCAGATGATAATGTCGTGTGGATCTGTCATGCACTCACGGGTAGTTCCAATGTCACTGAATGGTGGGACGGACTGGTGGGTGAAGGGAAATATATTGATCCCGCAAAACATTTTATCGTCTGTGCCAATGTCTTCGGTTCCAACTATGGTTCCACAGGCCCGTTATCTGTCAATGCAGATACACAGGAGCCTTATTATCATGATTTTCCACTGATTACCATTAAGGATATTGTAGGTGCGCTGGATCTTTTACGCCAGGAGCTGAATATTTCAAAAATAAGACTGGGTATTGGTGGTTCCCTTGGCGGCCAACAAGTGCTGGAATGGGCTGTGCAATCACCTGACATTTTTGAGGATCTGGTCATTATAGCCGCAAATGCGATACATTCACCCTGGGGAATTGCCTTTAATGAATCCCAGCGGATGGCCATCGAAGCAGATGCTACCTGGAAAAACCGGGATGCTGAAGCCGGGCTTGCCGGAATGAAAGCCGCCCGCTCCATGGCATTGCTTTCTTACCGTAATTATGATACCTACAACTTTACCCAGGCACGTGATAATACCGATCAGATAGACGCTTTCCGGGCATCCTCCTATCAGCAATATCAGGGAGAGAAGTTTACCAAACGCTTTAACGCGTTTTCGTACTGGACGCTTTCCAAAGTGATGGATTCGCACAACGTGGGTCGTAACAGGGGTAGCATTGTACATGCCCTCGGACAGATCAGGGCGCATACCCTGGTGCTGGGCATCAAATCGGATATGCTGTTTCCCGTTGTTGAACAGCAATTTCTGGCGCGTCATATTCCGAACGCCGTTTATCAGGAGATCGACTCGCTTTACGGACATGACGGCTTTCTGATAGAATACAAACAACTTACCCAGGTTATTTCGGCCTGGCAGCAAAGCCATGGAGAACTGCTTTCCGTTCCCGCAAAATAAATTTTTGGTAACCGATACAATAAATGAATGACCGCATGATTTTGGGGTTCATCTTATAACTGTTAAGTTTGGTGTATCAAAACAGAATTATACTTAATTAAGGTATGCAAAATACTTATGTGGTGATAATGGCCGGTGGGATCGGTACCCGGTTCTGGCCATTCAGCCGTACTCATTATCCCAAACAGTTTCATGATGTTTTAGGAACGGGAAAGAGTCTTTTACAGCAAACTGCTGAGCGTTTCGAAGGGGTTTGTCCTCCTGAAAATATCTACATCGTTACAAGTACAGAATATAAAGACCTGGTTAAAGAACAGCTTCCGTTTCTTACGGATGAGCAGATTCTGCTGGAACCCATTCGTCGTAATACCGCGCCATGTATTGCCTATGCGGCTTACAAGATCGGAGCGAAAAATCCGGATGCCCATATTGTAGTGGCACCTGCCGATCATATTATTCTGAAAGAGGAAAATTTCAAAAGTACCGTTCGTCTGGCATTGGCTGCCACTAAGCTGGAGAATATTCTGGTAACGTTGGGTATTCAACCGAGCAGGCCTGATACCGGTTATGGGTATATTCAGTATATTCCGGATACCAAAATGGTTAAAAAGGTAAAAACTTTTACGGAGAAACCACAATACGACCTGGCGGTACAATTTCTGGAAAGTGGCGATTTTGTATGGAATGCGGGTATTTTTGTCTGGAGCTTCCAGGCTGTTAAAGAAGCATTGACTAAATATCTTCCTGAAACAGCAGAGATTTTTGAAAGCGGAGTGCCTTATTATTTTACAGATAAGGAGGAGGCTTTTGTCCAGAAAGCTTATGCACACTGTGGCAGCATTTCAATTGACAATGGGATCATGGAAAAGGCTGATAATGTACATGTCGTATTAAGCGATTTTGGCTGGTCTGATCTGGGTACTTGGAAATCACTGTATGAAGTTTCCGGAAAAGACGAAAATCAGAATGTGATTGACGGTAAAGTACTGGCTTACAACACAACAGGAAGTATTATAAAAATGCCCAAAGATAAGTTGGTGGTTATCAATGGGCTGAATGATTTTATTGTCGCTGAATATGACGGCGTACTGCTCATCTGTAAAAAAGAAGATGAACAGAAAGTCAAGGAATTTGTTGCTGAAGCAAAATCGCTTGACAGCCGTTATTGCTGAGTCGGAGTCCATCCCTGGGCCGTGAGTGGTATTCTGCTTTCGGCCTTGGTATGTAACACCACCTCTTCAGGATTCGCAGTCATATAACCAATCGTTACGATTTTCGGATTATTCTTGATCTTGTCATAATCCGTTTGTCCGATTGTGAACAGCAGTTCATAGTCTTCTCCGCCGTTCAGTGCTGCCGTAAGCGGGCTTAAATTCATTTCCGTAGCTGCCAGATAGGTTTGCTCGTCAATAGGTAAATTTTCTTCAAAAATGACAGCCCCCGTTCCGGACTCTTTGCATAAATGGAGAAGATCAGAAGCCAGACCGTCGGAAACATCAATCATGGCAGTGGGAATCACTCCGGCCTCTTTTAATTCGTGTATTACATCCAGCCGGGCTTCCGGGCGCAATTGCCTCTGAATGACATAATCCTTGTTTTCAAGATCAGGCTGCATATCCGGATTGACCAGAAATACCTGTTTTTCCCTTTCCAGTAATTGAAGTCCCATATAGGCAGCACCCAGATCACCGGTGACACAGATAATTTCGTTAGGTTTGGCTGTATGCCGGTAGCTGATATCTGTTTGGGCTACTTTTCCATAAACAGATACAGAGATAATGAGCCCTGAGCGTGAAGAGGTAGTGTCACCTCCAACCAGATCCACTTTAAAATCCCGGCAGGCAAATTTCATACCTTCATAAATCTCATCAACCGCTTCCACTGAAAAGCGGTTACTCAAAGCAATGCCAACGGTGATATGGGAAGGAAAACCGTTCATGGCTGCTATATCGGAAACGGTGGCTGACACAACCTTATATCCCAGATGTTTCAGGGGAAAAAAAGTGAGATCGAAATGTACGCCTTCCAGGAAAAGTTCGGTACTCAAAAGGCTGTAATTGTTCTTATCGGCTTCAATTACGGCAGCATCGTCGCCGATACCTTTGATGGTTTCATTCAATGCAGCAGGGTGACGGGTTTTAAAATGATTGATCAACCCGAATTCTCCTATGGCTGCAATTTCTGTTCGTTTTGTTTCCATGACATGTTCAAAAAATAGAAGCCGCCCCAGAACTGAAGCGGCTTAACATTTATATAAAATCTTTAATCAGGGATTACTGAGAACGTACTGATTACGCGTATTACCGGTTTTAGGATTGTCGGTAACGCGGGTCAGATCCAATGTGGTGTCTGTAATCTGATTAATGGTAAAGTCTATAGTTCCGTTACTACCGGTTGGCGGTTTCTGATCGCTGGTGCTGGAAAGATTTTTCAGGCGCAATGTATTATTGCCGATGAGTTCCCACTGACCATTGAAAGTATCTCCGTTGACTTCTACAAATGTAACGGTAAATCCGGCAGCCAGACTGATCCTGAAGCCCGAGTAGTCGGCTGTATTACCTGTCCCGGTTTTTTCATACACTACGGTATTGCCGTGTTTTACTGTGCTGGCACTCCAGTTTTTAGCAATTCTTTCGGATAATGGAGGTGGATCTTTTTTACATCCCATAGCAATAAATCCCAAAAGCAGGAGCAGGCCAAAGATATTTAAGGTACTTCTTATCATTTTATATTGTGTTGTTTATCCGTTCAGACTTTCACGCTGATTATCTGGCAAATATTCAAAAAATATTTTTCAAATCCCTATTAATAACTCAAAATGGTAAACTCGGTCCTTCTGTTTCGCTGGTGTTCTTCTTCTGTTCGGGCATTCGGAACAATAAGCTGACGTTCTCCGTAACCTTTTGCGATCATTCTGTCAGCGTCAATACCACGTGAAATCAGATAATTCACCGCCGACTCTGCCCGTCGTTGCGAGAGTGCCATGTTATAAGAATCAGTAGCACGGGCATCGGTATGTGAACTCAGCTCAATGGTTAAGGATGGATTATCCTGAAGGATTTCCACCAGTTTGTTCAGTTCTATTGCTGCATCCGGCCTGATATCGTGTTTATCCAGATCGTAATAAATATTTTCCAGAACAAACGTTTTGTTCAGCTCCAGGCTATCCAGTCGGATTGTTACCCTGTATGTCGTATCGGTCTCGGCCTTATCCAGGAATATCAGCGGAATGTTTTTTCCGGCCATCGTAAAAGGTGTTCTCTTGCTCAGGTACCCTGGTCTTTCTGTAAACAGTATGTAATCCTGTCCTTCTTCCAGCCTGAATTTTCCGAAAGTGCCCGGTTTGCCTGTTACAAACTGTGCCAGGGCTATTTCCGAAGTATCAGACATGATTTTTACCGTTGCTGAATCAATCGGGTAGCCGGTGGCAGCATTGCTTATCACATCCCCTTCCAGATAATACCGTACGGTTTTTAGTTTCCCGTCGATGAAATTCGGGTTGTTTGGTACTTTGGCAATTGTTGTGCTATCAGGAGTATCTTCTTCAACCGGGTAGGTGAAGAAATAAATATCATCATCGCCTTTGCCTCCGGTACGATTGGAGGTGAAGAATCCATTGGTATCATCCTCGTAGAAAATCAGCCCGAAGTCATCCTGCGGCGAATTAAAAGGCAATCCCATATTTTGTACCGTAATGACTCCCTGCGATCGGATGGCCACGAACAGATCCAGTTTTCCAAGACCCGGATGGCCGTCTGATGCAAAATACAGTTTCCCGTCTGCCGCCACGTAAGGAAACATTTCGTCTCCGGCCGTATTGATATCTTTTCCCATATTTACAGGTTTGGAAAAGCGCCCGGAGGCATCCATATTGGTTCTGTAAATATCCAGCCCGCCTTGTCCTCCGGGCCTGTTGGAAGCAAAATACAATGTTTTTCCATCGCGTGAAAAAGCCGGAGAACCGTCCCAGGCAAGCGAATCATTTACCGGTAAAGGACGTGCTTCACTCCATTGCCCATTGGCAAATCTGCTGATATAAAGATCAACATCAGCGGTTCCTTTTTTCTTGCCGGTATTCCCGCGGGCAAAAACCATGGTAGTGCCATCAGGTGAAAAAGCAGGTGAGCCTTCGTTGGCCTCAGGAGCCTGAATATTATTGCTGAACAAGGTGCTGTTATTACCGGACTGAGCAGGGTCACTGCTGATTTTCATCTTATAAAGGCCGAGCATCGGCTGACCGTTATTTTTGTAAATCTTCTCTTTTTTAGAAGCCGAAAAAACCAGCTCATCTCCGAGAATTCCGGATGTGTACTCGGTACCTGCCGTATTGACTGAAAGATTATGAATTTTTATGTCTTCGTTGTTCTGCGCCAGCCGGTCAATAATCCTGATGGTTTCGATTTCACGCAGCGCGCGCTCACGTAATGATTCCCTGGCATTATCCGCTTTAGCATATAGTGCAAACTGTTCGGAAGCCGCAGTGTATTCACCGGCTGTTTTCAGTGCATAAGCATAATCAAAACGTGCCGAAGGTTCAGCGAAGCCGGCATCCAGCGCTTTCTGATAAAAAGGCAACGCTTCAGCAAAACGGTTGGAGAGACGGTAAGATTCGGCGATCAGGTGATTGGTGGCAGCGGGTTCATAATTGCCCTCCAAAGCTTTTTTCAAATCTTTGATAGCCAGATCGTATTCACCGTTTTCGTATTTTTTCAGACCTTGCTTATAGGTCTGCATGGTTGAATTACAAGCGTTTAAGAAGAAGGCTGTGGCCAGAACTACGCACACCTGTACAATTCGGTAAAACTGCTTAGTCATAGAGTTCAGTAAAAACTTAAAATCGTTTTAAAGAATATCCGGCCTTTGGGTTGACAGTTGTCCGGAAATGCTGAATTTTTCATGGTTTATTAACTTGAAACAAATATAACAATTCCGCCCGGATTAAATAAAGAACGTCAGGAATGGATTTTCCTGACGTTTAGCTTCAATTTTTTTATGAATTTATTCATCTGCCGATTTGGTATACCCTGCCGCACCATCGAAATCATAAAGGTTTTCTGTTTTGATAATGTCAAAACCATGATTGTCGAGTAAGGTCAGCAGTTCAATAATGTCACGCTGACTGATGGTGAGATTACCGGTACTCAGAAAACGGCAGCGCCAGTGATCGGTATTAAAGGTCTCCGGGACTCCGTCGGGATAAACCTTAACGCCGCGGTTATAAATGCTTTTAAGACTGAGATTTCCCGCCTTGAAAGTACTCAGACGGTCTCCCAGGGATGGGGTGCTTAACTGATCACCCCCGTCAAGAAATATGTCTGCCCCTTTGAGCTCTTTCAGTGCCGGAGTGGCCTTTCCGGCTTTTGTGTCCATCGGTTCGTAGGCATTGTTAGCATAAGAAACGGGTTTGAAATGGACAGGTTCCATTCCGAGCCTCTCGACAACAGCTTCCGCAAACCCGGCAGTACCCACTTTTTTTGTACTTACTCCCTCCTTGAAAATGTCACCGGTATGGATACCGTCCTCTATGGTTTTTAACCATGCATTGTGTACTTTGGCTGCAACATCGCCCTGGCCTATATGAGTAAGCATCATAACAGCACCGTTGAGAAGTCCTGAGGGATTGGCAATGCCTTTTCCTGCAATATCCGGTGCAGAACCATGTATGGCTTCAAACATGGCACACTGGTCACCGATATTGGCCGAGCCACCCATTCCTACAGAACCCGCTACCTGTGCGGCTATGTCGGAGATGATATCGCCGTAAAGATTAAGGGTCACGATGACTTCAAAGCGGTCGGGACGGTCAGCAATTAATGCCGAACCGATATCAATAATCCAGTGATCGGTTTCGATATCAGGATATTCTTCCGCGATTTCATTAAACACCTTATGAAATAAGCCATCGGTCATTTTCATGATATTATCCTTTGACATACACGTTACCTTTTTACGGTTATTGGCACGGGCATATTCAAAGGCATAGCGGATGATTTTCTCGGAACCCGGTCTGGAAACCAGTTTCAGGCATTCGTAGACATCGTTGGTCTGGCGGTATTCTATACCGGTGTAGAGGTCTTCTTCGTTTTCGCGGATGATGACCAGGTCGAGTTCGGGATGATGTGTACGGACATAGGGATGATATGCCTGGCAGGGGCGCACGTTGGCATAGAGGCCAAGGGTGGTTCTGGCGGTTACATTCAGACTTTTATATCCGCCTCCCTGAGGCGTTGTAATGGGTGATTTCAGGAAAACTCTGGTACGACGAAGTGATTCCCATGCGCTTTCTTCAATCCCGGAGGTAATCCCTTTCTGAAATAATGATTCGCCAATAGTAATGATTTCCGGCTCAATAGCCGCACCGGCTGCGTTAAGGATGCGGAGTGTGGCATCCATGATTTCGGGGCCGATACCGTCACCATACGCAATGGTGACCGGGGTTTTGGTTGATGACATAGTTGAAGAATGGTGTTTAAAAACTAATTGACGCCAGAATGTTGTTCCCTGGCCGGATACTTAGTTCAATATTAGTCAATTTCAGGCAAAGAAAGCTAGTTGTCATGCGAGGATTTTTGTGAAAACAGAGCGATTCTGCTGAGTGTATTAAAATAAAACCCCTGTTTTTCTGAATATGGCGTAATTCAGAAAAACAGGGGAAGGTATCAGCAAAGCTGAAGAATTATCGGATGACCGCTTTCACTGCAACGGGTAAGTGATCAGACGGATAACGCTTGTCTTTGGCATCTGACAATACACCGTACTTTATCACGTCTATATTCTTACTGACAAAAATATAGTCAATGCGGTCCTTCAGCTCGGCATCAAATCTGAAGCTGTTAAAGGTTCCGACCGGCCCGTAAGGAGGCTGTTGGGTGACCGCATAGGCATCACCAAGATTACTGCCCAGTGTTTTGATCTGCTCGGTTTCAGGTGTAGAATTGAAATCCCCGGTAAGAATCACCGTTTTGTTGCCTGCTATTTCGTTGATTTTCTGAACCATCAGCTTTCCGGATTCTTTCCTTGCCACTACACCTTCATGATCAAAGTGTACATTGAAGAAGTAGAATTCTTTTTTGGTTTTAAGGTCTTTGAATTTCCCCCATGAGGCAATCCGGTTGCAGCATTTAGCGTCCCATCCTTTTCCGGGTTTGTCAGGCGTTTCACTGAGCCAGAAATCACCTGAATCCAGTAATCTGAAACGATCTTTCCTGTAAATAATGGCCGAATGCTCACCACTTTGTTTTCCGTCATCGCGTCCTTTTCCGATATAGGCATATTCAGGGAGTTCAAGAATGTCCCGGATCTGACCGATAAAACCTTCCTGCGTGCCGAAAATATCAAACTCGTGATAACGAAGCAGTGCTTTCACATTTTCTTTTCGTTTGGACCATGCATTTTCACCGTCTCTTTCGGTGTTCATCCTCAGATTGTAGGTTGCTATGTTAACAGGCGTGTTTTTCTGCGCCTGAGCGGATGATGACAAGATGCCGGACAGGAGTAATACTGCGAATAATTTTTTCATAAATAAAGGTACTGGTTAATAAGAAAACCGAATTTACTTATTCTTTTTCGGAATTTTCAGCTTGCCTAAAATTTCACCATCGTCCTTAATCATGGACACGTTCATTTCCTTGGTATTGGCATGAAGCTTAATCAATGTTCTGTTACCAACAATAGGGCCACCGCCAATGAAGATCGGGAAATTATGGTCATTATCGGGTTCGTGTGTTTTGTAACGATGGGTATGGCCTGAGATCTGCAGATCAATTCTGGCCTTGTTCAGCACCGGACCGAATGTTTCGCGGCAATGAAGTGTGCCATGCCAGTCGCCTGAATGCCAGGGGGAAATATGGATAATCAATACTCTGAAGGCCGCTTTTTTGAAATCTTCACTTTCTATTTCTTTTTCAAGCCACCGCTTTTGGGTTTCACGGTATTTGTCAAAAGCTGCCAGTCCGCCATATTCCACGCTGTCATCTGTTTTATCTTCCCCCGAATCAAGAACCAGGAAACGAACCGGTCCTCGGGTGAATGAAAAATAATATCTGTTGTCGGGATAGCCGAAATAATCAGGGAGCTGCCTTGAAAAACTTCCGCGGCATTCGTGGTTGCCCTGTGTAAGTACGAAGGGGACTTCCTGAGCAAAAATTTCTGTGGCCGGTTCGAGCAAATGGTTGACCAGCTGCGTTTCAGAGCCGATGCTGTCGAACATGTCGCCATTGAATACGACAAAGTCATAATCGCGGGCATTTCCTGAAAATCCGTGACGATACAACATCTGATAAAATGTCTGTGGCCGGTCATGTACATCATTCATAAATGCTACACTGACCTCTTCTTCAACCATCGCCGGTGTTTTAAATTGCTGTAAAGCACTGCTGATGGTTTCACCAAACTGCACTACCGAACCTCTGTATCCCAGGACTTCTGTAGAAACAATTTTATATTTATGCACCGTACCTGGTTTCAGGTTGGTTAGTATCACTTTATTGATACGGTTGTTGGCTTCAATAAGACCATTGTTATAGCCGAATTCCCGTTTGCTGGTATAGGTTCCTTCACCATATTCTACCCAGCTGAATGAATTTTTGTGGGTTATCCAGATAACGGTTATTTCTGTCGCAGAAAGATTCTGTAAATAAGGGCCTGCTACAAAATGGTTTTTTTCATCTACAGCTGCAGCCTGGGACGCTGCAGCCGGAAGGATGCTGAGGACACCCAGTTTTGACATTTTTTCAAGAAAAGCTCTTCTGTCATTAAGCATAATGAATACAGATTTATTAAGGTTAATAATAAAAGAGTCCGTAGTGTTAAATCTACGGACTCCGGATAAAAACTAATGCTTACCAGTTAGGATTTTGTTTCAGATTGGTATTCAGCAGCAATTCCTGTTGAGGGATAGGGTAGAGGTAATCACGGGTTTCATCAAATTTCTTATTGATATGCGAATTAACCATGATGTTTCCACCTTTGTTTCCGTTTTCGAGGAGAATCTCGCTGCCCAGCTTTAACAATTGTACATTATTAACACCTGGTTTTGTTCCTTCATAGATAATAAGATCGGTATCTCCGTCCGCATCCAGATCAAATTCACCGGGCCCGGGGAAATACATTCCTTTGAAGACCTGAGTAAGCAGGTGACCTTCTTTCCATCTGATCAGATCATCCCAGCGAAAATAATTTTCCATGACCAGCTCAATCCGCCTTTCTCTGCGAATTTCCAGAATCACGCCTTTATTGGTACCGGTAACATTTTTATACTGCGCGGCAAGATACGGATCGGGATCTGTATTGGCAGCAGCCAGACTGATGTTCGGCATTCCGACGCGATCGCGGGTAAGTTTTACAGAGATATCCAAATCGGCCTGTGTCAAAACTCCTCTTTCTGCTTTTGCTTCAGCATAATTCAGCAATACTTCTGCGTAACGGAAAATCGGCATATCCGTAATATCCTTGTTAAAGGTATCCCATTTCGGTTCAGAGACAAATTTGATCAGCTGATAACCTGTTGTGGTAGCTCCGAATTCCTGTACCAGCTTAGTCGTTTCGCCTATACGGGTATATCCGGGAGTGCGTATGGTCTGGGCAAGGCGGGGATCACGGTTTTTAACTTCTTCAGCAAACTGCATCTTATCATAACCCTGTACATCCGTGAAACGGGAACCATCGGCCATCAGATAGCTGTTTACCAGTTTTTTCTCCAGGCCTGGTTTTCCGTACGATGCCGTCATTGTGTAATAATTCAGGTTGTGGTATACCTGTAATTCATCACTGAAAGCCCTGGCCAGAATGACCTCATCAGCAATGGCGTTGTCAGAGGCAAAAAGCTTCTGATAAGCGGTAGCAGGCGTATCTGTATAAAGTGTATAGCCGCTGTTTTTAATCAGATCTTCAGATGCGGCTATAGAGGCATCCAGAAATTTATCAGCATCC
Organism: Telluribacter sp.; assembly: GCA_040391535.1. Classification (GTDB taxonomy): domain Bacteria; phylum Bacteroidota; class Bacteroidia; order Cytophagales; family Spirosomataceae; genus JBEBXQ01. The sequence goes on along the minus strand of JBEBXQ010000098.1, from coordinate 3,897 downwards.
GGAAGGTTAAATTCAGTATGGTATTTCCTGAAAGTCCCTTCGTACAATGCGATTCTGGATTTCAATGCTAAGGCTGTCCACCTGGTAACAGTATTTACATTTTTGCTGGTACCCAGATTCGCAATGGCATAATCAATATCTGCCATAACAGAATCCATCACCATCGTACGCGGGTCACGTCCTTTTGTAAGCATTTCATTATCATTGCTCTCAATTGGCGTAGAATACCAGGGGACATCACCGAAACGTTTTACCATTCCGAAGTAGAAATAGGCACGGAAGAAACGGGCAAGGCCATTGTAACGGGCTACAGCATTGGCGTCAGGGCATTTGTATGAGTTAACGAGGAAATAATTAATGTTACGTAAGTTCCCCCATGACCATCCGCCACCGCTGGTAGGCACTACCCTTGTACCTTGCAGTTCATCTCGCAAACTGTTTTTAATAATATTATCAACGTCTTCATTATAGACGTCTTCTGCACCGGGCAGCATATTGTAAAAAGAGTTGGTGTACAACAGCAGATCATTCTCGGTTTTGAAGAATGTTTCCGGTGAAACAGAATCAAGCGGTAATTGATTAAGGTCACATGATGCCAGACCAAGCCCCAGTGTGATTATAATTATGAATTTTTTCATCGATTTTAAATTAATAAGTTTTCCGGTTAACCCATCAGAAATTAAGACTCAGCCCCATTGATAAGGTTTTTGACAAGGGGTAAGTCCTACCATTGGTACCATCACCATCAAATTGCTCCGGATCAATGTATTTTGATCTTAACGGCGTGTAAGTGAGCAGGTTTTCGCCACTGATGTAAATCCTTGCTCTCGGAATTTTTACTTTCTTACTGATATTTTCGGGAATAGTATAACCGATCACCAGGTTTTTCAGACGGCCATACCCTACATTTTGCAGGTAGCGGTCATTGACAGAGTTAAGGTCGCCACCTCCGTTAAGGGCAGTATAACCACGCAGAACAGGGAAATAGGCATCCGGGTTTTCAGGTGTCCAGATATCACTTTCAAAATCAGCCGGAATGAAAGAATAGTACGGACGGGAATAAGGCCCCCAGAATTTATCGGCATTGGCACCAGGATACCAGTTTTTTCTCCAGATTCCCTGAATCAGGGCGGAGAAATCGAAGTTATTCCATGTTGCACCCAGGTTAAGGCCAAAACGATAACGTGCTCTGTTGTTACCGATAATACTGCGGTCGCCATGATCTTCCAGTGTATTGGCGCCCTGATCAATTTTACCGTCACCATTTACATCGGTAAATTTAAGATCACCTGCCTGCAGTTTGCTCCATTCGCCGGGAGCGCTCAGCCGTTGCTTGTTGACAATCGCCTGGTCGACAGCGTACTCCTGAGCCTCCTGATCGGTTTTAAAATATCCGTCGATGGCATATCCCCAGATCTCGCCAATAGTCTGCCCGACATAATAGCTGGAAAGAATTTTATTGGGATTATCGTATTTGGTGATTTTGGATTTTGAATCAGAAACGATGAATGACGCACTATAACCAAAAGGTTTTCCGGCTACATTAAACTGGTCGCGCCATCCCAGTGATAATTCAAATCCTTTTGTCTGAAGATCTCCGGCATTTTGAGTTGGAACACCAGCACCGAAAACAGCAGGAAGTACTTGTCCGGGAACGAGCATATCGGTTGTGTTACGTACATAAATATCAAATCCCAGGTTCAGCCTGTTCTTAAAGAAATCGGCATCAAGACCAAGGTTGGTGGTGGTTGCTTTTTCCCAGGTTAATCCGGCGGAAATAGGATTGGGGCTGCTGACATAGTTCAGTTTTTGTCCGCTGGTCATCCAGTTTGACAACGAAGTGGACATACTGGAAATATAAGGATAGAAACTGGCGGAGTTGTTGTTAGAAGGCAATTGGTTACCCAATGTTCCATAAGAGGCCCTCAATTTCAGATTATTAACAGTACCACGTATGGGTTCGAAGAAATCTTCTTCACTGATTCTCCATCCGGCAGAAACGGAAGGGAAGAAGCCATAACGACGGCCCTCCCCAAAACGTGAAGTACCGTCATAGCGACCGTTTACTTCAAACAGGTATTTTCCGGCAAAATCATAATTAAGACGGAAAAAGGCACCAAATAAAGAATACTGGTACGAACCGCCACCGGATAATTGTTCGCCGGTTCCGAGATCAAGATCATTCAGGTTCTCAGAAAGCAGGTTTTTCCTTGCCCCGTACAAACGCTCATGTTTTTTGGACTCAGCATTCATACCTGCTGTTACTCCGAAATAATGTTTTCCGAGTGTCTGGTTATAGGAAGTGAACAGATTGAAAACACTCAAAGGGTCAAACCACATTGTTTTTTTCAGCTGATCGGTATTGTAGTTGGGAACAGGGGCCATAATACCCGGCTGTATGGAGTAAGTCGCCATAGCAGAACGGTACCAGTCATCTGCTATATAAAAGGAATAGGAATGGTTGGCCACTACGTTCCAGTTCTTGGTTATTTCAGCAGTCAGTGAGTTAAGGGTAGTTAGCTCATGCACCTTTTTCTCACCGCCGGCAACGCCTTTCAGCAAATTGGCAAACAAACCATCACCAATGGAATAGTTATTCTTCAAAGTGTTGTAAGTTGGTGTGCCGTCGGGGTTAAGCGGTGCATAGGCCGGCATTGCGTGTACGGTGATAGCGACGAAATTGGCGTTGGCACCACCTTCCAGACCGGGATAAGAATATCTTGAATCGAAATACTGGGTGTTGTTACTGATTTTCAGCCAGGGAGTCAGCTGTGCGTTGATTTTGCTGCGCAGCGTATAGGATCTGAAATTATCGGTATTGATACGCATAATACCGTCTTTCTCAAAAAACGAACCCGACAGGTAATAATTCATTTTATCAGTCCCTCCGGAGAAGTTGATGTTATGCTGCTGAGAGGCCTGGGTCATGTTGAAAATGGTATTCCACCAGTCGTAATTACCATAATAGTTGTAAATGTCTTTACCGTTTACATTTTTCACAACCACCCACGGACGGTCCGGATGCTCGGTTTTGTCATTACGACGAGCATATAATTCGTCGTAATCCTCTTCAGAATAGCGGGTGTAGGTATTTCCGGTGGCACGTTTGAAGGCTTCATCATTGATACGGGTATGATCGTATCCGTTGGTCATAAAATCAGTGCTGATAGTGGGTGTTGACCAGCCAAAATTGTTGCTGTAACTAACACTTGTTTTACCGCTTTTTGCCGTTTTGGTGGTTACGAGAATCACTCCGAAAGCGCCCCTTGCCCCATAAATGGCAGAAGCTGCGGCATCTTTCAATACAGAAACCGTTTCAACGTCGGCAGGGTTGATACGGTTGATGTCACCCGGTACTCCGTCAATCAGTACCAGCGGGCCACCACCGTTGATAGAAGTTTCCCCACGGACGTTAAGATTACCGCCTTGTCCGGGCTGGCCGGTTGAGAAGGTAATGTTCAGGTTAGGTACCATACCCTGCAAAATCTGAGACATGTTATTCAGCGGTCTGTTTTCCAGTTGTTTGGCTTCTACCTGCGTAACGGCACCGGTCAGGTTTACCTTTTTCTGGGTACCATAACCCACTACTACCACTTCCTCCAGCGCTTTGGTATCTTCCAGCAGGGTTATATTAATACGGGTCTGTTTGCCTACTGTAATTTCCTGACTGAGATAACCTACAAAACTGATCACAAGAACGGCATGTTCATCAGGGACAGATAGTTCATAATCACCGTTTCCGTCGGTTATAGTACCGGTGGAAGAACCTTTCAGAACCACACTCACACCGGGCATACCGGTATTATCGCTGGCCGCGGTAATATTTCCCCGTATTGTAATAGCATTGCTGACTTCACTGCTGATATTGTTTTCTATACTTTTCTGAGGTACTTCCTT
>JBEBXQ010000097.1:0-19669 GCA_040391535.1 Telluribacter sp. | reverse complement strand
TCCTACTACAAAATAATAACGTTGAATAAGACATACGAAAAAGGCCTGCAAATGCAGGCCTTTTTCGTATGTCTTATTGTGTATTCCTATTCAAAACAAAGAGAAGCAGCTCCCAGCAAACCAGCATCATTGGCCAGGGTAGCTCTTTTAATTGAAAGTGTATCAAGATAATAAGGTGTAAGCCAGTAATTCAGACTTCTTTCCAGTGAAGGTAAAATGAAATCGAATGAAGCCGATAAGCCCCCGCCGATCAGAATAGTGGTAATATCCAGAATCCTGACCATCGATACCAGTCCTTCTCCAAGCAGTGTTCCCATTTTATCGAAAATACGAAGCGCCAGGTCATCGCCAGCCCCTGCTGCAGCCACAAGTCCGGTTGTGCTGATATTCCCGTCAGCGGGCAACTGGGTCTCGCCCTCGTATTCAGCCCGCATCTGGTTGGCCATTTCCAGCAATTCCTTTTTACCGATGTTCCGTTCCAGCACTTTGCCATTGATGGAAGGCACATGGCCCGGTTCCATGGCATTTCCGCCACCTCCTTTGAAAACCTTCTTATCTATAATAGCAGCCCCACCTACCCCTGTACCAAGCGTAACGAAAATATAATCTTCGGGGAGCTTCTCTTCTCCGAAGTAGTACTCTCCAAGCGCAGCAGCGTTGGCGTCATTTTCAAGAAAGAAGTCGTGCTCCGGAAAACGTGCTTTCAACTCAGGAACGGCCTTAATACCATTAATTTCGGGAATAGCTGTTATTTCAAGTAAAACAGTTCTGTCTCTGTTGATGAGCCCGGGAACACCGATACCTACTTTTTTAACATTGGGAAACTCAGTAAGTTTCAACGCGATGGCATCTCCTAAACTGTGAAGAAACTGGCCACTGTTACGCCAACTTGCCGTATCGTGACTATAAAAACTGGTAATTCTTCCTGTTTCGGCATCTACTATGCCCATTTTTACGTTTGTTCCACCAACATCAATTCCCAAATACTGCTCCATTGAATTTATAATCGGATTGAATAATAATTTATTAAAAAATTTTCAAAATGCAAGTTAAAGAAATATTCCACATATTTCATAAAACTGCGGATAGAGATTATGCGATATCACCTAGCTGAGGCCTGATAACAACCTCCTCCAGAACGGCCCCCGCCGACAGGTTAAAAGCAGCCAGAACGGTGTCCGCAATATCTTCAGGCTTTACAAATCTTGATTCAGGCAGGCCCGCTCCTGCCCAGCTGTCGGTAAAAGTGGCACCCGGCATCACCGCCGTTACCCTGATATTAAAAGGCTTGAGCTCTTCACGAAGCACCTTCGTCATTCCCAGTAAAGCAAACTTGGAAATGCAATAAGAGCCTCCGTTCGGATAAGCGACCAGACTGGCTATAGAACACATCATAAAGATATGTCCGCTCCGCTGTGCTTTCAATTTCCCCAACAGACTTCTGGTCAGATGATAAGCACTATACACATTGGTTGACATCGTTTTCTCCAGCACGCCGGGTTCTTCTTCGCCGATAGCGCCAGGCCAGAAAACGCCTGTATTATGTAAGACAAAATCAAGAGACCGCCCTTCAGCAATACTCAGGATCAGGGAACCAAACCCCACGACCTCCTGCTCCACCGACAGATCTGCAACATATGTATACAATTTTACTGAAGGATATTCAACAGCCGCTGTTTCTGCCAGTTTTTGCAGGTCTGCAGCATTTCGGGCGCATGTTATAACATCAAAGCCATCCCTTAACAACTTTTCTGTGACGGCTTTTCCAATGCCTCTGCTTCCTCCGGTTACTACTGCCAGTAAATTCATATTGAAAGGATCAGATGATCGCCGGTCACCTGAATAATAGTTTTGATCAGTTAAATTTTCTAATTTGGGCGAAATTATTGAATACAATCCGAAACATAAAATTTTCCTTTTACAATTCTTATGTCTGCACTGGGACGGTATTTTATTTTTCTGAATTCACTGTTTGTCAGGCGGGAGAAATTCAGCATCTACTGGCAACGTTTTATTGATGAGGCAGTCAGGCTGGGTTTTGGATCCATTTTTCTTGTTTCCATTATTTCATTCTTTATCGGTGCCGTATCGTGTATTCAGACCGCCTACAACCTGGTCAGTCCCCTGATTCCGCTGTCTACAGTAGCATTGATTGTCAGGGATATGCAGATCCTCGAACTTGCACCTACCATTACCTGTATCGTTCTGGCCGGAAAGGTCGGGTCCAATATCGCAAGTGAGCTGGGTACCATGCGCATTACCGAGCAGATCGACGCACTTGAAGTAATGGGTATCAATTCTTCTTCCTACCTGGTTTTGCCCAAAGTGCTTGCTGCCATGTTTACCTTTCCGCTGCTGGTGATTATGGCTGCTTTTCTGGGTATTCTCGGCGGCTATTTTGCAGGAACACTCACAGGGGTTATTTCGGCTAAAGATTATATGGATGGCATCCGCGACAGCTTTATTCCTTATAATGTCTTGTTTATGTGTATAAAGCCGTTTGTATTCGGATTTCTGATTGCCAGTATTTCTTCATTCAAAGGCTTTTATACACGTGGCGGAGCGCTTGAAGTGGGAACATCCAGTACACAAGCGGTGACAAGCAGCTGTATTGCCATTCTGCTTGCTGATTTTGTACTGGCTCAATTGCTGCTTTAAATCCTGATCATCATGATTGAAATCAATAATATTACTAAATCATTCGGAAAAAAGGAGGTACTTAAGGGGATCTCCGCTGATTTTGAAAAAGGCAGGATCAATATTATTATCGGAGGAAGCGGTACCGGCAAAAGTGTTCTGCTGAAATGCCTGATCGGATTGGTAAAGCCTGACAGCGGTGAAGTACTTTATGACGGGCGGAATTTTTACCAGAGCTCCACTGAAGAACAACAGGAAATACGCAGGGAAATGGGCGTATTGTTTCAGGGAGGTGCGTTGTTTGATTCACAAACGGTAGCTCAGAATGTTCAGTTTCCGCTCGATATGCTTACTAACCAAAGCGAGTCAGAGAAAAAGGAACGAGTAGCATTTTGCCTGCAACGGGTAGGACTGACCGGGAGCGGCGACCGGATGCCTTCAGAAATCAGCGGGGGAATGAAAAAACGGGTAGGAATTGCCAGAGCCATTGTCATGAACCCGAAATACCTTTTCTGTGACGAGCCTAATTCAGGTCTCGACCCGCTCACGGCAGCCAAAATTGATGAACTGATTAAGGAGATCACTGAAGAATTCAACACTACTACTGTTATTATCACCCATGACATGAACTCAGTACTGGAAATCGGACAGAATGTTAATTTCCTGTACCAGGGTTATAAAAACTGGACCGGACAAGTACCTGACATGTTCAACTCAGGATCAGCCGAGCTTCGGGAGTTTTTATATGCGACAAAGCTGATCAGAGAAATGAAGTAAAGCGGATTTCCGGCAAACCGGTCATTTCTTTTTCAGACGAGGAAGCCATCTCATTTCTTTGGTAACCAATAAACCGGCAAATAAAGCCGCTACGGCCATATCCATCAGATAACCCGCTATTCCCTCCAGATTCACCAGGTACCGGTAACCAATGATGACTACCGTACCCAGGACAAGGGCAAGCAAACCCGATTTCAGGTCATAAGGCACCGGATAATATTGCTGACCGAAATAATAACACAATGCCGTCATCAGAAATCCTGACACCGCAAATGCGACAGCACACCCCAGGTAGCCGATGTGTGGCACCAGCAAAAAGTTTAATACTATCGTACACAATGCTCCCGCTATGGTAATGTAAGTGCCATATTGTGTTTTATTGGTTACTTTGAACCAGGTGGCCAGGTTATAATAAATGCCCAGCAGCAGAAACCCCAGTAGCAGCCAAGGGACCACGTAGACACCTTCATGATAAATATCCTGTTTCAGAAACAGAACAGCCAGTAAATCGAGATTCAGGCTCACCCCTACCCACAGGATAACACAGAAAATAACAAACCACCTCATCACCAGCGCAAAAGTCTCGGGCGCATCTTTGTCTTCCGCTTTCTGAAAGAAAAAAGGCTCAGCAGCATACTTAAACGCCTGGATAGTCAGATTCATGAAAATGGAAAGTTTAAAGCATTGTCCGTAAATACCGATGGCCTGACGGGTAGTACGCCCGGGATAAAAGTTTTCCGGAAGCAGATACTGCAGAAACGCCCTGTCGAAAAAGGTATTGGTTACTGCTGCCAGGTTCATAATCCCGATAGGATATGCATATACCCAGACCGGCTTAAACAATGATTTATCAAAAACAAACCGGAAACTTCTGAACTCTTTCCTTAGCAGAATAAAATAGGCCAGATTGGCCACCAGATTGGCCATGATAATATAACGTGGGGCTACTGCCGGGTTATAAAACAGATGAACAACCGGCTGGAGTGACAGTGCATATTTCCCTTCTGCAATATCCCTGCAAACGATCAGAAAAAACACATTCAGGAAGATATACAGAAATATATTGACGAGCCGGTACGTAACAAATTGCTTTGCTTTTTTTTCCAGCCTGAGTCTGGCAAACGGGATCGCTACCATACCGTCAATCGCCATGATAATGGCAAACCATCTGACCAGGGTAGCTTCTTCCGGATACAGAAGAAAACGCGCAATAGGCTCCGCAAAAATGAATACTGCTGCAGATAAGGCCACACTTACGATGATAACGGCGCTTTGTACAATATTATAATACTGCTCCCGGTCCGCTTCTTTGGCTGCAAACCTGAAAAACGCAGTCTCCATTCCGAAAATATAAATCACCAGTGCCAGACCGGCATACGAATAAAGCTGAACCTGAACGGCCAGCTGCTCCGGTAAAAACAAATCAGTATGCAATAACACCAGCAAAGAGTTCAGGAGACGGCCCAACATTGTCAGAACACCATAGGTAGCCGTTTCGGAGGCGAGTTTTTTAAGAATACTCATTTATTAAATCCAATGCAGTGATAAGCCGATGTGAAATTTGTCAGCGCAAATATACTGAGTCCCGGGTTCTGAAAGCAGGAGAAGCATTACAAATTCGAAGAGACAGACACGTAAATCAGTTCAGTATATAGAAAAAGCGCTGTTCTGGCAAAACCCGAACAGCGCTTTTGTTTCTGTCAAGCTGTTCTTATAAATTTTTCTTCTTCAATTCCTGTACTGCGTAATCAGCTGCACGGGCCGTGAGTGCCATATACGTGAGCGACGGGTTCACGCACGAAGCGGAAGTCATACAGGCTCCATCGGTCACAAACACGTTTTTCACACTATGCACCTGGTTATGCGCATTCAGCACAGATGTTTTCGGGTCACGTCCCATCCGGGCAGTCCCCATTTCGTGAATAGCCATTCCCAGATAGGAACCGTTATCATAAGTACGGACATTCTTTAATCCGGCACGTTCCAGCATTTCTGCAGCATCATTTTTCATATCTTCCCGCATTTTCTTCTCATTTTCCCTGAGATCGGCATCAAATACGACGGTCGGAATACCCCATTTATCTTTCCTGGAACGATCCAGATACATGCGGTTTTCATGATAAGGCAATGTCTCACCGAAACCACCTAAGCCCATTGTCCATTTACCTGGCTTTGTTACTTCATTTTTAAAATCAGCACCAAAACTCAATTCAGCCACATTACGTGTCCATCCCTGGCGGCTGCCGCCCCCCTGGTATCCGAACCCGCGCAGATAGCCGCGCTTGTCGTTTCCGATATTCTGATAACGAGGAACATAAATACCATTGGCACGACGGCCATAGTAATATTTATCTTCATCCCCTTCCCACACTCCACTGGCCCCGGTACGGAAATGGTGATCCATCAGGTTATGGCCTAATTCACCGGAATCATTGCCCAAACCATTAGGGAAGCGGTCAGAGACTGAGTTCTGCAATAATACGGTTGAGCCGATAGCCCCTCCGCAGACAAAAATAATTTTAGCATAAAATTCACGCTCTTCCAATGTAACGGAATCAACGATTCTTACGCCGGTTGCTTTATTTTTTGCTCTGTCATAGATGATTTCCTTCACCACCGAATCAGGCCGCAGCGTCAGATTCCCGGTTTTTACCGCAGGCGGTAAAGTACAGGATTGCGTACTGAAATAGGCACCATAAGGACATCCGAGTGAACAACGGTTGCGATACTGACAAGGAGAACGACCAATATCCAGTGCTGCCTTGTGTGCCTGTGACAAATTGGCAACCCGTCCGATTGTCATCGTACGTCCCGGAAAATCCTTTTCGATTCTTTTTCTTACCTCTTTTTCCACACAATACATTTCCATCGGAGGCAGGAATTCGCTGTCAGGCAGCTGAGGTAACCCAAGCCTTTCTCCGGAAATCCCCACGTGTTTTTCAACATAAGAATACCAGGGAGCAATATCCTTGTAACGGATCGGCCAGTCAACGGCAATTCCGTCCTTCAGGTTTCCTTCAAAATCCAGGTCACTCCAGCGATACGACTGCCGGCCCCACATAATGGATTTACCGCCTACGATATTGGGACGAAACCAGTCAAACCGTTTCTTTTCTTCATATAAAGAGTCAGAGTCGTTCATCCAGTAACTCTCTGTCATTTCATTATAAGGGTAATCACGGGAAAGGAAAGGGTGCGATTTTTTCTGCTCGATCGTTAACCTGCCGTTATAACTCGACTGCCATGGATCTTTCATCGCATTTTCATATCCTGAAATATGCTCCAGCTGCCTGCCTCTTTCAAGCATCAGGACTTTCAGGCCTTTTTCAGTTAATTCTTTGGAAGCCCATCCACCCGAAACACCCGACCCCACTACAATTGCATCGTAAGTGTTAGCTTGTTTCGCTTCTGTATTTAAATATGCCATTTCTTAAATCTTGATAATTGGTAACAACATTATTTCCTGCCTTCAGAGCAGCTTTCTTAAATCATAATGCCCAGCACTTCTGATTCTCCTTTAAAGGAATACAACCTTCAAAACGACCAGGAACCGGCAAATAATCAAGTGCCTGAGTAGCACCTGTTTCAGAAGTAAAATATCCGGTCACGGTAAGGCTCTTCATTTGCTGAAAGAATGGCTTGTCGTAGGTAGTGCTGCGTTTTACCATTTCATTTTTCTTTTCTGTATCCAGTTCCGTAAAACCCTTCCCGTAGATTTCTTTGCTGTCTGCATTCAGTTTTTCCAGTCCGTCATAAAATTTCTTCTGGTCTTCCAGCTCATAGCAATCTTTCATTACCCTTACAATAAACTTCTCAACGCCGGCGGCTTTTGCACCGGGTGTATCGGTAGTCGGAATAATGATATCAGCAATCTCAGCAAGTAAGGCTTCCTGTTGTGCGCTCACAGTTAAGGATGGTCCGGTATTCAGTTTTTCACCGGCAATACCCGCCATCAAAGGAGCGGATAACGCGCCACCCATCAGTAAGGTAAGTCTTTGAACAGCTTCTCTACGATTCATATTTTTTGTTTATCAGTTGGTTAGTTCGGTTAATCGAAAAATCAATGAGCATAACGGCTTACTGTCAGGCAGCATCCGCTCCGTTTTCTTATTTATTTTCCCCCAGAATCATGTCAGAGGTAATTTCTTTTTCCAGTGTGATATAACCGGGATAATTTACTTTCTGACTGCCTAATGCCAAAGTGGGCTTCAGCTTAATCACAAGTTTGGTTTTAGCACCATCCTTTTTACCGGTCAGGGCTTCAAACATTTTCAGGAACTCTTCCCGGGTTTGGTCATTTGTAAACAGGTCGTAAGCATTGGTGCCCAATGAAATGGGTATAAATGTCCTTCCTGTTCCCGGCGGCACTTCAATGCGGCGGTTCACAACGCCTGAAAAAACCTCATGCGAGGACAACAGTACCTTGTATTCAAATTCCTGTACAGCTGCCATTTTCTTTGTAGGATTATTCGCTTCAAGATGTACCCGTAAATCAAGCGGGATATTCTTGCGGAGAAAAGCCAGCCCCAGGCCGGGATACTTGCTGACATCAATGTCGCTGACCTTCGTGATCTGCTTCAACTCTCTGATATCCACCCCTGCCAGATACACACTGTCAATGCTGTTTAAACGAAAGGAGCAGTCGCCCAATGCCTTGGCTTCGTTAATCTGACGACTGACGGCACACTGTGTAAGCGTAAATGCAATCACACCGAGGGTAATCAATAAAAATAGTTTTTTCATTTGTCAATAGTGCTTATTAAATCTGAATCTCTTTATCCAAAGAGGTTATTAAACTTCTGATAACGAAACATTATATCTGTCAATTATCCCATAATCAAAAACAAATGTATTGTTTTTCCCCGAATCTCACGAATCAGTCGGTACTGAAATTGGCAGATTTGATCAGCCTTATTTACCTTTGCCCGCCCGGCACAGCTGATATTGGACAAACAGCCGGGTTAAAATCATTACAAATTCTATGGCAAGCTGGTATTTAGGAAAAATAAGGTATCAAAAGGAAGACGAAACCGGAAGATTAAAAACGACAAATGAAGCCTATCTGGTAGATGCGCTTTCTTATACAGAAGCAGAAGCAAAATTATACAGTCAGATCGTAACCGATGCCTCTGACTTTTCCGTCACTGCTATCAGCCGCATGCGTCTGGCCGATTTGTTTACTTTCGAAACCGGAGAAAAATGGTTCAAGTGTAAGGTCATTTATTACTCAATAGACGACAAAAGCGGCAAAGAGAAAAAAGTTGTCAATTATATGCTGCTTAATGCGGATGATATTTCAGAAGCGCTTACCCGCATCACCGACAGCCTGAAAACCATGCTTGTACCCTACGAAACAACCGATATCAACTTAACACCCATTCTGGATGTATTCCCGTATTCGGCAGGCGAAGATGCTGAAGAACAGGTGGAGATCCCTGCTAATTTCAGGCCGCTCGCTGAAGTTTTACAGGAACAGGCAGCGGCCGGACAATCTGCGGAATCCTGAGTTTAACCATCTTTCCCTGAAATCTCTTCCCTTTTATGGCTCTTGATTTTGCACAGAAAACCATACATCTGACTGAAGGAAAATCCCTGTATTTTGCTTCAGATTTTCATCTGGGTGTACCTGATCGCGCCAGGAGTCTGGAGAGGGAAAAAAAGGTAATCAGCTGGCTGGATGAAGTACAGAAAGACGCGCAGGTGATTTTTCTGGTGGGAGATCTTTTTGATTTCTGGTTTGAATACAAACAGGTCGTCCCCAAGGGGTTTGTCCGTTTCCTGGGCAAACTGGCTGAAATCTCTGACAAAGGGATTGAACTGGTTATTTTTACCGGCAACCATGATATGTGGATGCGGGATTATTTTGAAAAAGAACTGAATGCCCTGGTGTCGCGGAATCCGGTTTCATACCGGATCCGGACAGCATCAGGAACCACTTCTCTGCTGACAGGCCATGGCGACGGACTTGGCCCCGGCGATTTTACCTATAAGAAACTGAAAATCCTTTTTGAAAATCCGGTAGCCCGCTGGGCCTTCCGGCAGTTGCATCCTGACGTATCGTTAAGAATTGCCAATGCGTGGTCACGCCATAGCCGGATTTCCAATAATGAAAAAGGCGAGGATACTTTCAAAGGCGAAGATCAGGAATGGCTGTATCTTTTCTGCAAAGAAACCGAAAATATACAGCACCACGATCTGTATATTTTCGGTCACCGTCATCTGCCACTGGACCTTCCGGTTACGGGTAACAGCCGGTATATTAATCTGGGTGAATGGGTAAATGACTCCCGCTATTTCAGGTTCAACACCGAAGAAGCCCAGCTGAAAAAATGGTAAGGTTTTAACCTTATTCCAGTTTTATCTTATTTCAGTAAATCAAGGACATCATCCACCATCAGATCTACCGATGTAAGACCACCGCCTGAAATAAACCAGACATTCGGATCCAGATAGAAAATTTTGCCGTTTTTATAAGCATTGGTTTGCTGTATCAGTTTATTTTCTATTTCGTTTCTGGCCGCTTTTTTACCGAGCACCACGTCATTTCTGTCTACAATAAAAAGATAGGCAGGATTCGCTTCCGCAATCAGTTCATTGGAAACTTTCTGACCGTGAACAGAATCTTCCATACCTTCAAGCACCGGTTTTATGAGCAAGACATCATGAATAAAACCAAACCTTGACCCTTTGCCATAGGCGCTGAACTTCCCGTTATTGTAAATCAGGAATAAGGCCTTGTCCGGATCGTTTTCAAACTTTTCCTGTGCCAGCTGTATTTTATTCTTTACCGCTTCAAGTTTTTCCTCCGCCAGAGCCTCTTTCCCTGTAATCCGGCCAAGCAGTCTGGTGTTTTCAATAAAGGAATTGAGATAATCCTTACTATCCGTACCGATAAAAATGGTAGGTGCTATCTGGCTTAGTTCTTCATAATAGCGCTCCTGCCTTGTTGAAATCAGAATGAGATCAGGGTTCAATGCGTTAATGGCTTCCAGTGAAGGCTCAATAACAGAACCTGCGTCAGCGATACTTTCATCGTTTTTTATATCTGAAAGATATTCCGGCATAAATTTTTTCGGTACGGCGGCAGGCTTTACGCCCAGTTCATGAAGGGTTTCAAGGGCACCGATGTCAAGTACCACAATCCTGGAAGGATCAGCAGCAACTTTGGTTACACCTAACTTATGGGTGATCTCTGTAGCCTCTTCATCATTTCCCGACTCCTCCTGCTTACCTGAACAGCTGGTGAATACGGTTAATACTGCCATTACAGCAATAAGATAACCGGAACGAATATTCATTTTCATTGTCTAAAGATTAAAATAATTACAAATTTTCCTGTCCTCTTTTTCAATTATATCAAAATCAATATCAAAGATATCCTTCAGCACATCGGCCTGAATCACCTGGCTTACGTGATCGTGATAGCAAATGACACCTTCTTTCATTGCGATGATATAATCAGAATACTGCGCCGCAAAATTCACTTCATGAATAACAATAACCACGGTTTTCCCCAGATCTTCCACCAATCTTCTCAGGGTTTTCATAACCAGTACAGAATGTTTCATATCCAGATTATTCAGGGGTTCATCCAATAAAATGTATTGGGTGTCCTGTGCTATAATCATGGCAATAAAAGCCCGCTGACGCTGCCCTCCGCTCAGTTCATCTATATATACATCCCTGAGATCCTGCAACTGTGAAAACGCCAGTGCTTCGTCTACTTTCTCCCAATCGGCAGAAGTCATTTTACCTTTGCTGTGCGGAAACCTGCCAAAAGACACCAGATCCTTTACAGTGAGTTTGATATCAAGATGATTGGATTGCTTAAGAATGGAAAGATGCTGTGCCAGCTCATTGTTCTTAAAAGACGATAAGTTTTTATCCATAAAAAAGACGTCTCCGTTGTCCTGTTTCAACAAACGGCTCATAATGGATAGCAGTGTGCTTTTACCGGCACCATTGGGCCCGATCAACGAGGTTATTTTTCCATGATGAATAGTAGCAGAAATATTTTTCAGCACTTCCGTATCCCTGTATTTCTTCGCTACATTTTCAAATCTGATCATCTCTTCTTTTGTGTTTTTAATATCGTATACATGAAAACCCCTCCACCGATGAAGTTAATAACAATACTGACATTGGTTGAAAATTTCAGAATATGCTCTACAAGAAACTGTCCTGCCACTAAAAAAATACATGCTATGCCACTGCAAACCCACACCATAGACCTGTGCTTACTGCTTTTAAACAACTCATAGGTGAGATTGGTCACCAATATCCCCAGAAATGTCACCGGCCCTACCAGCGCTGTTGACACCGATACTAACAAGGATATCACAAGTAAAAATTTACGGATAAGCTTATTGTAATCCAATCCAAGATTAATGGCGTGCTCTCTGCCCAGGGCGATCACATCAAGATATTTCAGATATCGGTAAACATAAATCAGCGAAGCTATCAGGGTTACAGACGCAATGGTCAGGAGGCGGGTATTCATTTTGGTGAATGAGACAAACATAAAATTCTGAACGATGGAAAACTCATTCGGATCAATAATCACCTGCATGAACTGACTAAGGGTCTGAAACAACGTACCCAGTACCATTCCCAGCAGCAGTAAATAAAATATGTTTTGCTTCTCTTTACCAAATACTACCATATACATCAGCACAGAAAATAACATCATCAGTATGACGGCATAGAAGAAGTTAGACTCCTGAGAAATCACTTTAAAAGAGCGGTCGCCGTATAAAAAGACGATAATGGTCTGGAAGAGGATAAACACCGATTCATACCCCATAATAGACGGTGTCAGTATTTTATTATTGGTAATGGTCTGAAAAATAATGGACGAAAAAGCCACACTTACCCCTACGACCATCATCGTAGCAAGGCGTATTCCCCTCCTGCTTAAGACATAGTCAAGGTTGGCCCCTGTCTTGTAAAACATAAAAAATGCTGACGACAGGATAAGGATTACGATGATCAAAATAACAATATTCCTGTTTTTCATCTGTTCTTCTTTACGATCAAAAACAAAAATGCAATACCTCCGATGACACCGACCATCATTCCGATCGGGATCTCGTAAGGGAATATCATTATTCTTCCCAGAATATCACAGATGAGTAAAAAAATAGCCCCCAGAAACGCTGAATAGGGCAATGTTTTTCTTAAATTATCACCGAATATCATACTGGCAACATTAGGGATAATAAGCCCCACAAAAGGTATCGCCCCTACCGTCACTACAGAGGCACTTACAATAAGAGAAACCGCAAACAGCCCGACATTAACAATAGTACCATACGATAATCCCAGGTTCCTGGCAAAGCTGTCTCCCATTCCCACGATAGTAAACCTGTCGGCATACCAATACGTCAGCACAACAATAGGCAGAATAAGATAAATGGTTTCATATTGCCCCTGCATTACAGCTGAAAAATCACCGAGCAACCACTCCTGCGTATTCTGAACAATATTGTTTTTATAGGCAAAAAACGTAGCAATTGCTCCCAGGATATTTCCGAACATAATACCTACCAAAGGGATGAATACTGTATTCCGGAATCGTACCCTTCTGATAATAAGCATAAAAAGCAGGCTTGAAAAAAAAGTAAAAACAAGCGACGAAACCATTTTACTGATCAGCGATGCCTGCGGTATAAAAATGAGACTGAACAAAATCCCCATTTTCGCGGCATCAAGAGCACCTGCTGTGGTAGGCGACACAAATTTGTTTTGTGAAATCTGCTGCATGATAAAGCCGGCAATGCTTAACCCTGCGCCAATCAGTACAAGTGACAGTGTTCTGGGGATTCTGCTGATCACAAAAAACATCCATTTTTCAGTATCTGTAAACAGTTCTGAAAACTGAATGTTCTTAATACCTGTGAACAGGGAAATCCAAACCAGTACAAAAGTTATACATACAAAAACCATGTATAACCTGAGGTTGTAATTTCTATTTTTCAAAACTATTGCTCTTCCGGATCCTCTGAAATCATTTTTGGTTATTCAAGGATAAAAGTACTCTAAATAAACATCAGAGTTCAACCCTTACGCTGAACTCTGATGTTTTTCCGGGAAAATTCCTGTTAATTAATTTTTGTTACGGTATCACCGTTAGTATCAACAACTACAGGTTGTCCTTCAACAGGCCTTCCTCCTTTGGTCTTGTTAAGGACATAGGCGGTTCCGGTTTTGGGATCAATTTTCACATTATTCGGGTGAGATCCTGTGGTCAGGTCTGCCAGAATCTCGTAGCTGTCCGCATCCAGCACAGTAGTCGTTCCGGTCTGACGGTTTGCCGAATAAATGCGGTTTTTTACGGGATCAAACGCGATGCCGATAGCACCGGCTCCGGTAGCGATACTTTTGATCAGCTTTCCTTCGGTATCCAGGACCGTCAGTGTACCGGATTTCTGGTTGGTCACAAACAGCCTTTTCCCGTCGCTGGCAATATTAATCGGTGCTTCACCTCCGGATGGAAAGCTTTTGATCAGTTTTCTTGCTTTTACATCCACCACACCTACAGCATTATCGCCCATATTAGTGACATAAATCAGGTCTTTTGAACCGGCGAATGTCAGACCGGTGGTGGAAAGCCCTACATCAGGAATAAGGTGCGAGAGTGTATTGGTTTTTCCATCAATCACCCAAAGGCTGCTTGACTTGCCTACATCTGTAATATAAACCAGGTTATGATCTTCATCCACCAGCACCTCACGGGTATGTGATTTTTCTTCTCCGTTTTTAATGGTAGTTACCAGCTTACCGGTTTTCAGATCGATAACGCTTACAGAATTGCTGCGGGTATTGGTTGTATAAGCCATCTGGGTTTTATTGTTAAGGCCTATACCGAACGGAGGATTTTCTTTCAGGGAAATGCTGTCAATGATCGACAGATCCGCAGGATTAATCTTATATAATGCCCCGCCCGGATTGCTCCTTGATCCTGTACCTGTGACGTAGATATGTCCATCCACTGTATTGATCACAGCTTCGTAGATACCTGAACCTGCCTTTGAAGATTTTTCTACCTTCTGACCCAATACTTCATAATTTGTAAAGCAGGCTAAAGATGCCAAAGCAGCTATGGATAAATACTGACCTGCTATTTTTGGAAACTTGATTCTAGTGTTCATAAAAGTTAGAAAATAAGTAAAAAACAATTGATTATAATAGTGTTTTGTACCACCATTCATAAAACGGAGGAAATGCTGTCTGCCAATACAGTGCCCCGTGTTTACCCACAGGGTTGATATTTATCTTTACTTCAAAACGGTGATCGTCCTGTAAAACTGAAGCAAAAGCCCTGATGTTCCCGGTCATATTGACGGCTACTGCATCAGGGGTTGCCCGCTTTTCCTGTTCTCCGCCATAGAGATAATAATTTTGCCTGTGCAAATCCGCTTTCTGCCGCAATCTGCTTTCTATAGCGTCTGAGAGCAGAAGCCGGTCGTCCATCCAGACGGACGGGGAAAAGATACCGAGGCTCCCGAAAACTTCAGGGTAAAGAAGTCCCGCATAAAGGGTTAATAAGCCCCCCAGCGAACTGCCGGCCATGGCCGTATGCTTAGCATCAGGAAGTGTCCTGTAATGGTGGTCTATAAACGGTTTTAATGTCGAGACTACATCTGACAGATAAGAGCGTCCCTGGGGTTCTGAAACCATTTCGCCCGGATTCAGCAGATACTCATTTTTCCTTTCCTGAGCATCTGCGGCACTGTCTATGCCCACCACAATTGCATCATGCGGAGAATCGTCGATGGTTTCGTCTACCCTCCACTCTACAGGGCCGGTTCTGCCGGTTGATGTAGCTTCATCAAAAAGGTGCTGCCCGTCATGCATATAAATAACCGGATACCGCTTCTCTGTTTTCTGATAACCAGCGGGCAGATAAATCCATATTTTTTTGCGTACATTCAATTCAGGCAGAAAGAACGCTTCATCTAACACATGTACCTGCGGACTTGCCGTCGAGGCCGGAAACATATCCCGCCAGGCATCAATATGGATACTCACACTGGCCTCCTGTCCTACTGTCACCGTAAAGGGGGCTTCCAGATTTCCGTTTATTCCGGATGTTACCGTTGCCCAGCTTCCCCGGGTAATTCTGAACTCAAGCGTCCCTTTTTGAAGATTACTGAGCACGAATCGCCGATGCTGACCTAAACCAGGTATAACCCCGGGAGAAAATACATCAGGTTTCCATTTATTGAAATTACCGGCAATGAAAAGCGGCTCTCCGATAAACTTATCTGTATTATTTGTAATATCTATTGTGAGGTTATACCTGATCTCTTCCATTGCTGATGATTCCATACGCTGTCATTAAAGCGGCTCCGAAAACCTGAAAACGCCACTGACAGTTATATTTTGTTACAAAGATATTCTTTATTTGTATTCAATCTAAATAAAAGTTGATATTAATACAGAATTAGCCTAATTTCGCATTTTTAAATAACCCGAAATAAATATCTGCTAATGAACAGATGCTGGCTTTTATTGATATTAATCTGTTCGTTTCAAAACACAGCTGCTCAGATTAACGGAATTATTGAAGGCACTATTTTTGACGAGAATAACAAACCTCTTCCTTTTGCAAGTGTTGGAATAGGCAATACCGGAACAACAAGCACAGATAAGGGTACATTCCATTTCAGCAACATCGCTTCCGGCAGTCATGTTCTGAGCATATCCGCGATGGGATATGAACCATTTACCGACACGATTATAAAACATGCTTCTGAAAATCTGGTTCTGCAAATCAAAATGGTTCCGGCTGTAAGCATGCTGAACGAAGTTCGTGTGTTGGGAAAAACAGAAGCACAGAAAGTCAGGGAACAGCCTATCCGTACACTGGTCATTGATACAAGAGCGACCTCTACACAAGCAACTTCACTGACCGACCTGATGAACAGAAGTGCCGGAGTCCGCATCAGGCAAAACGGCGGACTGGGCAGTCAGCCTGAAATCTCCATTAACGGGTTCCAGGGGCGAGCCATTAAGTATTTTAAAGACGGTATTCCGTTGAATTATCTTGGCGACGGATATAACGTTTCGTCTTTGCCACTGGAAGCTTTAGACCGCATTGAAGTCTATAAGGGAGTACTTCCTGTTTCATTGGGTGCTGATGCCTTAGGCGGAGCAGTCAATCTGGTCACACGTAAAAACTATGGAAAGAATCTCAGTGCATTCTATGAGGCGGGATCATTCCATACACATCGTTTCGGCTTATCGGGTGGCACGGAAAGTAAAAATAAAAAGTGGTTTTCCGGTGCTGAGTTTTTCTATAATTACGCCAGAAATGATTACAAGGCACGTGTAGGTGTCGTAAATCCTGACACCAGGAATATTGAGCTGGTGAGGCTGCCTATGTTTCACAACGCTTTCAGGAATTATTACGGCGAAGTATTTGCCGGTATTCAGAACGTATCCTGGGCCGACGAATTAAAACTGACGGTGGCCGCATTTGACCTGGAAAGACAGCAACAGCATCCGGCTTTAATGACCGACGCTTATGGGGCCATTTACTCTGGCCAGCATACAGTGGCGCCCACCGTTCATTATAAGAAGTCGTGGCTGGACAACAAATTGTCCGTTGATCAGTTTGCTTCTTACAATAACCTCCGGACACAACGCGTTGATACTCTTATGGGATCGTATGACTGGTATGGACATTTTACACCAAAATCCACAATAGGAGAAAGCAGGCTTCCGTCGTTATCAGATGTGCAGGAAAAGCAGTATACCACACGTACAAATGTCATTTACAGAATAACCCCTACCCAAAGCCTGGGTTTTAACTATGTGTTCACCAATGCCCGCAGATCGGGTTCTGATCCTTACGGACCACGTTTGGAAGGAACCGGCATTGATGTCCTTTCGCTAACCTCCACCTACCAGAAGCATGTTTTCGGCGCTTCTCTTGACAATTACTGGCTGGAAAGCAGGCTTCATAATCAGGCAATGGCTAAATTTTATGTTTATAAAGCTTCCGGTCTGCAAAATACATGGTTTTCTACAGATGTAAGCAACCTGGATAACCGGCAGCAAACCGGAAATTACTGGGGATTTGCGGATGCTCTCAAATACCGGATTTCATCATCCTCACTGGTACGTACTTCTGCTGAATATGCTTACAGACTTCCGGAAAGGGATGAATTGTTTGGTAATAATGTTTTTGTCGTTCCCAATTTTGAATTAACCCCGGAAAGAAGTCTTAATCTGAACCTGGGGTATCAATACAATCTCCGCAATAAATTATTTGTTGAAGCGAATGGTTTTTTCCGGAGAACAAAGGGGCTCATTTTGTTAGTTCCTATACAGGCACCTAACGCCCAGTTTCAAAACCAGCAGAATGTAAAAGGCTATGGTTTCGATCTGGATGTGTCTTATTCATTTCTTAAAAATTACAGAATCAATGCAAATGCCAGCTGGCAGGATCTGCGGTTGTTCGGAATCTCTTCTTTTCAGGATGCCTGGAAAAATGATGCCCGCCTCAGAAATACGCCTTACTTCTTTGCCAATGCAGGTCTGAATACAAAATATACAGGTATAATATCCGGGGAAGATAACCTGAAACTGTACCTGAATTATAATTTCCTGCGGGAGTTTTACCTGGAAACCATCCCCAAAGAAGCCGAACCGGGCGGGTTCCTGGGCTTATCAGGAAGCGCGGCACTGAATTCCAATCTGGTTATTCCCGATCAGCACCTGCTGAATTTCGGGGTTACTTATCAGATCGCTTCGGAGCGCATCAGTGTCGGAGCAGAAATTAAAAACCTATTGAACACCGACTTGTTTGATTATTACCGGATACCGCGTCCGGGAAGAAGCCTTAATGTAAAACTAAGTTATCAATTAAAATAAGTACTATGAAATCATTGCTTTTAAAAACCGGGTTATTCGCCATTACTGCCACCATGTTCTTCACGGGCTGTAGTAAAGATGATAATGGAGGTGATAATACACCTGAGCCGGAAAAAGACAAATATGTCCTGATCACGATGAGTGAGAATACATTAACCAAACCGGGTTTTGCCACCGTATTTGATGAGCTGCCAGGCGGAGACATTTCCAATAACGGTACAAACAGTACGCAGGGCCTGGGCCTGGGTGGCTGGAGGCCTTATAACAACTGGTTGTTAAAAATGTTCAGTACAGAAGCCAACGCTCTGGGAATTGAACGGTTAAAGGTAAGTGCCGATGGTAAAATAAGCCCGGATGCGTTCATCGCGGCTGACAACAACACCAATGGTTCCGGGAATTTTGTTATTGACACCGAAACTTCTGGATATTACTGGGATGGCAATGCTCCTCTGAAAATTCAGACATTCAATCCTTCCAATATGGAAAGAACCGGTGAGATTGATCTGGCAAGTGCAGTTAATGAGCGTGGCGAAGACGAAGCGGAAATATTGTACCGCTCGATCGGTCAGAAATTTCTTGCTGTAAAAGGCGGTAAACTTTACGCCAATATCACTTACGCCAAAACAAACGGAACCCAAAAAGGCTTTTGGGACGATTTTTACTCCGATGTATACATTGCAGTAATTGATATTGCTACAAAAACATACGAAAAAACCATCAAAATAGAAGATACAGGCTCTATCGCCTATGTGAATGATAACAATATGTATGATTTTGATACCAACGGCGACCTGTATATTGTCACTCAGGGACGCAGTGCTACAGGCGGAAAATCAAAAATGGTAAGGATAAAAGCAGCTGAAACAGACATTGATGCCTCATGGGAACTAAACATGGATGAAATCATGCCCGGCGGGAAATTTGTATCCGTATTTGCCAAAGACGGGAAAATCATAACGGTTATCCCTAACACAACTTTAACCGGTGGACCCAGCGGAAATATCAACTTTGAAGATGTCTGGGATTTTTACACCATTGATGTGCAAACGAAAGAGAGAACAAAAATTACCGGAATACCATCAGTAACAAACCCAGGGGCCGCTTTCTGCGCCATTGAAATTGACAACAAAATTTTATTGCGTGTCAATACCAAAGACGGTAACCTGAATGGCTATTTTGAGCTTAACGGTATTCAGGCTACCCCATTGTTTAATGTAACTTCAGGTGGTTCTGTGTCTGGTTTACACAAGGTTACGCTTGATAATTAAGGGATGTTTAAAAAACCTATTCATTTTTCACAAATGGGGATGTTTAAAAACATCCCCATTTTATTATTATTTTTACAAATCCCTTCCGGAATGTTTAAAAACATTCC
>JBEBXQ010000096.1:0-19670 GCA_040391535.1 Telluribacter sp. | reverse complement strand
AAACGGGCCCTTTACAGCCGCAACCTACATCGGGTTCATTTCTCTCACATCCGGTTAACAGGAATACAGCTTAACAGGATGGCTTGCTGGTAGACTTTGGTAATGTTATAAATTTAGAAGATAAAATAATATTACTATAAGATTATTAATATTCTTATAATCAGTGCTTTATATTTTTTATTTTCTGTTTCATCATAAAAAATATCTAAAAGTTAATATTATGGTGTAAGTAGTTTGTCAGACTTACTTGTCTTGATTCTGAAAGGCGAAGAAGTTACAGTTTAATTAGGTATTACTATCGTATGATTAAGGATACTGCATTCTTGAAAGAGAGTGATAAGGGAGGAGATTTAACAATTAATCGGGGATACTCTGCAGTTACTGAAGTAATTGAAGATGATGAATTGTTTATCAGGAAAGCCATTGAAGAGAATCCTGAAAAAGGATTTGAACTGCTGTATACCCGTTATTATCAGCGACTGTGCTCTCATGCCATCAGGTTTGTCACGTCCAGGGAGGTAGCTGAAGATATTGTTTCGGAAGTCTTTTACCAGTTTTACAGCCAGGAGACCTACAAGGAAATCAGATTGTCATATAGGGCATATCTGTACAGATCAGTCCGGAACCGGGGGTATAACTTTATCAGATGGGAGCTTGAAAAAAACGGGCAGCTGATAGAAGATCATATTGCGCATCTGCCGGAATACCAGCAGCCCGATATGATTACACAGTACGAAGAACTTTATCAGGATCTGGAAAATGCCATTAATACACTCCCGATCCAGCGACGGGGTATTTATCTCCAGTTTCAGTTTGAGGGTAAATCACAGAAGGAAATTGCTGAGGAACATAATGTTTCAGCACGAACGGTAGAAGTTCAGATTTACCGTGCCCGCAAAACCATCCGGAAAATAATCAGTTCAAAGTGGCTGCTCATTCCTTTGGTCATGCTGTTCAGTTGAAATTACTGCAGGTTAGGTGCCACTTAATCATGTTTAACAGAGAATAATGAATCCGCAAATAACAAAAGAAATTATATTCGACTATCTGAATGGCCGTGCTACTGCCTTACAGAAAAAGCAGATAGACGAATGGGTAAAATCAGAAGGGAATGAAGAATTGTATTTTCAGTATCTGGATGAATGGGAGAAATTCCATATGCAATACCATGCAGACCTTGACAAGGCTATTTCAGAGTACCGTGCTTTTATAGTAAAACATAAATCAGATGATGCCGGTGTATCGGACGATGTCTGTGACAATTATCAGTTATCTGGGCATTCTTCTCTGACCCGGTCATGGTTATGGCTGGTCTCTGCCGCTATGTTGTTGCTGATGTTCTCCCTGGCCGGAGATACTATACTTTATATACAATACAATACAAAACCGGGTCAGATTGCCTCCTGGATACTACAGGACGGCAGTAAAGTTACCCTTAATTCAAATTCAGTTCTGAAGCTGCAAAAAGACTGGCTGAGGGCGGCCAACCGCACCGTTTATCTGAGAGGAGAAGCTGAATTTTCAGTAGCCCATGAGGAAGATAACCGGAAGTTTGTGGTTAAAACTGATAATAACCTGGATATTGTGGTGCTGGGTACGGTTTTTACGGTTTTCAACAGAAATTCACATACGGAAGTAATCCTGAATGAAGGAGAAGTGCAATTGCAGCATCAGTCCGGGATAACAGAGCAGAAAATGAATATGGTGCCGGGAGAAAAGGTTATACTGGCTAAAAACGGTTTGCTCGAAAAAGATTCCTTACCTGAGAATGACACTTTTGCACCCTGGAAAGACCATCGGTTTGTATTTGCAAATACACCGTTAAGTGAAATCGAAAAAATACTGGCCGATAACTACCGGATAAAAGCAGAAATAGAAGATACAGAACTCGCCTCCTGGACCGTTTCAGGTTCTTTTAAAGCTGTTAATTATCAGGAACTTGTATCCTCTGTTGCGGCAATACTTGATATCGAATATGAGATAAGGAATCATAACACAGTCGTATTTTCAAGACGATCCGGGCATTTAAATAATAACCGTTTATAAGCTATGATGAAAAAACATTTCCTAACCCTGAAGCTGATAGTATTGGCAGTTACTTTTTTGAATGTCTCAGCTTCCGGTCAGCTGGTGGCTTACCGGCAAAGCAGTCCTGCCCAAAACTATCGTTCCCTTAAACCCGTTAAACTGGGGGATGTGCTTTCAGACCTCAGAACGCATTACAGGGTTGATATTTTTTATGCCGACAGACTTGTTAAGAACATATCCGTTGCAGATAATGTGATCGACCTGAAGAAAAATGTGGAGACCAATCTTCAATCGTTACTTGCCCCGTACGGACTAACATTCAGGAAGCAGAAAAGCGGCAGTTATCTGATTGTCTCACAAGTGAAAGTTCCGGTCCCCGTTTCACCTGCTGAAAGCAGGAAAGTTCCTGATCAGACTGTCAGATCAAATAAGGAAGACGATAAAAGTATACTGACTAACGTTCAGGAAATACTGGCCGATATCGTTACTAATGCAGATCTGACCGTCAGGGGACAAATAAGAGAAAAGGAGAGTAACGGCGAATTGCCGGGAGTGAGCATCGTGCTGAAAGGAACCCAGATCGGAACCATCACGGATGCAAACGGACGGTTTTCACTCGATATTCCGGAAAGTGCCCGCGAGAATGGCGTCCTTGTGTTTTCTTTTGTCGGTTATGAGTCAAAAGAAGTACCTGTCAATAATCAAACCAATTTTGAACTTTCACTTACCGCTGATTTGCACGCTCTCGAAGAGGTAGTAGTAGTGGGTTATGGTACCCAGAAAAGAAAGGATCTGACAGGAGCCGTTCACAGCATTGATAATACAAAAAATGAAACCTTACCCAATACCAATGTGATTCAGGCCCTAAGAGGCACGGTGCCGGGAGTGAGCATCTCAGCAGGAGGGAATGCCGGCTCCGGGAATGCGATTTCCATACGCGGACAGAATTCTCTTTCAGGCAACAATAATGCACTGATCGTTGTGGACGGAATCATTTATGCAGGGCAGCTCGGAAATCTTAACCCGAATGATATTGCTTCCATTGAAGTATTGAAAGATGCCAGTTCGGCCGCAATTTTTGGTGCCAAGGCTGCCAACGGTGTGATTTTAATTACAACCAAAAAAGGAACAACAGAGAAGCCCACAATACAGTTTAACAGTTATGCAGGCACACAGGATTTTCTGATGACGCTGGATCTGGAAACTCCGGAGCAATACATAAACAAGAAAATAGATTATCAGAGAACACTTGCCTTTCGGGGAGTTGCTCCGGAACCGGACCCCTCTAACCCAATTCAGTATCTGAACCGGGATGAAATTGAAAATTATGAGAACGGAAGGATCATTGACCCGCTTGACAAAATAGCCCAGGCAGCCACTATTCAAAGTTATAACCTCAATATCGGCGCCAAAACCGACAGGACAAATTACTATTTTGCCGGAAGCTATACCAATCAGCAGGGAAAAGTGATCGGGGATCAGTTTAAACGTACTTCTCTCCGGCTGAATCTGGAAACCAACGTCACCGACTGGTTGAAATTCGGAACCAATTCATCTTTCTCGTTTGTAGATGTTTCCGATGCGGCCGCAGGATTAGGAAGTGCATTCTGGCTGAGTCCTTACGCAACGTGGTACCTGGATGAGGAAGAAAAAATCCTCAACCCTACCCCCATGACAGATGGTTTGGTTGCCAATCCCTTGATGCCGACACTTAATTCCATCACTAACAACAGACGCGAATTGTTCGGAATTTTTTATGGTGAATTAAGCATCCCCTTTATTGAAGGCCTGACGTATCGCCTTACCTATTCCAATAATTTCATCAATACCAAAAATTATAATTTCACGCCTTCTTTCAATGCAGGAGGCGTGAACAGGGTAGCCAGTTCAAGTAATGTGCTGACGGAATCACAGGATGTTTTTCTTGAAAATCTGGTAAAATATAACCGTGCTTTAGGAAAAGATCACGTGCTTGATCTGACCTTTCTGTACAATTATAATGTTTCAAAGGATAACTCATTAAACGCCAATGCCAATATTTTTCCAACCGATTTACTGAATTATTACAGCCTTAACTTAGGAGAAAATCAAACCACCTCAGCAGGATATTCCGATTACCGGGCTATTGCCATGATGGGTAGGATTAACTATAAATTCAGGGATAAATACTTATTAACGCTGACGGGCAGGCGTGACGGTGCATCTGTGTTCAGTGCGAATCATAAATTTGCGTTTTTCCCTTCAATGGCACTCGGATGGATTATTTCCGATGAAAGCTTCATGTCTGGTACCGGTTTTATTGATTTGCTCAAAATCAGGCTTTCTTATGGTGCCAACGGCAATCAGGGAATTTCCCGTTATGGTTCATTAAGCAGAATAGAAACCGGCTCCGGCTATAATTATCTGATGGGAGGTAACACGGTTTACGGCGTAGCCAAAACGTCAATGGGAAATAATGATCTGAAGTGGGAAACTACTTATGCATCTAACCTGGGAATTGATTTCGATTTTTTCAAAAACCGTCTGTCAGGAAACA
Organism: Telluribacter sp.; assembly: GCA_040391535.1. Taxonomy (GTDB): domain Bacteria; phylum Bacteroidota; class Bacteroidia; order Cytophagales; family Spirosomataceae; genus JBEBXQ01. The sequence continues at coordinate 15,106 of JBEBXQ010000096.1, read as the reverse complement.
TTAACCTGTATAATTCGAATACGAAAGACCTTATTGTCAGCAGAACAATCCCCACTTTAAATGGGTTTGGCAGTATACTGTCCAATATAGGGTCTGTTAATAATAAAGGAATTGAGGTAATGATCAACTCCGTTAATGTCAGACAAGGGGATTGGGAATGGACTACCGGAGGTAATATCGCCCGGAATGTGAATAAAATAATGAAACTGTACGGAGAGAAGGATGAGAATGGAAAGGAACTGGACGATATTTCCAATAACTGGTTTATCGGTAAATCAGTAGGAGCCTATTATAATTATACCCTTGACGGGGTTTGGCAGATTGGTGAAGATATTCCCAGCGGCTTTCGTCCCGGAGATTATAAGATAAAGGATATTAACGGGGACGGTAAAATTACGCAGGACGGTGACCGCTCTGTTCTGGGCTATGATGTGCCTTCCTTTACATATGGTTTTAATACGAATCTGAAGTATAAGAACCTGAGCCTGTTTGTTCAGCTGCTGGGTAGCAAAGGAGGAGTCAGGAACAACAGTGCTATGTTTCTGCCTACCAACAGCTGGTCTTTCCGGGTAAGGGATCAGTTCCTTAACTGGTGGACACCCGATAACCCTACCAATGAATTGTCTTCAATGGATTATCAGAACGGACATTCTGTAAACATCCTGCACAGTACTTCCTTTTTAAGGGTTCAGGATATATCACTTTCTTATGATGTTCCTTCTTCTGTGGTTAATAAGCTTAAAATGAACAGATTACAGCTATATGTTAGTGCTAAAAACCCTTTCATGTTTACAAAATGGACAGGGTGGGATCCTGAAACTACGGGCTCAGGGAGAGGGCAATACCCTAGTATGAAGTCCTTAACTGCCGGTATTAATCTGAGTTTATAATCCTTATCACCAGACCGATATGAAAATTTTACATACATATAAGAGAACGATCAGGTCCATAGCGGCCTTGCTGTTCACTACCTTATCGTTTACTTCCTGTGACCCTGATCTGCTGAATGAAAAACCGAAAGACTTTTTCAGCTCGGAAAATGCATTTACAGATCCCAAGACCATCCAGCTGGCTATTAATACGCTTTATGCTGATGCACGAAATCTGATTTATAACGATAATGGCTCACAAAATGGCGGATACCCTTATCGGGAATATTTACGGATGGGAACAGATGTGGCTTCCGTTGGACAGAAGCACCGCCCGTATCTGATGGTAGATTTTCGTTTGTTTAATTCTACGCACGAAGCCGCGGTCTATTTCTGGAATAAGGCTTATCAGACGCTTATTCCACGCTCCAACGCCATTATTGAATACGCCACATCTGATCAGATTGTCTGGAGTAGCGACACAGAACGCAATACAGCCTTGGGACAGGTGAGGTTTTTCAGGGCTTATGCTTACTATACCCTGGTCAATCTGTACGGAGATGTGCCTTTGATCACCAAGGAAATCCTTACGCCTCAGTTTGATTTCGTCCGGGCACCCAAGTCCGAGATCCTGCAATTCATCAAAGAAGATCTTGAATTCGCTGCACAGAATCTGGAGATGGATCCCGCCAAAGTAACAGAAGGGACTATAACGGCTTCCGCTGCAAAAATGCTGCTGGCGACATTATATCTGCAGTTAAATATGCCGGATCAGGCCATTGAAGTAACGTCTGATATTATTGATTCAGGCCATTACCGTCTGATGACAGAGCGCTTCGGTAATGACCCTACCCATTCAGGGCATTTTCCCGAAGGCGGAGGTGATGCGTTCTCGGATCTTTTCTGGGAAAATAACGCGAACCGGAGCGGAGGAAACATGGAGTCGATATGGGTTCTGCAAACGGCTAATAAAGTACCGGGTGGGGCAGCGGGTGCCAGCTTGTCAAGAACCTGGGGACCCTACTACGGAAACCTGACAGCACCCAACGGCGGACAGGGAATGGTACTGGCAGATTCACTGGGAGGCCGGCCGGTAGGTTTTGTAAGGACGAATAATTATTTTAATTATGATATCTGGGCGGGTGAAAACTGGAATGACATGAGAAACTCTCCCTGGAATATCAAAAGGGACTGGTACTATAATAACCCTGCCAATGCTTTGTATAAGCAGAAAATTGATTTTAAGGCTCCGGGCCTCATTGATACTATTCAGTTTATTTATCCGATGGTCCGCAAAGTGGAGGGGATTATCGAAAGCCTTTCAAGCAGCACCACTCCTGATTATAAATTTATAGTCTACCGGCTGGCGGAAACGTATTTACTCAGGGCAGAGGCTCACTGGATGAAAGGAGATCTGGCAAAGGCAGCCGAAGATATTAATAAAGTAAGAGCCCGGGCGAAAGCAACCCCTGTTCCGGCTTCAGAGGTAACACTCGATTATATTCTTGATGAAAGAGCGCGGGAGCTGATTATAGAAGAACCTCGCAGAATTACCCTTAACAGACTGGGATTATGGTATGAACGGACCAAAAAGTACAGCATGAACGAACCGTCTTTCTTCTATCTGATTCATGAAAGTATTGCACCTCATCATGCCATTTTTCCTTTACCGCAAACAGCCCTTGACGCAACTCCCGGGCTCATTCAGAATGAAGGATACGATTAATTGACTTAAATTTGATATTCCTAATCAACCTTAATCTCAGATCAGTATTATGATTTTATTTAAACAGAGCAGTATGCGTTATCTTTTCCGGATCGTTCCTTTCCTTTTGTTTGTGATGCAGGTTTCGGCCCAGCAAACACCTGAAACCCACAACCGCAAAGTAGACGGATATAAGGGGATATGGTTTACACTGGGGCAATTTTCTGAATACGGTGATAAGTATTCGGGTGGGTTGGGAACGTATACCGCCAAGCACATCCCGTTAGCGATCTATGCACCCGAAGTGAACAAAACTTTTTTCGTTTACGGAGGCACTACCGGTCCGCTTGACCGCTATCTGCTTTGCATGGCCGGGAGCTTTGATCACACCTCGGGGAAGGTTTCAAAACCGGTTATTGTTTTTGACAAACAAAGTGTGGAAGACCCGCATGACAATCCAAGCATTGCCATGGATGAAAAAGGGTATATATGGGTGTTTGTCAGTGGAAGAGGGCGTACACGTATGGGTTATAAATACCGCAGCAATAAGCCGTATTCAGTAGAAAACTTTGAGCAGATTACCGAAGAGGAAATGACCTATCCGCAGCCTAAGTATATTCCCGGAAAAGGATTCCTGCATTTATTTACAAAATATACCGGTATACGGGAATTGTATTTTGAAACCAGTAAAGATGGTGTAACCTGGACGGAAGACCAGAAGCTGGTAGGCATGAGGCGTGCAGGAGATAAAAACGGCGGACATTACCAGATCAGCGGACAGCATGGCGATAAGGTGGCTTTCTTTTTTAACTGGCACCCTGATGGCAATGTAGACCTCAGAACCAATATCTATTACCTCCAAACGACAGATATGGGTAAAACCTGGACAACTGTTGACGGGAAAAAAGTAGAAACTCCCATAACGTCAATTACGTCCAATACGCTCGTGAAAGAGTTTTTCTCACAGGGGAAAAATGTTTATATCAAGGATATCAATTTTGACGAAAACGGAAATCCGGTGGCTTTGTACCTGTCTGGCCCCGGGCATCAGCCCGGCCCGGAAAGTGGCCTCAGAGAATGGTCAGTGATTTACTGGAACGGCAAATCGTGGGAAAACCGCCCGCTTACTACTTCAGATCATAACTATGATACAGGGAGCTTGTTTATCAACGGTAATGAATGGACGGTCGTAGCACCCACTGAAAATTCGCCACAGCAATGGGGCGGAGGAGGTGAAGTGGTGATGTGGAAAAGCACGGATAAAGGAGCCACCTGGACACGCACAAAGCAGCTAACCAACAGAAGCAGCCGTAACCATAACTACATACGGAAAGTGGTTTCAGGAAAAGACCCTTTCATGTATTTCTGGGCAGATGGTAATCCGGATAAAATGAGTGAGTCGGTACTCTATTTTGGTGACAGTAAAGGGAATGTGTGGCAGCTGCCTTATAATATGATGGCCGAAGAACAATTGCCGGTGCGAATCAGATAAACCGCAGAATCGTTTTGAAAAGTTTGTAATTCCTCCGAAATGCACTGTTGTTTCGGGGGAATTTTTTGTTTGTCTTCATTAAGTCAGGCGGAGAAGTACCTATAAATGAACCAGACAAGTAAGGGAGCGAAGGCGATATAAAATCATATTTATTTGTATAAATATTATAAAAAATATAGTAAATTTGCGATTGGTTGATACCTCCTGTCTGTTGTACTTCCTTGAAATGTCAGTTAATTCAGTATTTCCCGACAGGTTTTTTTTTAAAATATTTCATAAGAAGTTGATTTTGATGTACTTCTAAAAATAATGCAATGATTGTATGATGAAAAAAGAAGAATAAAAGTAAATAGGGGTAGAATGATTTATGATAAAAACAGGTTTTCTGTAATGTTGTTAAATTTTTTAATTGCCGGTCTATACCGGAAGTTTATTTAATGAATTGCATTTTTTTATCTGTTTAAATAGGAATATTATACTTAGAATAGTGTTTTTTTTAATTATTTAATAATACTTAATTAATATAATACAATTTTAAATTTTAATATATTATGTGTTTTGCACATATTTGTACACTTCAAACCTAAAACAAACATATCGTATGACAAGAAAACTACTAACCCTGGTGATGTTACTGTGGGGAGTTACTGTGGCGTGGTCACAAACGCGGACAGTTTCAGGGAAAGTCACGGCAGCTGATGATGGAAGCCCTCTGCCAGGTGCTAATGTGCAGGTGAAAGGAACCCTGACAGGCACATCCTCCAATGCCGACGGGGAGTATTCTCTCGAGGTAAGCTCAAATTCTGTACTGGTTTTCAGTTATGTAGGCCTTCTTACCAAAGAAGTTACTGTAGGTAATCAGAGTATTATTAATGTAAATCTGGAATCTGATAATCAGGTATTAAGCGAAGTTGTGGTAACCGGTTATGGTACCCAGCAAAGGCGTGACGTGACGGGTTCGGTGGGAACGATTAAAGGTGATGGGATGAAAAACATTGCCATGCCCAGTTTTGACCGTAACCTTCAGGGCCAGGTTGCCGGTGTTCAGGCATCGACACCCAGCGGTATCTTAGGGCAACCTGCCAAGGTTCGTATCCGGGGTACCAACTCCATCTCCAATAGTTCTGATCCTTTGTATGTTGTGGATGGTCTTCCTTTCATTTCAGGAGATCAGGGTCAGGTTATTGCCAATAACCCGTTAGGAGATATCAATCCCAATGATATTGAAAGTATTGAAGTACTGAAAGACGGTTCGGCTACAGCTATTTATGGTTCGCGTGCAGCCAACGGCGTAATCCTGATTACTACCAAAAGAGGAAAACTGGGTGCTCCTAAAGTTACTTACGACGGATGGCTGGCCATTTCTCAGTCTGTGAAGAAATATGATGTAATGAACGCGGAAGAGTTTATACGGGTAACCAATACGAAACTTACCAATGCCGGACTTCCTGAAGCTGCATTTCCGACACTTATTCCCGGATCGCAGACGCAACAGACCTATGATACGGACTGGCAGGATGTGATTATGAGAAACGGTTTCCAGCATAATCATGCGCTTTCATTCAGTGGCGCTACAGCGCAGACCAATTACTTCTTCTCTGCCGGTTATTCCAACATGGAAGGGAATATCCTGGCAAACGATCAGAAGCGTTTTAACTTCCGTGCCAAGCTTGACCAGAAAGCCTTTAATGATAAGGTTACGTTTGGGATGAACAGCTTTGTGACACATACCACACTGAATGGCCAGAATACCAATTACAACGGCCTGTCCGGGAATGTCGCCGGAGCGTTGTATGCGTTCCCTAACGTGCCTGCGCAATGGCCTGACGGCAGCTACAACATCAGTGCCAATGGTTCAAGTCTTGGCGAAGGAGCCAATCTGCGTGCTATCGCCGGAAACTATACCAACCAGAAATTTATTCTGGATAACAACATTTATAAAAGTGCCACACTCAATCTGACCGGTAATGCCTTTGTGGATGTTGAAATTATCAAAGGATTGAATGCCAAAACATTTATAGGGGTAAATTACCTCAACGGAGAGGACTACCTGTACTGGAACCCCGAGCATGGAGACGGTTCAAGTGTAGGTGGACGTATTTATCAATACAATACACCCATGTTCCGGTACAACTGGCAGAATACTTTGTCATATAACCGTTCTTTCGGACAGCATAAAATCAATGCAGTGGTAGGATATGAGAGCCAGAAAACCAGATCGCGTTATTTCTTTGCGCATGGAACAGGCCTATCCAATATTTTCTTTGGTATCAACGAAAATATCATCAGCAATACCCTGACTAATCCGTTTATCGGCGGGTCTGCTTCGGAAAGAGCATTTACGTCTACCTTCGGACGTGTGAGCTACTCGCTGATGGATCGTTATTTGCTGACGGCGACATTACGTAATGACAAGATTTCATCGCTGCCTCACGGTAATCAGACTGCCACCCTTCCCGGTATATCCGTAGGATGGAGACTTTCTGAGGAAGATTTCTTCAAAAATCTTGATCCTAAAGGTGTCGTAAGCGAACTGAAGCTTCGCGGAGGCTGGGCCAAAGTAGGGAATGTTGAAATCGGAAACTATCCTTATGCAGGCTTATTCGGGGCTGCGCAATATGGTGACTGGAGCGGTATCCGGTTCTCTCAGGCGGGCAACGGAGCCCTGAGCTTTGAAACCAGCAAGAAGCTGAACCTTGGCGTTGATCTGTCCTTATGGGCGAATCGCGTATCATTGAATGCCGAATACTTCAAAAATAATATCGATAACCTGATCCTTGCGACACCTACCCCTCCTTCATTGGGTATCCCGGGTAACACCATTGCCCAGAATATCGGTGAAATGTACAACAAGGGCTGGGAATTTACTTTAAGTACCGTCAATATGGACAGAGGGGCCTTCAGCTGGAGATCCAACCTGAACCTGACGCTGGTGAAAAACCGGGTGACCAGACTGGTAGAGGGAACGCCTGTTATCAATACCTATAATATTACACAGGAAGGAGGATCTATCGGTACCATTTACGGCTTTGTATCCAGAGGGGTAAATGCAACCAATGGTTGGGCAATGTACGAAAACAGAGACGACGAAATTGTTCAGATCAATCCGGCCAATGGTAACTGGTATGCATACAACGCATCAAATCCCAGTGATGTTTCTGTAGCGGCTGCGGCTCTTTCAATTGCAGACAAACGCGTCCTTGGGGAAGCCAACCCAACCTGGTTCGGTGGTTTCAATAACAACCTTACTTACGGAAACTTTGATCTGGGGTTATTCTTTACTTTCTCCGGCGGAAACAAGATATACAACTACACCCGTCATGAGTCATTGAACAATCAGGAATTTGCCAACGCAGGAAGAGAGTTGTTGAATGCCTGGTCAAAAGATGGTGATAATACAGATGTTCCTATTTTGTATTATGGCTCTGACGGGCGTACCAACCTCAGAGGTAACGCCATCAGCCGTTTTGTGGAAGACGGGGCTTTCCTGAGACTGCAAACGGTGAGCCTGGGTTATAACCTGCCAACGAATCTGTTGAGCAAAGTGAAGGTGAACAATTTCCGGGTGTTTGCACAGGTGCAGAATGCGTTTGTCGCTACCAAATATACGGGTGCTGATCCCGATCTGTCAGGTACTGTAACACTAACCAACTCAGCAGCCAACAACACACCTGGTATTGACTTACGTGTGAATCCGATTCCAAGAGTATATACCCTTGGTTTTAATGTAGGATTTTAATCACTTATCAGAAATTGAAGGTTAAACCATGTGTTTAAATACAAACTAAGAGTTTATGAAAAATACAATCATCAATATATTCCGGAAAAATCGTACGATCCTCACCTTGGGAACCGTAGCGATGCTTTCCCTGTCAGCTTGTAAGGATTCGTTTACCGAACTGAACCCTTTGAGCTCATTATCAGAAACAACAGCCTTTTCAACGCCTGCCACTGTTGAGCTGGCCATGAACGGGGTTTACTGGGCTGCAGGAATTGGTCAGTACGCTGGTGCTGCCGGCCGTGGTTATCCTTTCGGGGCGGCTTCTATCGAGCAGGCCGAAATGCGTGGTGAGGATATGGTGAATACGCAGGCATTTTTTGCGTTTACCTACAGAAATGAGTATAATACAACCTCTGCCAACAATGTAAACCATTGGGAACAACTGTATTCGCTGATCAACCAGGCCAATGTGTTTATGAACGGTGTGCGTACTGCCGGTGAATCGGGGGTAGTCAGTGCGGAGGAGGCAACAGCGTACGAAGGTGAAGCACGTTTTTTACGTGCCCTGGCACATCATGAACTGCTGATTCATTTCTCTGCACCCTTTGCTGACGGGAACGGTTCCAAACCGGGCGTTCCTTACCGTGAAAATGCCATCAACTCCTCGGCTTCTGTAGCTGAAGGACTGGCGCAGGGAAGGGGAACCGTGGCAGAAACGTATGCGAAGATTCTTCAGGATCTGGATTATGCTGAACAGAACCTGCCGGCAGCTCACGCTATCCGTATAGGCAGAGCTTCCAAAGTGGCTGCGATTGCGATTAAATCACGTGTAAAGCTGCACATGCAGGATTGGGCGGGAGTCGTAATTGAAGCCGCGAAGCTGGGTGCTGATAAGGCTCCTTTTGCAAGCAGCGCGGATATGGGAAACTACGGTCTTGAAGCCAATATAGAAGCGCCGTTTACCAATCAGAAAGCCAATAAAGAGTCGATTTTCTCCATCGCTAACAGTGCCGCGTCCAATCCGGGTGTTAACGGAGCGTTGGCTAACTTTATGGGGTCTTCTGACAACGGAGCCAGGGAAATTATGGCGACCAGCCCTAACCTGTACAATGCGGAGTTCTGGGTAGATGGTGATTTGCGCAGAGAGAGATTACAATATATGCAGAAAACGGGGTCTTTCCCTTTCTCTTTCTGCCATAAATACCGTGATTTCGGGGTAAACGGAGACTGGGCACCGATTATCCGCTACGCTGAAGTAATACTGAATGCCGCGGAAGCAAATGCCCGCCTGGGGAATGATGCTGTGGCACTGGAGGGACTGAATGCTGTCCGTAACCGTGCAGTACCGACAGCTGCGCAGTTTACCTCTGCACCTGCTGATTTGATTCAGGCCATTCTGAATGAGCGCCGGATTGAATTTACAGGTGAAGGCAGACGCTGGCCGGATATCCATAGGCTGATACTGGATGACAAATATACGACAGGAGGTATTCCGGGTAAAATAGAAGTCTCGCAGATCAAAAATGAATCATATGATCTGGTAAACCGTCCTATGTTGCCACCAACACTTATTGATCCGCTTCCTTACAGTGATTACCGTTTCCTGTGGCCTATTCCGGCATCAGAAACACAGGTGAATGATGTATTGAGAGATCAGCAAAATCCTGGATACTGATCAGGAAAAAATGATAAGCAATAAGGGGAGCTATTCTTTGGGATAGTTCCCCTTACTGCTTTCTGAAAGGAATCCTCCCGCAAAAAAATAAATGTCTCTGTCAGGTGTAAATACCCATAAATGAGTCATTATGATAACGGTGGATGCTCAGAATGCCGGTAAAACGGAGAGTGTAGCAGTCTTTCAGGAAAGATTTTCTTAAAATCCTCCTGAAAACATCATTTTTCTGTAAGATTATACCATAAAATTGTAATTTGGGCGGTTCAAAATATATTATCGGTTAAAGCATGTCTGTTTCTTTTAAAAACTTCCGCAAATCGCTGCTTGTTTATCTTTCTGTCTTGTGTTGTGGTACCTATGCGCTTGTAACTTCCTGCAGCAGGAATAATGGTATTGTTATTACAGAGAATAATTACGATTCGTTGCATCTGGCTCCTTTTGTGGAAAAGGGTTTTCCGTACATCCCCACTTCCCTTGACGCGCGGAAGCTTGGCGAAAGTTTCCCCGATGATAACCTGTCTGCCCGTGCGCTGGCATTGCAGTTAGGCGATAGTGTTTATGCCTGTTTTGATATGGATATGCTCCGCTGGTCTGTCGGCTGGAGCGGAGAATTTCTGCCGATGGTGTTAATGTCGCAGGTATCCTATGCTGATTATTTTAATAAGGGAAATAAGCAGACCGTTATTAAAGGAGACCCCAAAATAGCGACAGGGCAATATCCCGGATGGTCAGAAGAAGCGCCCGTGTTTAATGATATAAGAGGTAATGATTTGTTTAACTGGGGACCTTTGCCTGTTGAAAGAGGTCGGTGGGAGGGCGTTTCGGTAGTAGGTGAAAACGCTGTGCTGCACTATAAAGTAGGCAATGTGGATATTAAGGAATTTCCTTCTGCCCATAAGTTCGGAAATGAAATTGACTTTATCAGAAGCTTTAAAGTGGGTGCAACCGCCAGGCCGCTTTTTCTGACGGTAGCAGAAGTAAAAAATGGCACTCAAACTGAAATTATAGACAATATAGCCTACGTATACCAGCCGGATGGCCTTGTTACAGCCATATTTGCCGGCAATCCGGCGAAAGTTGCCGTAAAGGATAACCGTTACCTGACAGTCGAATTGCCCGCCGGACAGCAACCGGTAGATTTTGAGGTACACAGCTGGAGTGGTCACATAAATCAGAAAGAAGCCTTTGTTGCGGCAAAGGAAACGTCAGTACGTTTTCCTGATGTGACGAAAGACCTTAAAAAGCACTGGGAAGGATCGGTCAGGACGGCTGCGGTTATTTCACCGGATACGGCTGCCTATGTTTCGGACCAGGTCATGCTGCCTTTGCCCAACCCGTGGAACAGGAATGTAAGGGTGGCTGATATTGCTTTTTTTGCCAATGGAGATGCTGCCGTGGTCACCTTTGAAGGCGACGTGTGGCTGGTGAAAGGCTTTGAGAAAAACCTGAAAACCCTGACCTGGACCCGCTTTGCTTCCGGTCTGTTTGAACCCATGAGCATAGTGGTTAAAAATGAAGAGATTTTTGTTTTTGGCAGGGAAGGTATTGTAAAGCTTCACGATAGGAATAAAGACGGGGAAGCGGATTATTATGAGAATTTTGCGAATATAATGCCCCAATCTACCGAGTCAAGAGAATGGGCCGGTGATATGCTGGTGGATAAAGACGGAAGCTTTTACCTGGCCAAAGGCGGGAGCCTGAGTAATGGTGAAGGTATTACCCCGGTCCTTGCCAAGGGTTTCAGGACGGGCTCACGCCAGAGCGGAACAATTGTAAAGGTGTCGCCTGACGGCAGATCGGCTGAAGTGATAGCAACAGGTTTAAGAGGCCCTTATCTTGGGTTAAATCCTGAAAAAGGCATACTGACGGCCTCGGATCAGCAAGGAAATTTTGTTCCTGCGTCACCCGTATACCTGGTTCAGAAAGGAGATTATTTTGGGGTACCTGCCACTGCACACCGTGATGATAACCCGGAAATAACCCCGCCGCTTACCTGGATACCGCACAGAGTAGATCGTTCCAGTATTAGTCAGCGGTGGATCGACAGCGATAAAATGGGCCCGCTTAACGGTGCCCTGATTCACTTTTCTTTCGCCCGCCCGGGTCTGTTCAGAGTAGTCATTGACAGTCTTGCACCACAGCCGCAGGGAGGTATTTCGTTTATTCATTCTTATTATCCGATGCCTACCTCCAAAGGGAAAGTGAACCCTGCAGATGGTCAGCTCTATGTCACCGGGTTCAACCTGTGGGGTTCATTGTCTACCGGCATCAGCGGATTGGTGAGGTTACGTTATACAGGGAAGCCCAGCTATATGGTCAATGGCGTTCATGCGGGTTCAAAAGGGATCGTTCTGAAGTTCGACTCACCGTTAGATGAAGCATCAGCCGGGAATGCGAAAAATTTTCAGGTAAAAAGATGGCAGTATAACCGTACGCAGGAGTATGGTTCGGGGCATTTCAAGCTGGATAAAACACCCGGAGAAGAATTATTGAAGGTATTGGCGAGTTATCTTTCTCCCGACAAAAAATCGGTGTTTCTGGTGGTTCCTGACATGACGGAAACAGAACAAATGGAAGTGACTTATCAGCTGGTGGCAGAGGATAAAACGGCGTTTGAAGATGGATTCTGGCTGACGGTTAATAAAATCTATGATCTTCCGCTTACTCAACTTGGCTTTGAAGGCGTGGAAACAGATACCGAGGTACTGGCTTCCCGGCAAACCGGCAATGAGGAAGAGGAAGCGGTTATTTCTGTGGAAAGGGGAGAAGTCGTATTCAAACAAATGGCTTGTATCGGCTGCCATTCCCCGGGTTCAAAGACGGATGGCTTGTACGGACCACCCTTCGGAGGGCTGTTCGGAAAGGAGCGGCAGTTTGAGGATGGGACTAAGACTATTGCTGATGAAGCCTATCTGAAAGAATCGATACTTCGTCCGGCAGCACATATTGTGAAAGGATTTCCCGCCGAAATGCCGTCGTTTGAGGGGATTTTAACAGAATCAGATATTGAATCTGTGGTGCTGTATATAAAGTCCCTTAAAGGGAATAACTAGGTTATTCCCTCATGCATTAGGATTGATGAAATTGGCAGATTCGTCTTCATCCGGCCTTTTATGGAGGCATTGAAAATCTTTTTCGATCAGGATACAGCTTTCAAACTCACTGCCTTCATTTTGTATATAACGAATGGTGACTTCATCAGTAAGAGCCCAGGCCTCAGCCATGAAGAGAGGGAGGCTTACCGTTAGAATGTTTTCGCTGATCTGAGCAGCAACATTGCTGATACCTGTATCGGTTTTCAGTATATATTCAAAACTGCTGCCCGGATGCAGCCGGAGCAGCTGATGTACAGGTACACCGATTCCGATCTGCTGTACTTCGGGCTGTGAAAGCCGCAACCGGATACTGTTTTTATGGATTCTTAGTTTCATAACAGAACTGTAAAATTGAATCAAGAGGCACTGATCAGTTTAAATGCTGATTTGGGACTGTCACACACCGGACAGCAATAGGCTTCCGAAATACTCATAAATGAGGTTCCGGCGGCTATTTCAGAGGCCGGATCACCGTATTTCTCATCATAGACGGTCAGGCAGCTCGAACATTGATATTTACGATGGGTTTTTGAGTCACTGTCGGGATTGCCGACAATGAAATCCGGTACCTTTCTGGCTTCCAGCTGATCGTAATATTTATAGCTGAGCTCAATCAGTAACGGTGGTAAAATTTCTTTTGAAACGTTCCGGGCATAATAGCAATATTCAGAACTGTTAGGGTTGAAGTCCCTGGCATATAAAAGATTATACGTTTCGGAGAGATCTGTGCTTTCTTTTTTTACTTTTTCAATGGCAACGGATGTAAAAAGAGCCATGTGGCGGGTTTTAACCGAAAAACTGAGTCCGTAGGTGCTTATATCCTGTTTGTCGAGGGCCCTGACCAGATAATTTTTAATTTCCAGGGCTTCTTCATCCATCACAGGCAGATGCCAGTTCAGCTCCAGCGAGCTATGCCGGATGTTAATTCCGAATTTTCCCAGCAGCTTTTCCCAGCGGATCCGGTCTTTTTCGGAGATACCCTTCACAATGATGGATTTCCACGGTGTCAGGCATATTTTCCCTATATTGGTATCCAGACAAAGCTGACACAAGGCTTTCAGAAAGCTGATGGTGAACTTGTTGTTGCGCCAGTACAGGCCGAGCCAGTATTTGCCCCCGACAATCCGGTTCATGCCTTCGTAATAGGGCGAAGTAGCTTCCGGGAAAATCAGTTCCTGCTCAATGCGATGGGTGTTGGGGTTAACGTCTTCTCTGGCTTTCTGATAGAGTTCATGATAGGGGAGCCTGCTTCCTACCGGATCAGCCTCTTCCAGATACCGGGCCATTTTGGCCAGGTCATATCCGTAAATCAGTTCAGGTGCACACCAGGGTTTGGCATCTATTTCAGAAAACCGGAGATAGAGATACCAGTAATTTTCCTGTGAAGAGGCCACAAAATTGATATTTCCGGTAAATAACGGAACCAGGCTTTGCACCGGATCGGTGATGTTGACTTTCAGGCGGGGCTTATAATCAAATGTATCCAGAATGTAATGATAGGTGTGAGATGCGAGCCAATGGGTGGTGGGCATCACGTCCAGCGCTGTATACGATGAAACAATATTGTGAAACTGTTCGCCATCGGTGTCGTAATTGGTATTGATGGCCTGAAAAGTATCGGCCAGGGTTTGCAGGTTTTTGTTTTTGAGAGGAAAGAGAATATCCTGCCGGGAGCCCAGATAAATATAACTGGTACCCAGTTCATTCGCAGTAAGAATGGTTTTCAGGAAATCACCGGGAGAAATAATGCCTCCTTTCACAAAAACCCGTACCAGATCTGTTTTTTTCATCTGTTGTCTTCCGGTTATTGGTACCTATTCCCAAAAATATCAGGTAAAAGTATAGTATTCGTTCGTTTTGCTGTCATCTAAACGCATTTGTTTTTTGGCATGGTTTCAGACGGTTACCTCAGCGCTCATAAATTCATCCAGCATCGCTTTTACTTCCGGTTTGCAGCTTCCGCATCCTATTCCGGCACCGGTTTGCTGACAAAGCTGCCTGAACTCCGTACAGCCGCCCTGTAGTGCCTGGGTAATATTTCCCTTACCGACATTCCCGCAGGAACAGACGATTTCTCCCAGTGGTTCATTTTTACCGGATTTCCCTCTCAGCAATTCCCGTCGTTTTCCTGAAAGCTCCGTTTTATCCTCAATCAGGCTTTTATATTCTGCGAATTCTGACTTATCACCCATCAGAATGGCGCCTACCAGGCGGTCGTTATGGATAATGCATTTTTTATAATAGAGTTGTGAAGTGTCAATAAATAGGATTTCTTCATAACCCTCTCCGTTTACAGGAACCTCCGGAATACCTACCGAACACAGATCCATATTGGCAAATTTGAGAATGTTCATGGAAACGGATCCTTTGTAAAGACTGGTCAGGTCACCGGCCAGATAGCGGGCTGCGATATCTGCCTGCATTTCAGCAGCAGCGGTAATACCATTGAGTTTACCCTGGTGTTCGGCAATTTCACCCATCGCGAAAATAGACGGATCACTGCTTTGCAGATAGTCATTGACCTTGATTCCTCTCCCGCAGGTCAATCC
>JBEBXQ010000095.1:0-19895 GCA_040391535.1 Telluribacter sp. | reverse complement strand
GATTACCTCTGATATGCCCGGGTTCCTGAGCAGGTAATCCGATTTCCGGACTGCGGTCGGATAGTCTTCGTGACAGGTCATTGGGCAACTGGGCAGGATCAGGGTAATAAGTGCTCACATCATCGAGATAATCAGTTTGGGCAAAATTGTTGGTTATCTCCAATCCGCCTGACCAACGGTCGTTGACTCTGTATCGTACGCCTAATCCGGCGGTAATAATAAGCGGTATACGGTTATAGGTGATACCTTCAGTGGTTAACGGAGCAAGCGGGTGCCACTGGTTATCGAGTTTGGCTTTGGGGTTAAGATGCGTAAATCCTACTCCGGCAAAAAGGTAAGGATTGAAACGCGGCTCTCTGGTAAAGGCAATAAGATCAGCCTGGCCTGCTATATATAAGTCGGGATTAGTGGTACGGAAGGATAGGTTTCCGGAAAAATTCCGGGAGTGTTTTTGCTCAGCAGATACCTGATATAATCTTACGCCGCCTCTGATACTGAAATGGTCAGCCAGTCTGTATTGCAGTCCGGCTTCCAGCATGGGCCCCAGTCCCAGGTGTGACATATTGATTCCGTCAGATAAATCGCCCGTGTAATAAGCAACGCCTAATCCCCCGTTTGCAGATAAAATCCCGCTTGATGGCAACGGCTTTGAAGAGATGAAAACTTTTTTCTGCTGAGCGTAACAGAATGAGGATAGAAAGGCAAGAAGTATTGTCAGGTAAAAACGAGATGGTGTCATAGATTTTGAGGATAACTATTCCTTAGAGGTTATCCTCAAAAACCGTTCCAATAACTTTTCTACTATATCCGGCAGCTGGAAATTATTATTTACTTTCTATCTGACTTACACCGGTAGATTTTGATTTCAGGTTTTCAATTTTACCGAGTGAAGCATGGCTTGTCCCGGAAGTATTGACTTCTGCTTCCGTAATCATCATTTTTTCAGCATTAAGATGGCTGGCGCCTGAGACTTCGGCTTTGAAGTTTCTGGTATATCCGGTCAGTGAAAGATGACTGGCTCCCGCAACTTCAGTGGTGAGTTGTTCAACCGTTGCGGAAATTTCGGTATGACAGGCCCCTGTTGTAATCAGAGAAAGGCTGCTGAGGTTATTGAACCCATCAATACGTCCCTGAATAGCTCCTGTAAAGATTACTTCTCTGAGATCCGGTACGGTAATCTCCACTCCGATTTTTTTCCGGTTAATAGTATTGAGGCTGAAATTGTTTTTCATGCTGATATGGAGTTTGTTGTCACGGACTTCTGCCGACACCTCATTGACATCTTTCTCGTCTCCGTCTATCTGCACATGAAAATCATCTCCTCTTCTGATCAACACTACGAAACTGTCGCTGACATCTATTTTATCAAAATTGCCAGCATTTACATCCCTGATAAACGCACCTTTGGAATACCATACATCAGGATTGCTATCTTCACCAATTCCCGCGTTGTCGTTTTCAAAAACTTCTTTTTCAGGCAGGAGGAATTTTTGAGACATATTAAGACATACCAGTCCGGAGTCCCTTGAAACCACCCATCTTAACTGATCCCAGTTGAGATCCCTGTGGCGGATATCATATTTTTTCAGGTTTTTATGTTTCCAGTCATGGTAATTGGCCAGTTTGTCAAAAAAGAAAACAGATGACATAGCAAACGGATAATCATAGGGGATACTAAGGGTCATATTCATCCTTTGGGCTCTGTACCAGTCTCCTTCGTTAAAATTAAACCGGTCGTCAAAAGTAAGAATAGAGTCTTTTTGCAGGGAGACATGATATTGGAATGCCGTGGCATTTTCCATTGCGTCTTCAATAGTTCTTCCTTTGGCAGAAGTTACCTTATTGAGTAAAACACTGTCTCCGTCATATCCTTTAAGGCTAACGAATGCATAATCGTAAGGAAACGAACTGTTTGTTTTTCGCTGGTCAAGTTTTAAAACTCCTTTTTTAACGGAAAACTGTTCCTCAGTACGGGATTCGCTGGTCCTGATAAAGTTCTTCGAAAACGAAGAGCCGCCGATCACTGCACCAAGCAGGGAGATGAACCATATGCCCAGCAGTGATAACCAGATGGAACTGTTTACAATGGTGCGATTGGCAAGAAGCGTCAATCCCAGCAGCAGTAATGCTACTCCCGGTATGATCATAAAGAATAATCCGCTCAAAAGCAGAATGCCGGGCAGTTCTCCTACGATAAGTGTAGGAACCACAGAGCCGAAGGGAATAACATCTTTCAGACCATACCCGATACTCGCGCCAAAAATAAGTGTCAGAATGCATGCGGCCGATGTGAGTGTCAGGATTAACCCAACGATTATTCTGACGATCGGACCCAAGCCTTTGAACAATTTTCCCAGAAAACCAATAAACAGGGCAATGGCTTTGAAGGGTAATAACAGCAGCTGCGCCAGTGTATTACTTTCACCGTTATCATCTTTCAGGTTGAGCCCTTCCTTAATATTGGTTTCAATATTGGATAAAGTAATAGGCTGTCCCTGCATTTCCATTTTTTCGGTCAGTGTGTTGGCTGAGGGCGCAATGATCCAGAGAATGATGTATATAATAAGACCACTTCCGAAGAAAAAAACGGAAAGGACAAAAAGCAGCCTGGTCAATCCGGTATCTATTCCAAAGTAAGAAGCAAGGCCGGAAGCAACTCCGCCAATGACCTTCTGATCAGGGTTACGGTAATATTTTTTTATACTCTGGTCATCTTCCAAAGCGACAGATCCGGGAAAAGCCACCCACATGGCTATATAAACAATTAGCGTAATACCGCTAAGGCTCCCCAGCTGATCAAAGTGAATTGCACTACCCAGAGTCGGAAATCCGATCACAAGAAAAATAAAGATGAGCCTTATCCAGAGCGGATCAACCGAATAACGATGAGCAAGGCCCGACGCAACGCCACCGATGAGCTTGCGTTTAAGGTCACGGTACAGGCTTCCTGTTTTTCCGCCGGCCGACGAATCCCGCGGAGGTATTTGTCCGGCGTTTTCCTGCTGTGCTTCGGTTGAATGACCTTCAGCTGCTTTCCCGGTATACCCAAAGCTGTCTTCGTCATCTTCAAGATAATCAACATTCTGTTCGTTGGCTGCAAAGTCAGCAACGGTTCCCATGGCGTTGATCAGCTCTTCGACGTCCTCAAAAGCTATTGCCTGCTTATTTTCATTTTTTTGTTTGATAAGAAAGCGCTCGGCAATACGCCCCTCAATGTCAGAAAGAATTTCACTGCTGTCCGGATAGGAAGAAAAATACCTGTGGATGGAAGCCAGGTAGTCTTTTAACTTGCTATAACCGTCTTCTTCTATGTGAAAGACAACGCCTGCAATATTGATACTGATAGTCTTTTTCATGGATTCTATAAGATGCTCTTTCGATTAGAATTGGTCGGTTAAGTTATGCTGAAGCTGATTCATTCGTTTTTCGGATAATAGCGTCAGTTGAACTGGACAGATCATTCCAGGTTTCCTGCATAGCGGCAAGAAATTCCTTTCCTTCTTCAGTCAGAATATAGTATTTACGGGGCGGTCCGGAAGTGGATTCGACCCATTTGTAGTCAAGTAAGCCGGAGTTTTTGAGGCGGGTTAAAAGGGGGTACAAGGTTCCCTCAACCACAACGATTTTGGCCAGTGTCAGCTCTTCCAGCATATCGGAAGCGTAGACTTCTCCGCGGGAGATAATGTGCAGAATACAGAATTCCAGAATCCCTTTTCGCATCTGCACTTGTGCGTTTTCAATCTTCATAAATTCTTACACATGTAAAATTTTCAGTTGTTCTAACAACCCGGGTTGTCATTAACATATCACGGCTAACAGTATGTCCTGGTTCATAGTAATGATAAGACCTGACAAAGGTAAGAAAAGGTACTTTGTTATGCAAGGTACTATATGAAATATTTTTTTATTTTACCTGTAACTATTTGGAAATCACGACAGAGACTTGGTTTTAAGTGTGTTGTTTTTTATGTTTGTAAACCACACAACACACTATAACACGCATGAAAATCAGTTATTTACTGCTGGTTGCGGTAATGGCCGTTCCTTTCTCCGGCATTGCCCGGTCAGATGCACCTGACTCCTGGTATAAACCCGGACAGCACTTTATAAAAATGTCCGTTACTGAAACCGGTTGGTACCATTGTCCGGCAAGCCAATTAGCGTCTGCGGGATTTCCGGTATATAGTGACAGTATCCGGTATCTGCAGCTTTTCAGGAGGGGCAGGGAACTGGCTTTACAGGAAATATGGGATGAGACAGGCAGGTTTTCCGGAGTGGAATTTTACGGGGAAAAGAATGACGGAGCCTTAGATTCTTCACTATATATTTCTGCTGCAGCTCAGCCGCAAACATTCTTAAGCCTGTATGCTGATACCGCGGCCTATTTTCTTACCTATGGCACTACAACAGGAAAGCGGATAGAGCAGCTAAACGGGTGGCCGGGCAATGAAAAGGTACAGCCTTATTTTTTCTGTGAAGAAACCACTGTTTTGACAAAGGAGTATACCGCCGGGAATATTTACCCCATGGGTGCCACTTATGAAAACGGAGTGATTCTGACCACTTATGACGAGGGTGAGGGGTATTGCGGACCCTTACAAACAGACACCGGATGGCAGGAAATTTCATTACCTTTCCGCCACTTGTCTGCTGACCATATTCAGCAGGCCACAGCTCGCCTGACTTTTATGGGAAGGAAAGCCGGAAAGCATCAGGTTGAAATAATATACACCAGGGCCGGGGAGTTCTATCGGAAAGGGGGTGAGATAACGTGGGAGAATTTTCAGACCAAGGAAATTGAATTGAATTTTGAAGCAGGAGATGCGGATGAAGCGCATGGAATTACGCTAAGGTGGAGGCTTACGGCGACCGGGGGTGGTGTTTCTCTTATGAAAATGCAGTGGATTTACCCGCAACGTACTGATACCCTGAAAGAATTTGAGAGCCAGTACCTGATTTCGAAAATCCCTCCGGAAGGGAGTCAGTTACCACATGACCTTACTAATGTGCGTTATTTCAACATTACTGATCCTTACCATTGTAAGGAGATTAATGTCAACGGTTTTCTGGCTGAATCAGATGGAAAAGTACTGGCAGTAGCCAATACGCTGACAGTGAATATGCTGAAAATGGTTGAATTTGAGGATAGGTCATTATTGAAAACGGAGTTCCTTATTATTACGCACCCGCTTTTAAGAACAGATCCGGTTACCGGAGATGATCCGGTCAGAACCTATGCTGAATACCGGAGCAGTGCCGCAGGTGGGAATTACCGCACGCTGGTGATGAATATTGATGAAGTATTTGACCGTTTTCATTACGGAGAAAGAAGTCCGCAGGCGATCAGAAACCTGATTCGGCTGATGACAGATTACGGCAGGCTGCAATTGGTTTTTCTGATCGGACGATCAAAGGATCCGCAGACGGTCCGGT
Source organism: Telluribacter sp. (assembly GCA_040391535.1). Taxonomy (GTDB): domain Bacteria; phylum Bacteroidota; class Bacteroidia; order Cytophagales; family Spirosomataceae; genus JBEBXQ01. The sequence goes on along the minus strand of JBEBXQ010000095.1, from coordinate 14,462 downwards.
TTTTGAAAAATGGCTGGAAAGAAGACCTGATCCCGAATGCGGGCTGGCCGGGTTCGGATATGTCTCTGGGAATGACTTCAACGGAAAATCCCTTTCCTATGGTGGGAATCGGAAGATTGTTTGTCAGTAGTCCGCATGAAGTGACGGCCTATCTGAAGAAGGTCACCCTGATGGAGTCGGAGGCAAATTCAGCCATCTGGAGAAAAAATGTACTGCATTTGAGTGGAGGACATTCTGTGGCAGAAAGGGAGATTTTCAGGTCTTATACAGCTGCCTTCGCAGACAGAATAACGGATAGTTCGGTCGGACTAGAGGTGGAGTCAAAATCAAAACAAACAGAGGCCGAAGTTGAAAAAGTCGATATCTCCGGCTTCGTTAACCAGGGAGTCGCCCTGGTTACGGCATTCGGGCATTCATCGCTGAATCAGGCTGATCTTGATTTCGGCAGAGCTTCGGATATACAGAATGGCTTTATGAACAGTCCGGCTTTTCCTGCTTTCTGGGTGAACGGCTGTGCGATGGGGAATATGTACTTCCGGGGAATAACTTTAAGTACTGACTGGATCAATGCGCCTGAGCGTGGTGCTGTATTATTTGTGGCTCATTCTCATAATGGAGCCACGCCGGGTTTAAAACGTTATACGGATGCTTTGTATGAAACCCTGGCCGATGCCGGTTTTATATCAATGCCTTTCGGGATCATCATGAAAGAAGCTGCCACCCGTTACCTGAACCGTTTCCCATGGCTTACGGATGTGATTACCGTTCAACAGATGAATCTGCAGGGAGATCCCGCTATCCGGATTTTCCCCGCAACCAAACCGGATCTGCAATGGACAGGTACAGAACCTTCCGTTTATTTCAGGTCTGATACATTGTTTGTTGCCGCTGAAGCATTGAACTCCGGAAGGTATTGGGAAGGAGATTATACAGTCAGGATATCAGTCAGTAAAGATGGAGTACTTTTGTATCATGACGAGGGGATGCGCAGGTCTATTTCTCTGAAAGATGCCGTTGTGTCAGGTATTCCGGTAACAGCAATGAAGCCTACGGAACCAGTGAAGATACAGATCAATCTGGATCCGGATGATCAGGTCAAAGAAGAACTGGAAGATAATAATGAGATAACATTCATGATCGATCCCGCAGATTATATTCCTATCATTGTCTCAGAAGTAGTGGTCATGCCCAATCCGTTTTCAGATCAGGCTACCTTCCGGATACAGGTTATCGGGAAATCCGGATCTCTGAAGGGCTTTATAGAATTCTATGATACGCAGGGACAAAAAGTGGACACCATAACTCAGGATCTCGTACCGGGTGTGAATGATATTATCTGGAAACCTGCAGGTATCAGCTCCGCTACCTATATTTATAAATTGTCAGTTACATCAACAACAGACATGGCGGGATTCCCTGAAAAGAAATACTATCAGTCGGGTAAATTGGTCGGTATTTTTTAACGGAAATATGGAAATTTTGAAATAAATCAGGTTTCGGTTGTTGATATTTTAATACATTTGGGAAGTTGAAATAGCCGTTTGTAATCTTTTTTGAATGAAATTAAAAGTTAACCGAAGAGCATTCCTGAAAAAATCAGGTGCTGCAGCGCTGGTAGCCGGATTGTCTTCGCAATATGTTTTTGCTGAAAATATACCCGCCGGTTATACGCCCCTGGTATTCGGAGAAGAAGATGCGCTGAAAGGGAAAGCAGAAGGTCTGATTATTCAGGGGAATAAACCCTGGAATATTGAGACACCCCTACATTTACTGGACGACAGGATTACGCCTTTTGAAAAAATGTTTGTTCGTAATAATGGTCTGATTCCGGAAAAAATGGATTCCAAAACCTGGACGCTGACCATTGACGGAGAATCTGTAAAGACGTCAAAAACCTATACTTTAGACGACCTCAGGAAGAAATTTAAGCATCACACCTATCAGCTTGTGCTCGAATGTGGAGGAAATGGCCGTTCCGGCTATGATCCGCCTGCTTCCGGTAATCAATGGGGGCAGGGTGCTGTGCATTGTGCAAAGTGGACGGGTGTGCGGCTGAAGGATATTTTGCAGGATGTGGGCATTAAGGATGATGCTGTCTATATCGGATATTATGGAAAGGATCAGCATTTAAGTATGGATCCCTCCAAATCTGCTATCTCGAGAGGTGTGCCCATGCATAAAGCACTGGAAGATGAAACATTGGTAGCCTGGGCTGTAAACGGACAGGATATACCTGAGTTTCACGGATACCCGCTCAGACTGGTGATCGGGGGCTGGCCGGCATCGGTTTCAGGAAAATGGTTGTCAAAGATTTCAGTAAGGAATATCGTGCATGACGGCGCAAAAATGGAAGGACACAGTTATAAATTACCGGTAAATCCTGTTCAGCCCGGAGAGGATCTGAAACCTGAGGGAGACAATTACCGGATTATTGAGTCCATGCCGGTGAAGTCGATCATTACCTATCCCAAATCCGGGGCGATTATCAAGGAAGGTACACCATTAGCACTGCGCGGTCATGCATGGGCAGGAGATTTTAAAGTTAGGGAAGTTTTTGTGTCTATAGACTTCGGTGCTACCTGGAATCAGTGTAAACTGGAGGCTCCCGAGAACCGCCTGGCCTGGCAGCACTGGAATATACATCAGGAATTTCCTCAGAAAGGGTATTACGAAGTGTGGGTGCGGGCTGTTGATGAAAAAGGGGTCAGTCAGCCTATGCTGGCTCCTGCGTGGAATCCGGGAGGTTATCTGAATAATGCATGTGAACGGATCGCTGTTAAAGTAGAATAGATATTAATTATGAAAATTGTACTGGTTTGGGTATTGGGACTTGCAGGATTGGCAGGAGGGATGCTTTCAGAAAAGGAAAGAAATATACCTGTACTGTCAGTTCAGTCCGTTACAGCAGATACCTTACAAACTGACCCGGAATCCGGATTGATTGTGGATGAAAATCTGTATATGGTAAAAGCGCAGTGTGCAACCGTCTGTCACTCCTCCCAATTGATCCGGGCAAACCGTTTTACACGGAACGGCTGGCAACAGAAAATCAGGTGGATGCAGGCCAACCATAATTTATGGGAGCTGGGAGATACGGAAGCAGTTGTCCTTGACTATCTTGAAAAATACTATGCACCCACCAAAAGTGTGGCCCGCAGAACTCCATTGAAAGATATTGAATGGTATCATCTGAAAACAGATTAACCATTTTATGAAATAATCCGGCCTGATTCAGACGATGCCGGTATTACACACACTAAACCAACCCTGTGCAAATGGGGCGCTATGCTACTTTCTTTGCTTTTGAAAACTGGCAACCGGCATTTGTTTTATGGTTGATTCAAGGTACAGCTATCTTTACGTTAGCCACTGTAAATCCCAATCATTACACAACTGTTGATTCCGGATATTATCTGTCATCAGCGCAGGCTCTTCTTGATGGAGAAGGCTATGTGATCAGGGAAGATGATCAACGGATCTGGAATGGCTATTTCCCGCCGGGCTACAGCTTATGCATGGCAGGTATCGCATTTATTTTTCAGGTTTCAGTTTTATGGGCTTCCAAAGTAGTGAACTGGCTGGCTTCAGGATTACTGATATACTTTTTTCAAAGAAAATTTTCCCCCGGAGCTGTCGTCATTCTTGGGGCATTCTTATGCTCAGGTATAGCTTTGAAACTATGGGTTCACACTTGGTCTGAGCCTTTATTCCTTTCTTTGCTATTCATCTGGTGTTATTATTATAGTCGGGACCGGCAAAGGAGCGGATGGTTGCTGTTTGGTTTGGGCAGCTTACTGATCATGGTCCGCTATGCCGGTATTTTTATTGTCCCTGTATTGTTGCTGTCACCTGGAAATATCACTCTCCGAAGCCGTCGTACCGATACAGGACTTGCGTTGGGCTTAACAATGGTATTCCTGCTGATCCTGTGGAATAATTACAGCCAAAGCGGTGAACCGTATGGCGGCAGCAGATTCACGGAAGTCACGTCTTTGACGGAAACGACGAAGTTGTTTATGATAGGTCTGATCAATGAAATACTACTGATCAGGGATATAAATGGTCAGGGAATTGACTGGTTGTCGTTTTCGGGAATAATCCTTCAGACGGTCTGGTGTGTCATCATCCTGAAAAGCGGAAGTATAAAGCAGATGGATTTGTCCTTCTGTGTAAAGGCTGCCCGCCCGTTTATCAGCATGGCCTTCTGCTATCTGATTTTTCTTTTTGTATTGCGTTTATTCAGTCCTTTTGATGCACCTGGCTATCGTTTGCTGTCCCCCTTTACTTTTCTGATTATTACGGGTTGCCTGTCGGGACTGACCCTAAAAGAAAATCCACGGAAATATTTTCCGTGGATTTTCCTGATTATTATTTCCTGGCTGCACTTACTGCCTTCCTGATTTTACCAGAAATAGCCGTAAAGGAAAGCAATAATAGCGATAACAATCAAAGCCCCGATGACAAAGCTGGTGTGTGCTTTGAACATGGATGTATCTATTTTTAATCCTTTTTTCTCATCCGGTAACACATATCCCAGAATGACCATCACCATCACACAAATCACAAATACCCAACCCATGCGGTTAATAAAAGGTACCTGATCCCATTCAGCGAACGGCAGCCAGTTATTATGCATGGCCAGGGCAATCAGAAAGCCACCGACAATAGCGAACAGGGCTCCTGCGGAGTTGGTCCTCTTCCAGAAAAAGCCCATCACGAATGACGCGAAAATCCCGGGAGAAAGTAGTCCGGTCATTTTCTGCACAAACTGGAAACCTCCTTCTTTATCGATACCCATATAAGGGGACACCAGAATGGCCAGAACCATTGATACTACAATAAAAATTCTGCCGATAAAGACCAGTTCTTTTTCCGACTTATTGGGGCCGATATATTGTTTAAAAATGTCAAGTGTAAAAATGGTGGATACACTGTTTGCCTTCCCGGCCAGAGAAGCCACAACCGCAGCGGTGAGTGCCGCAAATGAAAGCCCTTTTAATCCTGAGGGTAAAAGATTGAGCAAGACCGGATAGGCTTTATCAGCTACGAGTTTCCCGTTAACGGTCATTTCTTCCTGAAACAATCCCTGATTATAAAGTGCATAAGCAGCAATACCAGGAAGTACTACAATCAAAGGCATCAGTAATTTCAGGAAGGCTGCAAAAAGCAATCCGTTGCGGGCCGTTTTCAGGTCTGCGCCTAATGCCCTTTGCGTAATATACTGGTTACATCCCCAGTAATTCAGATTGACGATCCACATACCACCTATCAAAACAGCTATACCCGGTAATTCCATATAGGCATCCTGTTTTTCTCCGCCGCCACCTTCATAAATCATCTGTCCCTGCTCAAATATCATATGAAAATGGCTATCGTGATTTTCGGTCAGCAGTTTAAAACCATTCATTAATCCTTCCAGACCAAACTGTTCAGATACCAGATTAAGTGCCAGGTAAGTAGTAGCCAAACCACCGATGATCAGGAAAAAAACCTGGATAACATCCGTATAACCAATTACTTTCATTCCACCAATGGTAATGATGATAGCGAATATGGCAAGCCCCCACATACAGAGCTGAAAATCAAGCCCTGAAACACCGGAAACAGCCAGAGCGCCCAGATACAGAATCGAAGTAAGGTTAACCAGTATGTATAGCCCAAGCCAGAAAACAGCCATAATCAGACTTACGGTGGGGTTGTACCGCTGATTAAGGAACTGAGGCATGGTATAGATTTTGTTTTTCAGGTAGATAGGCATAAAGAAAACTGCCACCACAATGAGTGTAGCCGCTGCCATCCATTCATAAGTAGAAATAGCCAGTCCCATTGAAAAGCCATTTCCCGACATGCCTATAAACTGTTCAGCAGAAATATTGGAAGCGATCAGTGAAGCTCCGATAGCCCACCAGGTAAGGGAGCCTTCGGCAAGGAAGAAATCTTTGGTAGAAGCTTCCTTTGCTTTTTTTCGGTTGTAAATCCAGTAGCCATACCCGGCAACGATTATGAAATAGATAAAAAAGATAGTGTAATCAAATGAGTTGAGGTACTGCATAAGCTTTACTTGTCGAAATGGAAAAGGTCCCTGTTAATTTACGGGGCGAAATTTACATTATTTATTCAAATTTTTATGGAAAAATCAAAGATATGCATGCATTTCAATGAAAAAGCATTTTTCTGTAAATGCCTTCCGGCGGTGGCTGTGGTGTATGATACCCTTTACATGAAAAATCCCTTTACGGTCGGCGACTGTAAAGGGATTTTTTTTCAATGAAATCTCAGGTATCAGTTATTTAGAAACCTCTGCGTTATCCAGGATGTAATTCATCTGGTAAATATCGTCGGCATTAAGCTTCAGTATACCTTTAAAAGTAAGCCTGTCGTCGGTTTTGAATTTCTGAGAACTATTTTTCATATTCAGTGTCATTACTGTTTCAGGACCGGCGCCACCACAGAAAAAACAGGAACTGTAAGGAAACGCAGACAGCACATACAGATTGGCATCCAGATCAACCGGTAAAACATACCCGGTGATGGTGATTTCCTGATCTTTAAGCTTTTGAACTTCTCCCCCGAATGTTGGATAAAGCATATAAATCTTTTCGGATTCATACCATTTCTTTTTGAAAGAAACATCGCGAAGCATATCCCAGGTGACTTTGGCAGGTAATGCAAAAGCTACAAAAGATGCCAGTACAGCAAACGGGATGAGAAGGAAAGATATTTTTCTTATTTTCATTGTCATTCAGGTGGTTTTCAATAAAAAAGATTGGTTTCCGGAACGAATATAACAATTAATCTTCTGCCAGAGTTCTGGAAATGTTAATTCTGTATATGCTTAACGATGGAATAAGGGCTGCCAGTATTCCAAGTAGAAGGGCCCCGGCCAGTAAAGTGAGCTCTTCCGGTAATACACTGAAATTGGCCATTGAATAATGGTAATCCTTTTCCGCTGCCAGATTAAAGAAATACATGCCTATCCGGCTTAAGACAATACCGGTCAGAAATCCTATCACTGCCAGAATCAGGCCTTCTGATAATAATAACAGGAAAAGCCGTAGACGGGTGGCTCCCATGGACAACATCAGGGCCATTTCATATTTCCGTTCTTTCAGTGAATTGTAAAGAGAAATAAACACACTGATGCCCGCAATGATAATGATGATCAGGGCAATTGCTTTCAGCGTGTCAATGCCTACACCAAGCAGTGAAAATAACCGGTTGATTTCTATGCTGGGCAATGCGGCCTGCATATTGGTGTTTTCATTGATCTGCCGCGGTAACGCAATCAATCCCATCGGATTACGGAAGGTGATCAGTGCGCTGGTTACTTCTTTTGCGGTTTCTTCATGGTGATGGTCATGCTCATCATGACTATGTTCTTCATCTTCACCATGGTGATGCGCTGCTTCATTGTCGTCATGGGTGTGTTCTTCTTCAGGATGATCATGAATAGCCCAGATACTTTCAATACCGGTCAGTATTAACTGATCAATTACCGTACCCGATTGCTCAAATACTCCCTTTACTACATATTTGTTGTCACCATGGGTATCACCTGCACCATCCAGACCGTGCGAACTTTCGAATGTATCACCAATGCTTAGTCCGGCGCTTTCCGCTACTTTACTTCCGACAGTCACTTCAAGCACTTCGCTGAACAGGTCACCAGTTTTCACCATAGCTTCAAAATGCGCGGGATATTCTTCTGTGGTACCCACAATCCGGAAACCGCGATAAGAATCGCCCATCGAAAGCGGTATTACCGTTTTGACGAATGGGTTACTCCTCAGGGAATTTACTTCATCCAGTTTTACATTGCCCGTAGGGGAGTCGATCTGGTAAATGCTGGACAGAATTAATTGTAACGGGCTGCCTTTCGCGCCCACTACCATGTCAATGCCCTTGATATTCTTTTTAAACTGCGAATCCAGCTGACGATTGAGCAGTAATAGCAGTGAAATGAGTCCTATGCCGAGAGATAAAAGCAAAATACTCAGCGTGCTGGCTGATTTTTTATCTTTCAGGTTGGACCAACTGATTTTTAACAGATTCATTCCTGACAGGGTTATAACGTAATTTGGTTTGAAAATTCATTTTTGAGCCGCTGGTCGTGGGTCACTACTACCAGGCTGGCACCTATTTTACCGGATTGCTTTTTTAGTAAATCAATCACCCGGCTGCAGTTTTCATCATCCAGGCTGGAGGTGGGTTCGTCAGCAAGTAACAGTGAAGGAGTGTTGATCAGCGAGCGTGCAATGCTTACCCGCTGCTGTTCTCCCAGACTTAGCTGATGTGGTTTCTTATTCAGGTGATCCTGGAAACCAAGTTGTTCTGCCAGAAACTCAGCATGCTCTCTGTTTTCTTTTTTGGACGCCAGGTAGTTTGCCAGTAGAAGGTTTTCCAGTACATTGAGCGCATTTACAAAGTGCGGGCGCTGATAGATAATACCGATCTTGGCAGCTCTGACAGCCGTCAATTCCTGAGGAGATAATTGCTGTACTTCCTGATGGTCAATGACAATGGTGCCAGACTGAGGTTTCAGGATCAGGCCGATCAGGTGCAGTAATGTTGTTTTTCCACGACCTGAATTGCCGAGAATCAGTAACGTTTCATCATTCTCACAAGTGAAATCCGGGAAATTCAGAATTCGTGCCGGGACTGAGGTTTGCGAAGGGTAAGAATATTGCAGGTTTTTACAGGAAATCATAAAAAATGTCAAACTTTGGCGATATCATACAAAAATAAGACTTTTACTATGGTTTCCTCCTTATTTGTGAAGAACTTCATCGTAAATTAAAAATAGACAATTCCAATAAACTGATAATTTGTGCGTTGAAATTGCAACAATTGTCAGTCATTTAGGAACGAACTGGTTACTTTTGCAGAAATTTCAGAAAAATTTATGAATAGGAGGTTTTTAATGAGAATCAAGAATTGGATACCATCCGCACTGCTGGTGGCCGCAATCAGTATTGTAAACGGATTTGAATCGAATGCACAAAGTTTTAAAACGCATTTTATTCCGTATTCAACTGCTGGGCTTGGGATCGGTACGGCCAGTTATTATGGTGATATGGCGGGTTACAGCAGGCCTTTCGCCTCAACCTTCAGGATGATGAGGTGGAACGTGACCGGTAATTATACCTATCATTTTTCTCCCCGGCTGGCTGCAAGAGCTGCTTTTACCTGGGCGAGGATTGCAGGTGATGACTATACCATGAATATCAAAGGACCGAGAAATGTAGTGCAGTATCTTGATCGTAACCTGCATTTCCGTAACGATATAAAGGAATTTTCAGCTGTCGGGATTTTTAAGATTATTCCGGATAACAGAACTTCTGACCGGAGACCGGTTTTCAGTCCGTATGTTTTTGCAGGAATCGGGCTGATCGCCCATAATCCGATGGCCAGGCTTCCCGCGGAAGGTGTGGAAGGCTATACAAAAAGTGATTGGGTAAAACTCAAGCCACTTAATACGGAAGGGCAGGGGAATCCGGGTTATGAAGATCCTTATTCGGTAGTGAATCTGGCTATACCCTTTGGAATCGGGGCTCGTTATAAAATCAATGAACGATTTGATGTATCGGCCGAGCTGGGTTTCAGATTCACTACTTCAGATTACCTTGATGACGTGAAAGGAAGCTATGCTGATCCTGCTTTATTGACTCCCGAAGCTCAGATGATGGCAAACAGGTCTCAGGAGGCAGTAACCGCCCGTAAGCTAAAAGACCGTTCGGCCTATCTTGGTTCTCCTGAAGGTGCCCCCGGAACACAAAGAGGTGGCACACCTAACAGAGCTGATACTTATTTACTGGGTACGATTTCGGTACATTACGTTATCGGAAGTCCGATCAAATGCCCGCCTATCAGATACTAAAGCGATAAACTGTTTATGTCGTTTACAAGATTGAATCACCCACCTCTTTTCCTGATTGCCCTCTTTTCCTTTCTGCATCTGTATACTTACGGACAGAAAATTGAAATAGGGGCAGGACTGGGAACAATGAACTATACCGGTGATCTTACGCAGCAATACAAGCTTCGTTTTTCGCGACCGGCCGCAAGTGCTTTTTTCAGGTATAATATCAGCAAGCCGCTTACTTTCAGAGCGGAAGTTGCCGGAGGAGGTGTGAAGGCTGAAGATCGTTTCAGCGATGATCCTCAGCATCAGGCGCGCAACCTTTCCTTCAAGAGTACAGTCATGGAAGGTAGCCTGGTAGCAGAGTATAACTTCCTGGATTATGTTGAAAAACGAAGCGCGATTAACTGGACACCTTATTTATTCGGAGGGTTGGGATATATGCTATTTAATCCGTCCCCTAAAACCGGCAGTTATTCCACCAGTGGAATGGTTATCCCTTTTGGTGTAGGGGTTAAATACCAGATAAAACGTCCCTGGAGTGTAGGCATTGAATTCGGCAGCCGGAAAACATTTACAGATTCTCTGGATAACCTTGGGGATACAGACGGAAACCTCAACCCATCTGCTCAGGGAGACCCGTCCACCAAAGATATGTATCATTATCTGAGGTTCTCGGTAAGTTATACTTTCTATAAAATTGTATGTAAATATTGATCCTGAACAAAACAAAAAATGGCTCCCGGGTAACCGGAAGCCATTTTTTGTTTATACAGCCGGCTGATCAGGCTTGGCAGGGTTATTATCCCCCGCAGGGTTCGGTGTCCGCGGTTTCTTTCTGCGCTTGGGCCTTCGCTTCACAGGATTTCTGTCGTTGGCTATCAAAGGTTCATCTTTCAATACTTTGGCATCGGCATCTCCGATCAGAAATCCGAATGGCTCAAGTGAGGGCACGGCATCCATTACCACCTTGAGACAGGCTGTAAGGGGCAATGCCAGAATCAAACCGGAAATTCCCCACAACTTTCCTCCCAGGAATAACACGAGAATCGCGGCCAGCGGGTTAACGCTGACTTTTGATCCCACAATATTGGGCGTAATGAAATTTCCCTCCAGAAACTGTACAAAAGCCATAACGCCGATAATACCCACTGCCTGCCAGGGAGAGTCCTGTGTAACAAGGCTCATCACAGCGGGTAAGATGGAGCCGATAAAAATACCTATATAAGGAATCAGAATCAGAAAGGCGGCAAAAACACCGAAGAAAAATGCGTACTCGACACCCAGAATCAGCAACCCGACTGTATTAAGGGCAGCCACAATCCCGATTACCAGAATGAGCCCGACAAGATAACTCTGGATAACCGAATAAATCCGGCGGAGTATTTTATCAATTTCCTGATTATTGACACTCTTAAATGCTTTGTGAAAGAAGATACGGAAGAAGTCGCGGTACAATAGGAAAAAGAATATATAAATGGGGACCAGCGCAGCATTGGAAATCGTACCTGTGGTGGCTACTACGGTGCCTAAAAGGAAATTTTTACTTTCTCCCAGCAGATTGACGAAATACTTTTTGAGCTCCGAAACCTGATCACTTCTGCTGATGTCAAGATACCTTTCGCCTAATGTCAGGGCCTGCTCGATCATGATTTCAAACTTATTCACGAACGTAGGGATATCATTGGCAAATTTTGAAATCTGCATAGAGACCAGAAAGATAATCCCGGAAATGATAAGCAGTAAAACCAGAATACTGACTAAAATGGCAAGAATCCGATGAAACCCCCATTTTTCGAGCTTCTGACAGATCGGATGAAGCAGAATTGAAAACAGGGCCGAATAAGCAATAGGAACAACAATATCACCCAGTAACGATAATATATAAGTGATGCAGATAATACTAACCAGTGAACAGGCAAGTTTTACATAGAAAGGGAAATGAATACTTTTGTTTGTTGAATTTTCTATTCTGTTCATGGTTAAGTTATTTTATGTCTGGTTTCTGCTGAAAACCTCGCTTTGTGGATGTGTTATTGAAAAGAAAGATAACAATTTCATTAAAGTTAATTCCAAATATCAGGTTCAAAGAGCAGGTAAACTTTCAAAGGGTATCGGAGAGAGTTCTGGGTTGGCGCTCACCGGTAACAAAAATACATATTGGACGATAAATGACAGCGGAGGTGGTACAGATCTTTTTGAAATAAATTCAGCAGGCAATATAATGGATACAAAGGAAATCCGGAATGTTGCCAACCATGACTGGGAAGATTTATCCTCAGGACGTGAGGGGGAGTTGTACATAGGCGATACCGGCAACAACAGTTTCAACCGGGAAAGTGTTCAGATTTATATCCTCAATAATCAGTCAGAACTGACCGGAACGATTCATTTCAGCTATGAACCCTCAGAAAGCAATCCTGCCGGCAGAGAAGATTGCGAAGCTTTTTTCTATTCAGAAGATTATCTCTATCTGTTTACAAAATCCCCTGAAATGAATGGAGGCCTGGTCAGGCTATACCGGCTTCCGGCAAAGCCGGGTGTTTTTATAGCTGAATTACTGGATCAGATTACCATCAACGGACAAGTAACCTCTGCGGATATAAGCCCTGACGGCAAGGAATTCGTGTTGCTGACCTATGGAAAACTATTGTTTTTTGATATAAGCAACGGTAAGATTGATTTCAAATCACCTGCCGGCTGTCTGAAAATGGTCAGAAAACAAACAGAAGCTATCCTGTATCTGAATCAGGATGAGTTGCTGATCACCAATGAGCAGCGAACTGTTTTTAAACTCTCCTATCGCGGAAGATAACGGAAAATCCGTTTCTACTACTTAAATTAGCAACCAATAATCCAAACCCTTTTATTACTGAATCCTTACTTATATGAAAGATTCTACCCAATTCAAACCTTCCTTGAAATTAATGGATGCAACCATGCTGGTGGCTGGGAGCATGATCGGATCAGGTATTTTTATTGTCAGTGCAGATATTGTCCGGAATACGGGCAGTGCAGGCTGGTTATTGCTGGTATGGGTCATTACCGGTTTTATGACACTGACCGCAGCCCTGAGCTATGGTGAACTGAGCGCTATGTTTCCCAAAGCAGGGGGGCAGTATGTATATCTGAAAGAAGCGTATAACCCGCTTGTCAGCTTTGTTTACGGATGGAGCCTGTTCACTATTATCCAGACAGCTACCATCGCGGCTGTAGGAGTGGCTTTCGCCAAGTTTACCGCTTATCTCATTCCGCAGCTAAGTGAGGACCTGGTTTTACTTGATCTGGGTTTTATGACTGTATCACCCGCTCAGGTTTTGTCTATTGTCATTATTCTGCTGCTGACGATCATCAATACCCGGGGGGTAAACAGCGGAAAACTGATTCAAACCACATTTACACTGGCAAAACTACTGAGTTTACTGGGCCTGGTGTTTTTCGGACTTTTTGCTATTGAATCTGAAATCTGGCAGCAGAACTGGCATTCTGAAACAACCTGGACGCTGCAGCATCTGAATACAGACGGCAGCTTTTCATCCTACACAACGGCTGTGGCGCTGGGAGCTATCGCTGCGGCTATGGTGGGATCCATTTTCAGCAGTGATGCCTGGAATAATGTGACGTTTATAGCGGGAGAAATCAGAAATCCGCAGCGCAATATTGGTTTGAGTCTGGCTTTGGGAACACTGATTGTAACTGTTATTTATGTATTGACCAATCTCATGTATACAGGGGTTTTGTCCCTGGATGATATCGCCCATGCCGACAAGGACCGCGTTGCTGTAGCTGCTTCACATGCGATTTTCGGGCAGGCTGGTACGGTGATCATGGCGGTTATGATTATGGTAGCGACTTTCGGATGCTGCAATGGTCTGATTCTGGCCGGGGCCAGGGTATACTATTCCATGGCAAAAGACGGTATGTTTTTTAAAAGTGCCGGCCAGCTTAATAAACATTCCGTACCTGCAACGGCCCTTTGGGTACAATGTGTATTCGCTGGTATATGGAGCCTGAGCGGCAGATACGGAGATCTGCTGGATATGATTTCTTTTGTTGTGGTTCTGTTCTATATGCTGACGATCGCCGGAATTTTCATCCTCAGAAAGAAACGACCGGATGCCCCCCGTCCCTATAAGGCTTTTGGCTACCCGGTCTTGCCTGTGATGTATATGCTGATGGGATCTGCGTTTTGTATATTGCTCATTATCTACAAACCCGGCTATACCTGGCCCGGACTGATTCTGGCTTTGACCGGAGTGCCGGTTTATTATCTGATCGGGAAGAATAGGAACAAAAGAGAAGAATAGATAGAAAAGACCGGATTTAGCCGGATAGCGTGACCGTAGCTTTCTGATAGGGAAAGGGAATAAATAGTTGATTAAAATCAGAAAAATGTATTTTGATTCCTGAATATCAGTAAATTAAAGAGTGAACTGTATATTAAATTTGTGTTAATATTCAGCAAGTCCCCCTCAAGTGAAGGTCACGCAACCTAACTTTGTCATGTTAAGCAAAAATGAAATTTTGAATATGAGTAATGTACAAGGGAATTCGGCAATGCAAAAAGTACTGGTAGTTGACGATGATCCTGATATTGTCGAAC
>JBEBXQ010000094.1:0-20042 GCA_040391535.1 Telluribacter sp. | reverse complement strand
AACAGCAGCGCTCACAATGAAATAACAAAAACCGGGGATATCCCCACCAAGATATGAGTCCGGGTTTTATTCACTCATTTCCCCTCTCAAGGAACGTGACAGATAATATGATTTTTCTTCCTGTGTCAGGTTTTGTTTACTCAGAATATACATCATTTTGGTAATTGCCGCCTCAGCCGTAATATCAGACCCGCTGACAACACCCATTTTCGCCAGCCGGGCCGATGTTTCATAATGTCCCTGCATGACCCGTCCGCCCTGACATTGCGTTACATTTATAATAATAATCCCGTTTTCAATGGCAGCCTCCAAAGACCGGAGGAACCATTTGCTGAGCGGTGCATTCCCGGCACCATAGGTTTCCATTACCACACCTTTCAGCCCCTGAATCCCAAGCACAGCATCTGTTACACTTTTGCTGATGCCGGGAAACAGTTTCAGAAATACCACATCTGTACATAACTCTTTATGAAAAACCAGAGAGACGTGCTTGCGATACGGTGCTATATAAGGTCCATTATATTCAATGGACACACCGGCATTGGCCAGTACAGGATAGTTATCGGAATAAAAAGCATTAAACTGGGAGGTCTCTTTCTTTTTCGCCCTGTTACCACGAAGAAGCAATGAATTAAAATAAATGCAGACTTCTGATATCACCGGATGACCATATTCATCCTTTGCCGAAGCAATTTCAATCGCTGTCAGTAAATTTTCCCTTGCATCAGATCGGGCAAAACCCACCGGCAACTGCGCACCGGTAAGAATAACCGGTTTATTCAGGTATTGCAACAGAAAACTCAATGCAGAAGCGGTATATGCCATTGTATCAGTTCCGTGAAGAATCACAAAACTATCAAATTGGTCGTACCGCGAAGCGATAATGTTCCCGATTTCCACCCAGATACCCGGATGCATTTCTGCAGAATCAATAGGATGATGCAGCGACAGAAAAGTGATTTCACTATCAATACGTTGTAACTCCGGTACCTTGTCCAGCACATAGGTAAAATCAAACGGTACCAGTTGCTTACCCACCGTATCGTATACCATTCCAAAAGTACCTCCGGTATAAACAACCATCACACGGGCTTTCGGATGATCAGCTTTAAACTCTATGGTAATCGTTTTATACATAATCACTGCCGGATATTTTTTATGGCTTACTCTTTTCTGGGGTGAATATTAGGAAAATTACGGACAAACCAAACTTTTCAGCCATCTCCCTGGCCAGGGTATAAGCATGCCCGCCAGACGGATGACCATCAATCACACCTTTGTCCGAAGGCATAACCTGAAGCCCGCATTTTAAATCATCAAAAGAAGTAGTAATTTCCCGGCGTAATGACAATAACAATGTGTGGGAGATATAATATAGTTTCAATTGCCGAAATTATCAGCAGACGTTTTAAGCTGGTAAAAGTAGATTTCACCGGTCCTCTCATCAATATCGGCCCCGGTGAAAAAGGATTAATCATCTGCTCCGACACCCCTGATATTGCACAAATGGCCACTTTTGGCTTATCTCCCTCCTTTTCCAACAAACAGCTTTATCTCTTTAATGCCCGGCTCGAAGGAAAATCAAACCCTGAAAACAATCCGGATTACATGGGAACCCCTGATATCATCAACATGCCTTCTTTCCGGAATGCCATCCGGAATCAACGTTGCCTGGTCATTTGTGATGCATTTATTGAAGGGCCGGCTCTCGAAAAGCTTAAGAAGCCCTATCTGGTATTTCCGCGGTTCAGGAAACGGCCGTTTGCTATGGCCGGTATCTGGGAAGACTGGGTAAACAAGGAAACAGGTGAAATTTCACGTACCTTTGCGATCATTACAACCCCCGCTAATCCGCTCCTTACGCGCATCGGACACCATCGTTCACCCATGGTTTTACCACCGGATTTTGAACAATACTGGTTACATCATAAAGGTATTCCTGATCTGCACCGGTGCCTCCGTGCACAGGACTGGGATCTGTTCAACGCTTATCCGGTGAGTGCTGATATCAGTAAAATAGCCAATAAAGACAAAACCCTGCTCTACCCTACCGGTGAAACACTCATGCCTGACGATGAGGAATTCAGTAAAATAAAACGTTAGCATACTCGTCTTATATCTGCCATCCGTAAATTTATCAGACTGATTAACAGAATAATACAAATAACAAGGCAGGCAATTATTAACTCTGGCATACTTTTTTCATGCTATGTGGTATAAACAAACCATTCGTTTTAACCAACATGGAAAACAGAAACAATACGGGATTACTGGTAGGTCTGGTAATCACCACTCTTCTAGCCGTTGTCTTTGGATATCTTTATTTTCAGGAACGGCATATTACTACAAAACAAGAACAGGATCTTGAGATCAGAGTAAGTGAATTAGCATCAGCAGAAATTAAGTTAGACTCTATTGCCAAACAACTTGATGAAAAAATTGCTGAAGTAGAGGGACTTGGAGGCGATGTTGCTGAGTTGAAGAAAATAAAAGCAGAACTGGAAGCAGACAGAGCCAGCTTACGCAGAGGAAACAATACCTTAACCGGAAAGGTGAAAAAGTATGAAAACTTCCTTGCAGAAAAGGATAAGGAAATCGCGCTGCTGCGACTTGAAAATCAGACTCTGATTTCCCAGAAAGATTCATTGATTGCCACCAAGACTGAACTGGAGCAAACTTTTGAAAGTACCAGAACAGCCTACGTCGATACCATCCAGGGTATTACTAATGTAAACAAGGAACTTGAAGGCAAAGTAAATCAGGCAGCAGCACTCCGTGCCCGTAATGTAAAGGTATATGCTGTATCTTCTAAAGGTAAAGTCCGTGAAGGTGAAAAAGTAAAATCCAAGAGAATGGACAAGATCCGTGTGGATTTCATACTGGAAAAAAATCCGTTAACCATACAGGAACCCAAAACGATATATATGCGTGTATTGGATCCCAGCGGTTCGACAGTATCAGAAACCAGTACCGGTTCAGGTGTTTTTGATTACAACAATCAGGAACTTGCCTATACTTTCAGTAAAGATGTAGCTTACGGGAATAACAATCAGGATGTAAGTATTCTTTATGACCGGACCACCGATTTCAAGTCCGGTAACTATAAAGTAGAGTTATATTCTGAAGGATATTATATTGGCGAAGGGAGTTTTTCCGTCAAGTAAAATCCCGGATCATCAAATCAAAAAAGCCACTGAAAAGTGGCTTTTTTGATTTGATAGTTATAAAATGTAGAATATTTCCCCAAAATGTAGAAGTCACAATTTAGTTACCTTCTTCTTCGCTTTCCCGCACACTTCTGACAAGATCAACAATATTGGTAACTCCGTATTTCTCGAAAATCCTTGATCTGTAAGTGCTGACCGTGGAAACATGCAGGTTCAGCAATGAACCAATTTCCTTAATCCCTTTCCCGTTGAGCAACAGCCTGAAAACATCTTTTTCCCTGGCCGAAAGATCCTGTGTAGAAAGCCCGCGTGACTTATAGGAGCCTATCATCATCTGTATACTTTCGTCCTTCAGGGCTTCGCTCAGGTATTTTTTATCCTTATACAGAATAGCATCAATGGCCCTGCCTGTCTCATCATCTTCCGTCTCTTTCGAAATATAGCCGTCTGCACCCGCTTTCATAAAAGGAAACGCATACAATGACTCATCCATACCGGTAAAAATGAGAATTTTAAGGTTTTTATATTTGGATTTTAACGCGTTCACCGACTTCACCTGATTTCCTGATAAAATGTTAATTTCAAGAATCAGCAAATCAATTGGCTCCTTATCCAGAATTGCAGTTAAAGTCTCCAGGTTATGCGACTCAAGTAATTCGATTTCCTTAAATCGCTCTTTCAGTAATTGCCTGATACCCAGGCGAACTATTGAATATGGATCGGCAACAAGTATTTTTTTCATAATTTGAATTGTGTAATAATTAATAGTGTTTCAAAGATCTGATTTTGGGTAATCACTGATTTGTCGGGTCTAATCTACTTTTACACTAATGTACAAATATTACTACGTAAATAACAAGTGTAATTAAAAAAAAATCTACCTAAATCATAAATCTGAAAAAAATATTTTAATCAAATGTTTAAACCTCTTGGATAATAAAAATCTACCTATTAGTTTTGTGCTATAATTATAGAACGCCATGAACAAGGATAATATTTCCACCGAACAGTGTATTAAGGATGCCGCACAAAAGATTTTCCTGAAAAAGGGGTTTGATGGTACCACTACGCGTGATATTGCTGAAGAGTCAGGTATTAACAGAGCCTTGGTTAATTACTATTTCAGAAGTAAGGAAAACCTTTTTGCTACAATATTCGCAGAAAATGCGGAGCTGTATTTAGCAGGCAATATTAATATTCTGAATAAACCCATCGGTATCCGGGAAAAAATAATTGAAATTATCAATCTGGATTTTCAGCGACATATTGACCATCCGGACCTTACCATTTTCATTAACAATGAGTTGCACAGAAATTTCAAAAGACTTCTGGCAATTTCCCCTACCAGAATGCAGGAATTTCTCATGCTCTTTTCCTCACAGGTGAAAGAAGCTATTGAAAGAAAAGAAATCAGATCTGTTGATCCCAATCATCTATTAGCCATTATTTCAGCATCTATTAAATTCCATTTTGCCTCAAAACCCATCCTGATGCATTGCTATAATATGCAGGAAAAGGACTTTATCAATTTTGTGTCAGCGCAGAAAGACCTCGTGATTGACATGATAAATACCTATCTGTTAACCCCTGAACAAACAATCTGATTTTTTTTAATCGCAATTTAACCAAAAAGTTAAAAAATATTTTTAAATCAAAATAATATCCAAAAAATGAAATTTTCGAAATTCGCAATACTCATCGCAATTTCCATAAGTAGTGTCCGTACACAGGCACAGGATATTCCATTCACCCTGGACGATCTTATCAGTAAAGCACTTACTTATAACCTGGATATACAAAGCCAGGAGTTGGAAACTAAAACTACAGAGGCCAAAATTGATGAAATAAAAGCAAGGGCACTGCCTCAGGTTAATCTATCAGGAGATTATAAATACTACATTAAAATACCCGGACAGGTCATCCCTCTCTCGGCATTTGGTGGGCCGGAAGGAGAATATTCAACTGCCGGGTTTGGTTTACCCTGGAATCTTTCAAGCAATCTGCAGGTCACGCAGGTGCTGTATAACCACTCTCTGAATATCGGACTGAAAGCAGCCAGGCTGGGAAGAGATGCCACCTCCCTTCAGATAAGACGTACCAAGGAAGACATTACTTATAATGTCAGTGCAACTTATTACAATGCGCAGACTCTGGCCCAGCAGATCAGCTTTTTTAATGACAACCTGAATTCGCTGCAAAGCACGATCAAAATTGCTCAACTGCGTTATGACAATCAGATGGGGCAGAAAATTGATGTGGATCGCCTTCAGCTGAGTTATTCTACTACGGAAACCCAGCTTGAAGCGATTAAAAATGACTATACCCAGTTGTTGAATATGCTGAAATTCCTTGCCGGTATTCCTCAGGAAGAGCAGATTAAGATTCAGGATAAGATTAATACAGAGGTCACCACTGTCGCTACTGTTAATGACCCGAAAATCAATCGTTCGGAACTTTTGCTACTTGACATTCAGAAGGAGCAGAACATACTGGAGCAAAAAAATATTAAAGCTGAATTTGTACCTACCCTGAGTGCTTACGGATTGGGTAACTATACTATCTTTTCCGATCCGGGAAAAAACGGCTACACAAAAGGTATACCTGCCGGATGGGCCGGAGTACAGTTAAACTGGAATATTTTCGACGGTAATGCCCGTAAAGCGAAACTTTCACAAACTAAAATTCAGCAGGAGCAATTGTCGCTTCAACAGCAGCTCATCAATGAATCCATTCAGATGGACATCATTAATGCCCGCAATAAACTGTACATTCAGCTAAGAAACCTGCAGGCAGGCAAGGATCAGATTGCGATTGCCGAAAGGGTTTATCAGCAGGCACAGCTACAGTTTAAAGAAGGTACTACCGACATTTCCACACTTATCCAAACAGAGGATGCCTTACGTGAAACCCAGACCAACTACCTGGCAGCACTCGTAGGCTTACGCACCGCAGAACTGGATTGGGACAAAGCAACCGGTAATCTGCTCAATAAATAAATCATTCGGAACAACTTATCAAATACTATAGAATTCATGAAAAAAATCTGGATAACGCTTCTGATCATCATCCTGGGTGGCCTGGCGGTTTTTAAATTAATGGATAATCAGCAAAAGGTTGAAGCTAAAGTTTATCAACCTGATCCTAATCAAAAAATGGGCGTTGGAGTAGCAACAGCAACCTTTGAAGATATTTCCCAAAACCACGAATTTCTGGGCTCTTTTTCACCTAACCGTGAAATAGAAATCCGTCCGCAGATTGGCGGTGAAGTAGTTCAGTTACCGATCAGAGAAGGTCAGGCAATAGGCTCCAACCAGCTTATCGCTAAAATTGACGATGACCAGCTTCGCTTCCAGAAAGAAGCGCTGATTATCTCCATAGAAGGTCATCAGAACGACCTGAAGCGTTATGAGGCACTGGTTAAGGGCGACGCAACTCCGGCAGTCAATATCGAAAAAACAGAACTCAACATCCGCTCTGTTCAGGCGCAGGTCAGACAGATTGACAAACAAATTGCCACTACCGTCATCAGTGCTCCTTTCGGAGGTGTCATTACTCAAAAACTGATTGAAAAAGGCACGGTGGTATCCCCTGGCGCGGTTATCGCCAAAATTACGGATATTTCATCACTGAAGCTGGTGGTTCAGATTCCTGAAAAAGCGATTAATAATTTTAAAACAGGACAGAAAATTCCGGTTACAACAGATTTGTATCCCGGAGTTGAATTTCCCGGTACCGTTACGCTGATCAGTGCCGTAGGTGATGCATCACATAACTATCCTGTGGAAATCACGGTACCTAACTCTTCTGCCCATCCTTTAAAAGCAGGCATGTACGGAAGTATTTCCAATAATCAGGATTTGAAGCAACAGGGTCTGTCCATACCTCGTCAGGCGATTGTAGGCTCAACCAAGAAACCTCAGGTATTTGTGGTGGAAAACGAAAAAGCCATTTTGCGTGATGTAACACTGGGTGTTACAACCAATACACATTATGAAATTCTTGAAGGTTTAAAACCAGGCGAAAAAGTGGTTGTGAGCGGACAGATTAACCTTAAAAACGGCACACCTGTTACTATTCAGTAAGGTAATTAAACTCTGAGCTATTATGAAATTTTTTGAAACCATTATCAACCGGCCATCGATGATTATCGTGTTATTCTCGATACTCACACTAGGCGGGTTGCTATCCTACCGGATGTTAAGCTATGAGCTTATGCCGGAGTTCTCGGTGCCGGTTGTAACCGTAACCACCTTATATCCCGGAGCAGCGCCTTCAGAAGTAGAAACCGAAGTAAGCAAGCGTATTGAAGATGCCGTATCCAGTCTTGACAATATCGACAACATTACCAGTAAGTCTCTGGAGAGTGCTTCCATTGTAGTTATTGAGTTTAAAGCCGGTGTAGATGTTGATATGATGCTGGATGAAACACAGCGGAAAGTCAATAAAATGGTAAGCGATCTTCCTGATGACGCGGAAGCACCTACCCTTACCAAAATTTCACCCAGCGACCAGCCTATTATGCAGTTGCTGACCACGTCCAAATTACCCAGTGGCGTATTTTACCAGAAAGTGGAAGACCAGTACCTTCCTGTTCTGCAACAGATTCCGGGTATTGCCGAAATCATTATGGTGGGTGGTGAAAAGCGTGAAATCAAGGTAGAGGTTGACGGCAATAAGCTGGATTATTATGGCCTTTCCTTATTACAGGTAACACAGGCCATTAACCAGGCCAATATGGACTTCCCTACCGGTAAAGTAAAAAACACCTCTGAAAACATGACGTTGCGTCTGGCTGGTAAATTTAATTCTACTGAGGAAATCCGTAATCTGGTCATCCTTACTTCAGCTTCGGGCAGCCCGGTCAGAGTGGGTGATGTAGCAAACATTACAGACGGACTGCAGGAAGTGGAAAGTATCAGCCGGTATAACGGTAAGAACGGTATTGGTTTATTCGTAAAAAAACAAACCTCTGCCAATGCTGTGGAAATCAGCCGGAAAATTCAGGAAATTACAGCGCAACTTGAAAAAGAGCACGCCGATGAAGAACTGAATTTCACCATTGCCTACGACAGCAGTATATTTACCTTACAGTCAGTAGACGCTGTAACCCACGACCTCCTTCTGGCCATTGTCATGGTAGGTGTGGTGATGTTGCTGTTCCTTCACAGCTTCCGGAATGCATTTATTGTAATGATCTCAGTACCTGCCTCGCTGGTCAGTGCTCTGCTTTTTATGTATGTGATGGGATATTCGTTAAATCTGATGACTCTTCTGGGGCTGTCACTTGTAATCGGTATTCTTGTGGATGACTCTATCGTAGTACTTGAAAACATACAGCGGCACCTTGAAATGGGCAAGGACAGATGGCAGGCAACGCTTGACGGCGTAAGTGAGATCGGCTTTGCCGTAGTAGCTATTACCCTCGTAATTGTTGTGGTATTTATACCGATCACGATGGTAAACTCCATTATCGCCGACCTGCTCCGCCAGTTTTCTTTAACGGTCGCTTTTTCAACACTGGTGAGTTTATTGGCAAGTTTCCTGCTTACCCCCTGGTTAACATCCAGAATTGCGAAGCTCGAACATCTTGACCCTAAGAATCCTTTTCAGGCATTCCTTCTATGGTTTGAAGGCCAGCTTACCAGGCTGATTAACTGGTACCGAGGCGCCCTGGGTTGGGTACTGAGCCACAAACTGATCTTTTCAGGTATGATCGTAGCGCTTTTCGTCGCCACCGGCTGGGTAATGAGCCTGGGTATTGTCGGTTCTGAATTTGTATCTCAGGGCGATCAGGGAAAATTCCTGCTGACCATCAAACTTGATAAAAACGCGTCGCTTCAGGAAAACAACCTGCGTACATTAGATATTGAAAACTATCTGATGAACAAGCCTGAAGTTAAAAATATTTTTGCCAACGTAGGTGGAGCCAGTACCGGAATGGCCTCAACCGGACAGGGACAGGTAAACCGTTCTGAGCTCACCATCGAGTTAGAGGATGCAGACCAGCGGCCCGGCCATATTGCCACGGAGCAGTATATGATTAACACCAAAAAAGATCTGCAGGAAAAGTTTGCCGGTATTGAATTTAACGCCAGTGTGATCGGTATGGCAAGCGGTGGTTCTTCTCCGATAGAAATCCTGATCAGCGGGGATGACCTTGATGTCATTATGGACGAAGCGGAAAAACTTGCCGACAGGCTCAGAATAACACCGGGTGCCAATGATATCAACGTTTCCGTTGAAGCAGGTAATCCTGAAGTTCAGGTAAATATTGACCGTGAAAAAATGTCAAAACTTGGCCTTAACATCACTACTGTAGGAGCAACCTTACAAAATGCTTTTGCCGGAAATGATGATTCCAAATACCGTGAAAATGGCGAAGAATACGATATCCGTATTCAGATGGATGCTTTTGACAGAAAAAACCCGGATGACGTAAAGAATATTACGTTTGTCAGCCCAGCCGCGCAGCGGATTGTCCGTTTATCTGAATTTGCAGATGTATCATTAGCCGAAGGGCCTTCGATGTTAGAGCGTAAGAACAGACGGACAAACGTAACTGTTACCGGAAACGTATTGGGTGTGGGTTCGGGTACGGTGACTGACAAAATCAATAAGGATCTTGAACTGAATCCGCTTTCAGACAAGGTCACCTTTGCCTGGGGTGGAAATGCGAAAAGCCAGGCAGAAGGCTTTGGATCCCTGGGACTGGCCATGCTGATCGCCATTGTGCTGGTATACTTTATTATGGTGCTGCTGTACGACAACTTCGTTTACCCGCTTGTGGTAATGTTCTCAGTACCGGTTGCCGTGATCGGTTCATTGCTTGCCCTGGCACTCAGCGCATCTAACTTCAGTATTTTCGCGATGTTGGGAATGCTCATGCTGATCGGTCTGGTAATTAAAAACGCGATTCTTATCGTCGACTTTGCCAACCAGCTGAAAGCCGAAGGGTTACACTACAGAGAAGCCATTATTAAAGCCGGAGGAGAACGTCTCCGTCCGATCTTAATGACCACTATTGCGATGATCATCGGTATGATTCCGATCGCGATGTCAAAAGGTGCCGGTTCTGAGTGGAAAAACTCACTGGGATGGGTGCTGATCGGCGGACTGACCAGCTCAATGATTCTGACCGTATTCCTTGTTCCGATGATGAACTATATTGTTGATGCTGTTGCTGAACGATTCGGCAAAAAGAAAAAGAAGCAAAAAACAGAAGAACTGGAACTGGAGACCGTATAAAATCCTGCTGTACACTTCATCAGCAAACTTTTAACAGA
This sequence comes from Telluribacter sp., assembly GCA_040391535.1. Classification (GTDB taxonomy): domain Bacteria; phylum Bacteroidota; class Bacteroidia; order Cytophagales; family Spirosomataceae; genus JBEBXQ01. Next base: position 9,592 of record JBEBXQ010000094.1, on the reverse strand, counting down.
GAGAGATCCTGGCAGTGCATCATATTGTCAGGATTCTCTTATTATAATAACCAACGTATTGCAATAAAATCATACGTAAATTACGTAGCTTTGCGTTATAGACTTTAATAACAGCTATTACTATACCGGTTTGTATTTTTCCAATTATGTATTTATCAAAAATTAATATCAAGCGTTTTGCGTCGATATTTTTCCTGTATGTTCCCGTCCAGGCATTTGCACAGGACAGTACACAGGTAAAAGACAGTACCGAAACCGTTTTGAATATTCCGGCACAACAGGCTGTCAGCAGCAATGACCCGCTTAAGATTATCGTTCCTGAAAATGTACAATGGAATGTAGTTAAAGAAGGAGTGCCTTTAAAAGTGCAGTTCAAGGCGGCAGGTAATGACGCTGCGAACGCTTATTTTTCTCTGACAGGATCTAATCCTCATAAAATGCAGATGGACAGCCTGGGTAATTTTACCTGGACACCGTCGTATGAAATAGCAGACAGGATCTCGACGGAAGCCCGTATTCCCGCAACAATCGAAGTCAGAAACAGCCTGGGAGAAACCGCCCGCGAATCTTTTGAGTTTATTGTTTCCCATGTTAACCGTCCGCCTGTTATCGATGAGCTGAAACCTTTCTATGTAAAGTACAGAACAATGAACACCTATAAGATCGACGCCAATGCTATGCGCGATCCTGATGGTGACCCCATTGAAATTGTCCCTCTCGATAATAAGAGCATTCCGGATGGCATGAGAATAAGTGCCGGCGGCGAGATTACCTGGGATCCCACTCAGGAGCAGTTTAATATCCTTAAAAAGGGAGCCCGTTATATTGATTTTTATGTAGAAGACCAGCCTTTCAAGGCACGTACGCAGGGAAGATTAAGAATAGACATCACGCAGCAGGATCTGCCTCCTAATATCACCATGGTGCCTACAGTGACCACCATGAAGGTAAAGGAAAATGCGATTGTCAACCTTAAATTTTTCCTTACCGATCCTAATGGTGATGATGATATCATGACCTTTGATTTTATATCGTCCAGTCGTGATGTACCCAAAAAGGCGCTGGTAAAAAATACACCTACCAATTATGAATTTATCTGGGAGCCTACCTATGATTTTGTCAAGGACCCCCATGATTCGCTTGCGGTTGACCTGGTATTTTATATCCTTGATAAAGCCCAGAACAGAGAAGAGAAAAAGGTCAGGATTACGGTTCTTAACACGGTTAATGAAGCAGAAAGGGATGCTTATCTGTTCGGCCTTTACCGTTCCTCCGTTGCCAACGCCTGGAATATCCTTGAACAGTTAAAAGAGCGGGAAGGTGATTTGAAAAAGGCATACAGAAGAGCCAAAAAAGGAAAGCAGAACCGATCCGTTGTCAATGCTTCTCTGGGAGCTACTACCGGCCTGGCTCCGGTCATTGCAAGCGGCAGTGACAATCAGAATGTCCGCGGCATTATCACGACAGTGGGCGGCACAACCGTAGCCACCATAGGCACACTTGAAGCGACAGAAGTTATTGGCAAATCCATGAAAGACCTGCTGGACCGCTTTAATTATGTAATGGATAAGAAAAGTGAATTACAGAACAAGGGTGATGTTTTCTCCCGTGAATTTGGGACCAAAGCAGCCAGAAGGCAACCTGAATTCATCAAAAAACTGGATGAATTTAAAGCTGTAATGGCTATGAAAGGGCTGGTTGCCCTGGAACTGGATGCCAACTGGGAAAGCAAGCAGGAAGCCACCGATAAGGTAATCAAGAAAACGTTTAAGGATTACAGTCCTTTGGAGGAAAACAAATAAAATAAAGCCGGGCTTTATTTTATTTGTCCGTCATGCTGTTGCTCATCCGTATCTTTTTCAGGTTCTTCAGCAGCGACATCATCCGGTAAATTTTCAGAAGTATTCTCAGGAGATACTGATTCAGGTGAGTCAGTATTTTCTGTTTCAGGGGTATCTGTCTTTTCCGTTTCATATTCCTCTTCACGATGAAAGAAGGACCCCTGAAAAATCAGGATAATACATACTCCTATAAAAATGCAGGAATCAGCAATGTTGAAAATCGGGGTTGAATAGTATTGTCCGCCCCAGAATGGTATCCATTCAGGCAGAAAACCTTCCCAGAAATCCACAAAAATCATATCAATCACCTGTCCGTGAAACCAGGGCGTGGACGACCCAAACGGAGCATTATCCAGCAGAACCCCATAAAAAGTACTGTCAATGACATTACCTACCGCACCCGCGAAAATCATGGCCATAGCCCATAGCAGCCCTTCACTCGCATTGCTCCTTTTCAGCTGTACGATATACCAACCGATCCCTGCCATTGCCACAAGCCTGAACAGCGTAAGCATAAGCTTCCCGTTTTCATGCCCCAGTTCCATCCCGAAGGCCATACCCGGATTCAGTACATAATGGAGCTTTAACCAGTCTTTGATCAGCACAATCTGCCCTCCAAACCCAGGTTCCATATAGTAATGTACCAGCAGTTTTGATGCCTGATCAATACATATAAGCAGTATACTAAAGATAAAATATTTCAGCGGGCTTTTGGTTGATTTCATTCCGGTAATATTAATTCCTTTCCAAGTTAAACGATACGGGCAGCAAAGCCGTATAAGGTGAATATTGCAAAAGTAACCTTTTTTCTGAGGGTGCTATTTACTTTTTCTTCTCTCCAGCTCTTTTTTGACCAATAAGAACTCCCTGCTGCTTTGTCCGGCAATGGAAGTATTTTCAGCAGCCCTGCGAAACAGATAGGGCATCACCGACTCCACCGGCCCGTAGGGTACATACTTGGCCGCATTATAGCCTGCATCTGCCATATTATAGGAAATATTGTCGCTCATCCCCAGCAGTTGTGCAAACCAGATCCTTTTATCATTGATACTGATTCCCATCTGCTGCATAAGTTCTGTACAATAGAGCGTACTGTATTCATTATGCGTTCCCAGGCACACGGACATATAATCCAGATTTCCGAGGCTATACAAAATAGCCTTATTATAATCCTGATCAGTATCTTCCTTTGTGTTATGCAGCGGATCAGCATAGTTATGCTCCATTGCCCGCAATTTTTCCTTTTCAATATAAGCCCCTCTTACCAGCTTGGCTCCGAGCTGATATCCTTTTTCTCTGGCCTTCAGAACGGCATCCGTCAGATTCTGGAAAGCATCCTGACGATACAATTGAAATGTATTATAAACAATGGCTTCAGTTTTGTTGTACTTTTCCATCATTTCGTAGGTCCAGCTATCGATGGTTTCCTGTATCCAGCTTTCTTCTGCATCCACAAAAATCCCCACTTTACGTTCACTTGCCGCTTTACAAAGCTGGTCCATTCTCTCCTTGCTTCGCTCAAGCACCTCCGTTTCCGTTTCAGTAAGCTGTTGGCCGCCCTGCTGTTTTTCAAGCAGATCTGCAGGTGCTATTCCGGTCACCTTAAAAACCGAGAAAGGGACATACTCAGACCTGGCAGCAAGGTCAATAGTCCTGAGAATTTCAGTAAGCGTGGCATCATAACTGGCATTGGTTTCTTCGCCTTCTATCGAATAATCCAGGATCGTCCCAATCCCGGCGCTTCCCAGCGCATTGATTACCTGCTGGCACTCACCGATGGTTTCACCTCCGCAGAAATGCTCAAAAACCGTATTTTTAACCACCCGCTGAACAGGCAAACGGAGCATCAGGGCCAGTTTAATAAAAAACACGCCAATACTCACCAGCCAGCTGTGATTCATCAGCCAGAACAGATAATACATTTTTAATAATTGCCTGTCCGACCTGGAAGCAAATGCGACACCCGTATTTTCAAAAGAAATGGAAGGAGAAGATTTTTCAGAATTTGTTGACATCAGAACCCGATTCTTAGCTTTGCTGATATAATTGCTATAACCTGCAAAGGTATAGCAATCCTGATTAACAATGGCTAAGAGTGCAAAACTTATTTCTCCTGAATCCATTTCATACAACAAGCAGGTTCATAATTTTCGCCCGTTTAAAAAAGTGTTACTACTATTTATTGATATTATACCACAAATCACCCTTTTAAATAAATAAACCCGACAAAAGAGAAATTGAAAGATGAAATTGGATAAATTTGCAAATTGGAAAAATGAATATTCAATTAACGCCGGCTTTTCGAGACAAGATCTGGATTGAACTCCCGACGGGTTGGTAACTTACAAAATCAATGACTGCTTCTTTAGACATCGAGCCGCTGAGTACCTGGATTGACACGAAAGGTAAACCGCTAATTATTGCCGGCCCTTGCAGTGCCGAAACAGAGGAACAGGTTGTAGAAACCGTATCGCAAATCCACAAGGAAGGTTATGCCCACGTAATCAGGGCTGGCGTATGGAAACCCCGTACGCGTCCCGGAAGTTTTGAAGGAATGGGAGAAACCGCGCTTCCCTGGCTGGCTGCTGCCAAAAAGGAAACCGGCCTGCCTTTAGCTGTAGAAGTGGCTACACCACAACATGTTGAACTTGCATTGAAATATGGTGTTGATATCCTTTGGATTGGTGCCCGTACAACCGTGAATCCGTTTAATGTGCAGGATCTTGCCGATGCTCTAAAAGGTGTTGACGTACCTGTTCTGATCAAAAACCCTGTGAACCCTGATTTGCAGTTATGGATTGGCGCACTGGAACGGATTAACCGTGCCGGCCTGAAGAAAATCGGTGCTATCCACCGTGGATTTTCTAATGCACAGGAAAACAAATACCGCAATTCGCCCATGTGGCAGATCGGTATTGAGTTAAAAACACTCCTTCCTGAGCTTCCTATTATCGGAGATCCAAGCCATATGGCTGGTAAGCGTGCTTATTTATATGAACTTGCGCAACGTGCTCTTGATCTGAATTATGATGGTCTGATTATTGAATCGCATTGTAATCCTGACAAGGCATGGTCTGATGCCTCGCAGCAGCTGACACCTTCAGCATTGGGCGAAATGCTTCATGAGCTGAGCATCCGTCATAAAGATTATGGCAGTGACTATCAGTCTCAGCTGGAACTGATCCGCAGTAAACTTGACAATCTTGACCGTGAACTGCTGGAAACACTGGCAGCACGCATGGCTCTGGTGGGTCGTCTGGCTGAATACAAGCGTGACAACAATGTTGCTGCTTATCAGGTAGACCGTTTCCGTGAAATTCTGAAAACACGTGAAAGCTGGGGTAAAAGTCTGAATCTGTTCCCTGAGCTGGTTGACGAATTATTTAAACTGATTCATATGGAATCCATCCGTAAGCAGACGGAGGTGATGAATCAGATCAATGCCTGATTTTAATATAGGATAGAAAAGCCGTCTCAACGTTGTTGGGGCGGCTTTTTTAATGCGTTATACGCTGCAAAAGTGATTGACCTGAATACATCTGAGACTGATAAAGGAACCGGGAAACAGATCGATGATCAGAAAAAAAAATCAGGATTGCCTGAACAGACAACCCTGAAAAACCAACCTATTTAATAATTATTTTTATTTGACCCACCAGGGTTGTGAACTGATCTGGTCATTGGCTTCAGCTCCAAACTGGCTGATAATAGCTGCTTTAACATTGCTTTCATTATTGTTATACTCTGCTAAGGGATAAATCCAGCGGAAAGGAACAGCCACTCCGGCGGGTCTCCGGAAAGAAGGATAACCTGTTCTCAGATGATCAAAAAACGGCCACCAGGGTGACTGCTGGAACGCCCGCAGATAACGCTGCATAATGATTTTCTCTATCTTTTCCTCTGCAGTGGTTGCTGTTGCCAGGTCATTGACCGGCCTGGCCAGATAGGCCTCAGCAACAGCCGGAGTAAGATAGCTTCCATATCCTTTGGCATAGGTCTCATAGAATTTAAAAGATGCCTTTACACCCTGGTTGTAATATTCAGTTTCATCACCACTCATCCAGCCTCTGACAACCGCTTCAGCAATAATCAGCTGTTGTTCAGCATATCCTATCATGACCAGCGGTTCGGTGGTGGGGTCCTTATGATAGCGGTTATTCACTTTGGAGGTCTTCCCATTAGCCGCTTTGGTATTTACTTCAGCATAGGGCGCAGCCGGATCACCACCTTCATAAGCCGAGAAATTATTAACAGGCAGGCCTGCATCTTCCGCATTTTTCGTCAGTGTACAATACACAAACAAGCGGGGATCCTGGCGATCCTGCAGACGACGGATAAAGGTAGAATCCATATACATACCTGAGCCGTAACCACTGGAGTTGAATTCAGGATAACGGTTGCCCTGCTGATCAAGGAATACCAGTTTTGCATCGTCTTCATTTCCCTCAAAAATAGGTTCATTGGCAACAATCTGTGCAAAAGCTGATTTTATGTTCAGATCGGTATCGGCTTCTTTCTTCGAAAGCTGCATCAGTATTTTCAATCTGAATGCATTTACCGCTTTACGCCATTTGGTAACATCGCCTCCATAAATAATATCACCTGCAATGATGGTGTTTTCAGCAGCAAGAATATCATTGGCTTCTTTCAGTTCAGCCAGTATACCCTTAAACACTTCTTTTTGCGGATCGTAAGCCGGAGGAGTATATTCATCCTGCTTTTCTCCCTGTAAAGCCTGCGAATAAGGTACATCGCCAAACGTCATGGTCAGATTCAGAAAATAAAACGCCCTGAAGAATTTGCCAAGCGCTATATATGCATTGTTGTCAATACGCTCTGCCTCTTCCATCATTTTGGTCACATCACGCATTCTGGAATAAGCAGAAAAATCAGATCTGTCCCATTTATAGTACTGTCCCGAGCTCTCCCCATCGGTCTGTACCAGCATTTTCATCGCATACAGAGAACCCGTTCCGGCATTATACTGAAAAGCACTCCATTGAATCTGAGTCAATTGCAACTGAGGGTGTGTTTCCGTTACACGGTTAGGGTCAATATTGATTTCTGCCAGATCCTGACAGGAAGTCAGCCCGAAAAGGACGGCTGTAGCTGTTAATAATATCTTTTTCATATCAATCAGTATCTTAAAGTCATTTACCATTTACTTACAGTTTCAGGTTCAGAGAGAATCCGATATAACGCGGAGACGGGTCCTGCAAATCGCCATCATTACCTTCTTTGAAATCAGGATCCAGAATCGGCATCTTCTTCCACATCAGCAAATTGTAACCAAAAACCTGAGCATCCAGCCCTTTGATTTTATCACCCAGATTAATCACCTTAGCCAGGTCATAGCCTATGGCTATTCTTCTTAACTTAAAGAAAGAACGGTCAAAAGTATTGGCAAATGTGCTGCTTTCGGCTTCTGTTACCCTGGCGCGGTAAGGATATTGCTGTGCCCAGGTTTGCCAGCTTACCGCTGTAGTATTGGGTGCGTACGTTCTGGTGTCTATCTCTACTTCTCCTTTCAGATTACGTCTGTATTCTCCCCCGGTCACGACCACACCTTCCGGAACGTATACGGGCTTACCCGCAGCATATTCAGCAGCACGGTGTTCCACTGAGCTTGGGTGTTTTCCGCCCCACCACATTTTTTCAATAGTATTGGAGTTCATAATACCACCCCATACCCCATCAATATCAACGCCTACGTTAAATCCGTGAATAGTAAACTTATTCTGAATCCCCAACCTCCAGGACGGATCAAGATGGCCGATATTCTGAACAAATGCATCCCGGATAGGCAACCCCTTTGAGTCAAGAATCAGCTGACCTTCTGCACTTTTCATCCATACTGTAGTATAGTAACTATCTGTACGCTCACCAGCTTTCAGGTTATTGAACCTATCCTGACCTCCATAAATCTCTGTAATTTTTTTCACGTAACGTGACCAGTTCGCCGCGATATCCCATGAAAAATTAGACTTTCTGACCGCTTTGAAGCCGGCTACCACTTCAAAACCATTGGTAGTATATTTATTGCCGTTGACTTTTCTGGAAATAAAGCCCGAAGCTTCTGAAATAGGCAGGTCAATGATCTGGTTTTCATCAAGAATATTATAATAAGTCAGATCAAGCGACATTCTGTTTTTAAACAGCGCCATGGAAGCACCGATTTCGTAAGAAGACGATTTCTCCGGAAGGATATTGGGATTGATAATTCCCTCAGGATAACTGACCGAAGGAGTTGTCCCGTAAGTCGTACCTTTATTATAAGCAGAAAAAATACTGTAAGGATCCAGATCGCTGGATACCTGCGCCCACGAAGAATAGAGTTTCAGATAATCAATGGCCGACGGCATTTTAATAAATTCCGACACCATAGTACTCAGTGATACCGATGGATAGAAATATGAATTATGATTGGTTGGCAATGTGGAAGACCAGTCATTACGGGCAGTAAAACTCAGGAAAACCGCATTGTAGAAATCAAGATTAGCGGCTCCATAGACGCTGTGAATTGATTTGTTAGAAAATTTCGGATCTAACACGCTGTAGCTTTGAACCGGGCCTTGTGTGTTGTTTAAACTATATACACCAGGTACAATAAGCCCATCAGTTGATTGATATTCCTGTGCTGCTGTACGATTAAATATGGACGCACCTCCATTGATCCCAAGCTGAAAATTATCTCCGATTGCCTTCGTGTATGAAGCCAGTACATCAGCATCGAAATTAACCTGTCTTGTATTCCATATTTTATAATCTCCGTTTCTTGAGTCACCGTAGTTCATGTACGACTTAGGGCTTTGCATAGATTCAAAGTTGGCTATATTCCGTACCGATCCCCGGGTCTGAATATTAAAATCCTCTGATACTTTCCAAAGCAGTTTCATCTGAGAATCCACTACATTCCTGTCCTGCTTCTGCTCCAGCTCGTAAGAAGCAAAGTAAGGATTGTTATACCAGGCATAGTTATAGTTTGCCTGGCGGTAGCCTTCCAGTCCGGGTACATACATGTGATTTCTCAGGTCCTGTCCGTTTACATCATCACTCATCCAGATCAGGATGGTATAAATATGGTTTTTAGGTCCGTATCCGTAGCGTGGATAATTGGGCGAAAACACTTTGTTATAAGACAGTGCGGTTTCCAGCTGCAGCGATTTGGTCAGATCAAAAGAAGCATTGAAATTGACACTTCCGGTATTGAGTGACATATTAGGCACCTGTCCTTTTTCATAGGCATACTTCCCTGAAGCGTAATAACGGGCTTTTTCTCCTTTATACGCCACTGAAAAGTTGTTGGTACTTACGAGTCCGGTACGGAGGAAATCTCTCAGGTTATCATGATATACAAAATCAGTCGGAACCCTTTCATAAAGAGAACGGTCATCATACACGGTACCTTTTACATCCCCGTACCATGGTATGGTTTCACCTGTTGCAATATTCCGGATCGGGCTGTTCCATTGCTTCATTTTTAATCCGGCATTCAGTTTGGGTCCCCAGGTCATATCACCGTCAGAAATACCACCGTCGGCCCCATCCCAGAATTCATATTGACCGTTAGAACCGCTTCCGTATTCTGTTTGTGTTTCAGGAAATACTGTAAAACCGGCTGTAAACATATTATTGGTACTGATATTCACTTCCAGTCCTTCTTTGCTGGCGTTTTTAGTGGTAATCAGTATTGCACCGTTTTTACCTCTTGAACCATACAACGCCGATGCCGCAATTCCTTTCAGTACGTT
>JBEBXQ010000093.1:0-20165 GCA_040391535.1 Telluribacter sp. | reverse complement strand
ATCGAAGTAAAAACCACTAAGCAGGGGGAACGCCCCATTCTGATTCATATACGGCCTTATTTAAACTTCAGGGCACTTTTTATTTTATGAAAAATTTCAGTGTTTTCGTAAAAGCCTGAGAATGCCTCAGCTCCTGGCCCGAAAGCAAATACCGGAATCATAATACCCGTATGGCCTTTGGTAGTGTAGGCGGCATTTACTTCTCCGGTTTTGCTGTCGCCCCCGTTGATCGCCAGCCCGCCGGTTTCATGATCGGCTGTTATAATGACAAGTGTATTCCCGTCTTTTTCCGCAAAATCAAGTACTTCGCCAATTACTTTGTCGAAATCCAGCATTTCATTGATGAGATACTCTGTGTCATTGGCGTGGCCACCCCAGTCAATCTGAGAACCTTCCACCATCAGGAAAAATCCTTTTTTGTTGGGTTGAAGCAATTCGATGGCTTTTCTGGCACTGACCGACAATTGATCTCCTCTGCCTTCAGATAGTCTGAGCGGATTTTTGTCAGCCGTAAAAGCTGCCAGTTTACCGGAGGTTACCTGCTTGATTTCTTCAGTAGAATGCACCACCTGATACTGGCGTTTTTTTAGGCTGTCGAGCAGGTTTTGCCCGTCTTTTCTCTGGTTAAAGTACTGGCGGCCACCTCCGATAAATACTTCGATATCGGTTTTGAGAAAATCAGCTGCTATTTCTTCATTCATGCTGCGCTTGGGCTGATGCGAAATAAATGAACCTGGCGTAGCATCTGTGATGGAACTTGTGGCCACAAGGCCTGTTGAAAGACCATGCTGTTCTGATAACTCCAGAATGCTTACCGAAGGACGGTCAAGGGCATCAACACCTATAGCCCCGTTTTTGGCTTTTTTCCCGATCGCGAAAGCTGTAGCACCAGCTGCTGAATCCGTAATAAACTTATCGGCAGACTGATTTTTATGAAAACCAATATGACGTGCGCGCTCAAGATGCAGCGGTTTTTTATTGGCAATCATTCCGGCATATATCTGGGCGGCACCCATTCCGTCTCCGATCATCAGGATCACGTTTTTGGGTGTTTTGGTTTTGGAAGGAGTACTCACCGGCTCGGTGAATGCCGTCGACGAAACCGCCAGTAATGTGGGTGTCAGCAGGGGAGCCGAATGGTTCTGCGAATAAGCAAAACCGGAATAAAGCATCGAAAAAGTGAAAAGAATGTATTTCATAAGGGTATGATTGTTTTAAATACAAAGCTATGCATTCCCATATTTACCTATTGTTAAATAATCATGAGGAAATAGTATCCGGATAAATCATTGCTTTAACGCAACCTCCCGGCTGAAATACCCGTATTAACAGGAAAATGATTGATATAGTATAACCGGAAAATAAAATGAAAATCAGACAAGTACGGATAACCCGGGCAGTAGTATTGCTGCTGGCCCTGGCCTTTGCAGGATGTAAGGATGATGAGAAGACACCTGAAGAACAGTATGATATCATCCTCAATGAAACTTCATTGGGGAAAGTGTTGACAGACAAAGACGGGAAAACGCTGTATTTCTTTACCAGAGATGCTACGGGAAACTCACAATGTACCGGTAACTGCCTGACCAACTGGCCTGTTTTCTCACTGACAGGAAATTTACGCCTGGGAGCAGGGCTGGAGGCTTCTGACTTCGGGACCATTTCGCGCTCTGATGGAACTATGCAGATTACCTATAAAGACTGGCCACTGTATTATTATGCGCAGGACGCGGAAAAAGGGGATGTGAAAGGGGAAAATGTCGGGAAATTATGGTTTGTTGCCCGGACGGATTATACCGTAATGCTGGTGAATCATCAGCTGGTGGGTAATGACGGGAAATCTTATAAATCAGACTACACTGAAGGAGAGGCAGAAACCCAGTATTTCGTAGATGACTGGGGCAGAACACTCTACGCTTACAGGAATGACAGGTTCAATAGTAATAAGTTTACGAAAGAGGACCTTTCAAATGAAGCGACCTGGCCCATTTATACCGCTGAAATCAATGCGATTCCATCCGAGCTGGATAAAACCAGTTTTGCCGTGATCAATGTTTTTAACCGTAAGCAGTTAACCTATAAAGGATGGCCGGTATATTATTTTGGTGCCGACAATGAAGAACGCGGCGCCAATAAGGGTGTAAGCGTTCCTCAACCCGGGGTATGGCCTGTTTTGCAGAAAGATATGACTGAAGCGGAAGCAGAATAACAAAGCTTTGATTTTAAAATAAGGATCCCTGTACTACCTGTGGCCGTATAACAGGTGGTTGCAGATTCAGCTTTAATTCCTGATTAAGTTGTTTGGTCCAGTATCGGGCCAGTTTGGGGGCCATAAAATTTTCACCGCAATGAATAAAGACAGTGGCGGTTTGCAGCCCGGCGTCAAACCATTTTCTTAGTCTTTTTATCCAGGTGTCGGTACGGCTGTAGTCTGTCGGATGAAGGTCATAACCGACAAACCGTAATGTAAGATCAGGCGTACTGAGTCCCATATGCAGCACATCCCGGCGGCCGGCCACATCGGTAATCACCATTCCTGTATTCTTCTTTTGAAGGTAAGCCAGAAGCCGGTTGAACTTCGCTTCATCAGCGAACCAGGAAGGATGCCTGAATTCAATGGCCAGCGGAAAACCTTCTGGCAATATTTTAAGAAAAGCATCAAGTACGGCCATATAGCCGGTATCAAAAGTAGGTCCCAGTTGCAAAAAAGTGGTCCCCAGGTTTTCTTCCAGGTGAAGCACCGAACGGATAAATTCCTGCTTCAGTCCGTCCATGCCTCTTAACATACTGTCATGGCTGATAACCTGCGGCCATTTGGGACAAAATCTGAAATCAGGAGTAACTGCTTCACGCCAGCTGCTGATCGTACTTTCATCAGGCACCTGATAATGTGTTACATTAAGTTCGATGGTATTAAACTGCCGTGCATAGTAATACAGCATATCTCCGGGCTTGCAATGGGCAGGATAAATTTTGCCGATCCATTCCCTGTTGGCCCAGACCGGAGCTCCGATAAGCACCTGCCGTTGTGCATGCGGAAAAGGGCTTTTTAAAACCTCACAGGTAAAGTGAGCATCTTCAGGAAGACTGAAATCAATGACTGAAAGATCTGATGCTTTTCCGAAATCCATTCCTTTTTATTTACTGACCGGTAAAATTCGTGAAATATGAAAAGATAGCAAAGTTTATGCCTTATCTTCTTCCTCTGGTTATTATTTACAGAGGTTGTTTGTAAACATTCCTGAAAAGTGTTTAATTGCGTATATATACCTTTTGTGGATTTATTTAGATAATAGCGGGGATTGGCTCTGATTGATAATCTTTTGTTATCTGTGTGCAGACCGAATACCTGAAGAACCCTTTTTCTGTTTAATAAAATATAAATGAAAACACCTCTTCGACCATTGTGGCACTGTGTGTCAAAAGATTTCTTTTGTTATCTGATTCTTCTTTTTTTTCTGGATTTACCTGATTTGTATGCACAGGAAGACTATACTCCGAAATTCGGGATTATCAGTAAAAGTGAGTTTGAAGGCGGTATCACAGCCAGCGACAGTACTGCAGAAGCAGTATTGCTCTATGATCGTGCTGACGTGACTTTTAACCGAGATTCGAGAAGAGGGCTGGTAATGATTTATAAATACTGGGGCAGGATTAAAATTCTGAAAGAATCAGCATTGAGCCGTGCCTCTATTGCCATTCCGCTCAGGAAGGGGACTTACAACGCGGAAGAAACTATTTCCAATGTTGAAGGTATCACGCATAATCAGGAAGGGGAATCGCTGAAATATGAAAAGATGAGCAAGAGCGCGATGGTAAGGGAAAATGTTTCGGATAAAACAACCCTTGTGAAAATCAACCTTCCCAATGTCAAAAAAGGATCAGTTATTGAATATACGTATACAAAGGAAACTCCGCTGAATACACAGGATCACCCGGACAGATGGCAGTTTCAGGGGGGAATTCCTATTAAGTGGAGCGAATATCGTATGACAGTACCCTCATTTTTATTCTATAAGATTACAATGGGAGGGTATCTTGATCTGCATATTAAAAAGGAAGAAAAGGTAACTTTTAATGCAGGTGTTCCGGGGACTGACGGCAATGCAACGGCTTACCGGTTTGTAGTTAAAGATGCTCCGGCTTTCCTGGACGAGCCTTTTATTACCAGCGAATCGGACTATTTATCCAGCCTCAGTTTCGAATTGTCTACGGTTTCTTTACCCGGTACCGGGTATAAATCTTATTCGCATACCTGGGAAAATGTAGATAAAACCTTTATGACAGTAAGCTGGTTTGGCGGGCAATTAAAGAGATGGGCATTTATAAAAGAAGCTGCTGCGGAAATTGCTAAAAAATCGGCCGATCCGAAAGTCAGAATGTGGATGGCCTATGAACACACACGGAATACGATAAAATGGAATGAATATGCGGGTGCCGGGGCAGACCTTAAAAAGGCGTTTGACAATAAGAAGGGAAACGCGGCGGATGTAAATATGTTTCTGGTTAATCTGTTGCGGGAATTAGACATAACAGCCAATCCGGTGGTGCTCAGTACCCGTAATAACGGACAGGTATTTGAGCATATTCCCAGTCTGGAAAAGTTTAATTATGTTGTCGCACATGCACTGATTGGAGGAAAAGAAACACTGCTGGATGCTACCGGGCCTCATTTAATACCGGGCGTTTTGCCGGAGCATGCACTGAACGGAACAGGGCGATTAATTCCTGAACGTGGAGCAGGCAGATTAATAAGCCTGATTCCGGCAGCTAAAAAAGTTATTTTTGAATCGGTTGAGGCTACTATTGATCCGGAATCAGGAGAATTGGGAGGGGTGTATAAAATTTCATACGGAGGCTACCAGGCATTGAAATGGAAAAACAGTTATTCAGCCGAGTCTGTTAAAAAATATGAGGAGACATTGATTAAAAATAATCCGGAATTGGAGATTGAAGATATAAGCGTACAGGAAAAAAGTGATTCTTCCAATATTATGCTGACAATAGGTTACAGCTTTCGCACAGAAGAACAGGACGCGGATCTGATCTACTTTAATCCGATGCTTGGCGGGCAGATCAAAAAGCACGATCTGACGGCTCCTGCCCGCATATATCCTCTTGATTTCACCACGACGTCCAATACTGTATATCTTGGTAAGTTTAAAATTCCGGAAGACTATGTAATAGAAGAACTACCAAAATCAGAGGTGATCAATCTTCCTGAAAATGGCGGGCGGTTTTTATATGGCATTACCAATCAGGATGGAGTGGTGACGGTCAACAGTACCATTACTCTGAACAGAATTCAGTACACAGCGGAAGAGTATGGCTATATGAGGCAGTTCTTTGACATGATTGTGCAAAAACATGCTCAACCGATAGTACTTAAAAAAAAGTAGCGGAGGCTTTGCTTAAATGAAAATGATAAAATTCTGTTTTGTAATTGCGCTTTGGCTGCTATCATCAGTTAGCCATATTTTGATGGCTCAGAATACCTGGCCTGTTGCGTCTATACCTGTAGATCTGCTGGAAGAAGCCGATGCGGTAGTCCGCCTGGATGAAACTTATTTTGAGATTGAGTCAAAAAGTCAGGCGAAGCTGCGGCGCAGGCTGATAGTGACTGTAATGAATGAAAGAGGAGAAAGTAATCACAGTCAGATGTACGTAAACTATGACAAGTTTACTAAAATCGTCAATTTTGAAGGTACACTTTATGACCAGTACGGCAAGTCTTTAAAACGGTTGAAAAATGCTGATATCAGTAATTATGGTTACGGTGCTTTTTCGGATGACATTACGGATGCCCGTGTTAAAATTGCCGAATTCGGGAAGAAAAGCTATCCATTTCCTTATACGATTGAGTTTTCCTATGAAATAAGAGATAGAAACATGATGTTCTATCCTACGTGGTCGCCGGTAAATGATGAATTTACGGCTGTAGAAACTTCTGAATTTAAGGTAAAAGTACCGGCAGGTATGACCTTCCGGTATCAGGCACTTAACCAGGTTCCGGAGGTACTGAAATCTACCGATAAGGATAACGCTGTTTGGTATTCATGGGCGATGAAAAACATTGCCAGGGTGAAATCGGAGGATTATGCTTTACCGGGAATGTTTTTGTATCCTATCGTATTAACAGCACCCTCAGAGTTTGAAATACAGGAGTATAGCGGAAATTTTACCAATTGGAATGACCTTGGAAAATTCTATTATACCCTGAATAAAAACCGCGATGCTTTACCGGAAGGAACCATATCCAAAGTGAAGAACCTGACCAGTAACGTTGCTTCCAACGCTGAAAAGGTGAAGTTACTTTATGAATGGATGCAATCCGGGACGCGGTATGTGAGCATTCAGCTGGGTATCGGAGGATGGCAGACTATTGATGCCAATACCGTTGCGACCAAAGGTTATGGTGACTGTAAAGCCCTTTCCAATTATATGATCGCCTTGCTAAAGCAGGCGGGTATTACGTCCTATGCAGCGCTGATTAAGGCGGGTTCCGGTAAAGAGATTGTTAAAGATTTTGCGGCCAGTCAGTTTAATCATGTGATTGTTTGTGTACCGATGGACAATGATACCATCTGGCTTGAATGCACAAGTCAGATAAATGCGGTAGATTACCTGGGAACATTTACAGGCAATCGTCATGCTTTGCTGGTGACGCCTGATGGAGGGAAGCTCGTCAGGACACCGGCTTATCAGGCGGAGGATAATTCCAGAATAAGAAACGCTCAGGTAAAAATTAACGATCTGGGTGATGCAGAGGTGAAAGTAAAGACAGTTTATAAAGGTATTCAGCAGGAACGTCATTCCGGTGTGATACACAGCAGTACATTGGAAGAGCAGCAAAAATGGCTGTTGAGTAATTTATCTCTTGCAGGAGCGGATCTTGAACATTTTGTTTTTAAGAAAATGGAGGCGCCAGTCGCTACCATTGAAGAATCACTGGATTTACGGGTAAGGCAACTGGTAACCAAAACGGGAGCCCGCTTTTTTATTAAACCTGATTTTTTGAATAAAGAGATAACGCTGAAGGGTGGGAGTACAAAGCGAACCGGTGATTTCTTCCTCAATCCTGAAGTTTACAGCTTTACAGATATCGATTCACTTACTTTTGAAGTGCCAGAGAAATATAGTAAAGAATCCATACCGGGATCTGTAAAAATTGAATCTGAATTCGGGATTTATGAGACGGAGATAAAAGAAGAAGGCAGCCGTTTCCACTACTTCCGGAAACTTTCCATGACCGGCGGGCGGTTCCCTGCTGAAAATTACCCGGCCTGGATTGATTTCCTGAGGAAAATCCGCAGGGCAGAACGTTCGCAGATAGTACTGATAGAGAAATAGATATCGTTGACTTTGCTATGTTTCCCGGAAACCCTCTGTTCCCGGGAAACATAACGATAGTCAGGCCGATTCTTTACTTCTTGTTTTTGCTCACATCCTCTTTAGTCCCCAGCCAGAGCGCGATTTTCTGACGGTTCCAGGTGTAGGTACTGGCAATGGAATCTCCCCATGAGATAATAGCAGGATACGAGAACTCGTCTTCTACGTCACCTTTGTCAAGGTCAATCTGGTCGGGCCAGGTTTTCCCGTTGTCATAAGAGAGTGCCAGGGTTAACGGTGATCTTGACCCCCAGTTTTTATTATCAGGATTATAGGTTAATGCCAGCGTTCCGTCAGCGAGTTTTGTGAGATCAATACCGCTGTTGGGGTTGGGCAGATCCGTTTTGTAAATCGGAGTCCATGTTTTACCAAAATCTTCGGAATCACTTCGTGCGATCACCCCTCCCGTTGTTCTGATCAGCATATGCACTTTGCCAGGTGCAGATTCCCATAAGGTAGGCTGAATAGCACCCTTGCCTTTGATTTCGTTCGTATCAATCGGGAAATACGGACTGGCTGTCCATGTTTTTCCTCCGTCGGTACTACGATCTACAAATACTTCCCAGCGGTCAGGCTCAACTGAAGCACCAGCCAGCCAGGTGCCGTCAGAAAGCTCAATCATTTTGTTTTTCACAGGGCCGCGGCCACCTTTGTCACCGGCCACCAGTTCATAGGCTTCCGACCATGTTTCACCATTGTCGTCAGAAGTTTGCACCCATGTTTCCCAGTGAGAGATTTCTTTCCCGACTTTAAAGAACAAATAAATTTTACCGTCATCTGAACGGTGCAGCACCGGATTCCAGTGCGGGTCTTCCCGTATCTTGGCCACCTCCTTAGGGGCAGTCCAGCTATCGGGTCTGCCATAGGAGACCCAGATACCTACGTCATCGTCTTTTTCTTCGGTTCCACCGAACCAGGCGATGACAAAGCGGCCTTCATCCGTGCGGACGAGCGTAGAAGCGTGGCACTGCGGGAAGGGTCTGTCATCACCAAATATATAATCTCGTATACCTGCTACCGGTGTAAAAGTTTCTGCCGGTTGCTCATCATTCTTTTCCTGCGAGTTATTACAGGAAGAGAAGATCATACCGGTCATAAGGGCGGTAGCAAGAAGAGGAATTCTTTTTGAGGATAATTGCATGTTTGATTTTAGATAGTTTACATTTATTTACACTAAATCCCACTGCTTCCTGGGTTTCCGAGATAATAATGCATTGGCTTCTTTGTCACCGACAAATTTTTCTTTTTCTGCATTCCAGTTAAGGTCTCTTCCCAGTCGATAGGAGATCAGCCCCAGGTGCATCGGTAAGGTAAGCTGACGTGCATACGCTAGATTGGATTCAGGTTGGGTCCGGGCTTTGACTGCATCCACAAAGTTCTGCTGATGTCCCGGTGAACGAACGATACTCTTCGGTATTTCCGGAAGGTCGTCGGTCGTTTGGCCGTTGATCGTGATCGAACGTGTGTTGTAGTCGCAGATTAATGTACCTTTTTCTCCTTCAAAGTAAGCACCTATTCCTTTACCGGCGGCTCCCGGAACGTCTGGTACCTGTGTAGTCCAGTGAATATTCAGGTTTTCAAATTCATAATCAGCATCTAGCCATTTAGGGGCATCGGCAATTCCCTGCGGAGCCTCACCCCGTGCGCTTATTTTTTTCAGCCCCGTGGGGTTCAGCGCCCAGAACGCAACATCCGCAATATGGCACCAGAAATCAGCAAACATTCCTCCCGAATAATCAAGGAAGTAACGATAGTTGAAATGGCACCTTTCCGGACAATACGCTGCGTAGGGAGCTGGCCCGAGCCACATATCCCAGTTAAGGGTAGAGGGCACCGCCTGTGGTTTGGGAGATCCCAGGTCAGGGGAACCTCCCGTTTTCCATAAACGGACAGTACTTATATTACCTAATACTCCGGATTTGAGAATTTCTACTACTCTGTGAAAATTATCACCGGCGTGAATCTGGTTTCCCATCTGAAAAATCCGGTTATGCCTGTGCATATTCTTCAGCATGGTCTGTCCTTCTTTCACGTCATAGGAAAGGGGTTTTTCACCGTAGACATCTTTCCCGGCCTGGAATGCCAGCGTGGCTATCTGCGCATGCCAGTGATCAGGTGTAGCACAGGTAATGGCATCAATATCTTTCCTTTCGAGAATCCTTCTGAAATCACCGTAAGTATCTACTTTTCCGCCTGGCTGCAATTCATTCAGGGTCTTCAGGGTGCTGCCCAATCGGAGTTCATCGAGATCGCACAGTGCTACAATTTCGACTTCCGGGAGGTTCGCAAACCATTTCATGTGAGCGTTTCCCATTCCGCCAAGCCCTATATGAGCGATCCTCAGGCGGTCACTGGCGCGTACTTTGTTGTAAAGAGAGGGCATCAGGGCGAAGCCCAGTGCGCCCATACCGCTTTTTTTGAGAAATTCCCTGCGGTTGGTCTGATTTTTCATGAGTTAAGGTTTGGAATAAAAAAATCCGGAACATAATAGAGAAAAAGCTGTAAGAACTCTTTTTCTACCGTTCCGGATCGGTGATCTGTCGATTGAACAGAATGATTACATAGCAACCATTTTGCCGGTTCTTACGGACTCATCACAGGCGAAAGCGATACGTAGACTGTTTACCGCATCCTGTCCGTGGTCGGTCAGGTCAATATCTTCATGAATCGCCTTCAGGAAATAGCGTTGCTCGCGGTTACAAAGTTCCTGGTGATCGGGTTCATCCTGCAGATTAATCCAGGTATCTTCTTTTGCAAAGCGCTCTTCACCGTCCAGTTCAGCATGGTGTACTCTCAGTGATTCGGTCTTGGTGTGGGCTTCGATAGAACCGGATTTTCCTTCACCTCCTGCTTCTTTGGCAACAATAGAAACAGAGCCTTTAGGGCCGATTACGTCCTTCACGAAAAACGCGGTTTCACTGATCATCGGGCCCCAGCCTGCCTCATACCAGCCTACGGAGCCGTCTTCGAAACGGATCTGCAATTGACCGTAATTGTAATTATCAGCAGGGATTTCATCAGTTAAACGGGCGCCGATAGCACTCACCTGTACCGGTTTTGAACGCACCATCTGACACATTACATCGATATAATGAACGCCGCAGTCCACGATAGGGCTAAGGCTTTTCATCAGGTTGCGGTGCAGCGTCCACATGGAGGTCTGGCTTTGCTGGTTAAGGTTCATACGCATCACCAGAGGTTTACCCAGTTTCTGGGCTTCTTCAATAAAACGCTCCCATGAAGGGTGATGGCGCAGAATATAACCTACTACCAGTTTCTTTCCGGCTTTACGTGAAGCTTCCACCACGCGCTCGGCTCCTTCTACAGAGTCAGCAACCGGTTTCTCAATAAATACGTGACAACCGGCCTCAAACGATTTAACAGCATATTCTTCGTGCGTATCCGGATAAGTGGATATACAGACGGCATCCGGCTTTGTCGCTGCCAGCGCCTCATAAAAATCATTGAACAAAGGATATCCGCCACCTAGCTTTTCATTAAGCACTTCTTTGCTTTTACCGGGGGATACAATACCGCATATTTCAAAGCCTCCTACTGTTTTATAAGCAATGGCATGAGAACTTCCCATATTCCCACAGCCAACAACAAGAACGCGGACAGGTGAATTTTGATCTGGCATAACGAATGATTTGTGAATTGTTAATTTTAGTCTGTAAAATTTAAAAATGATTACAGTTTAGACAACCGATAAAACAAATATAAGAAGTTTGACGGCTTAATAGTTCCTGGTTTTCTTTATTAAGGCTTCTGATGCTGTTTTATAACGAAACTCAGCCGGATTAAAAAAAATATAATCGGTGATGGTCTGTGTTTGCAGCTTTTTTGTGTTGACATTCTTAATAAATAACCTGATCTTCCAACCTTTTTCAGGTTTGCTGACTCCTTTCGTTTATAGTAAACCGAATGATTGTTTTTTATTCCTAAATCTGAATAATCATGAAAATAGCCATTACCTGTCTGTTCTTCCTGGTCTTGCTTGGCTCCTGCCGGAATGAACCTGATAATTTTAACCGTGATCCTGAGTCCGGATTTGACGGGACAGGATATATTCCCATCTATGCTTCGGATGAAGAAATCCGTAAAATTGAAGTCCTGGATGCCCGGCCTTTAAAATCACCCGGTAAAATCTATAAGCTCGGAACCTGGTTGTTTGTCAATGAGGCAGGAAAAGGCATTCACCTGATTAATAATGCCAATCCCCGTGAACCCGTCAATGCGGGTTTCATCTCTATTCCGGGCAACTATGATATGGCGGCGAAAGGAAACTTCCTGTATGCCGACAATCTTGCTGACCTTGTAGTGCTGGATATCAGTAATCCTGAAAATGTCAGTGTTTCCAAACGTGTTGAAGGTGCCATTCCGGTTCAGAGTTTCCCGCAGGAGCAGAACGTATTTTTTGAATGCGTGGATGTGAAGAAAGGAAATGTAGTAGGTTGGGAAAAGGTGTCTATGAGCAAAGCACCCGGATGCAGAAGGTAATCCGGGGTTGTTATTTCTTATACCTGAATCACTAAAAGATATATTATGAAAAGAATCCGTGTTCAAATTCTGATGGTGGTGGCCATGGCAGCGTTCGCCTGGGCATGTGAGAGTCTCAGCAAAAGTGACGGATCGGTTAATCCGCAGTCCGGAACGGGTGGATCCATGGCACGGTTCGCCATTACGGACAATTCGCTCTATATCGTGACCAGTTCCAGCCTTGATGTATATGACATTTCATCACCTGATCAGCCTGCAAAAACTGCGTCGAGAAACATGGGAGTGGGTATTGAAACCATTTTTCCTTATCAGGATAAGCTTTTTATCGGTGCCAATGACGGGCTGTATATTTATGATAATACGAAACCCTCCAGTCCGTCATTACTCACCAAATACGTGCATGTGATGTCCTGCGACCCGGTGGTAGCACAGGGGAATTATGCCTATGTTACCTTGCGGGCCGGACAAGCCTGCCGTAACTGGACGAGCCTCAGTACATTGGATGTGGTTGATTTTTCAGATCCGAGAAAGCCTGTTATGGTTCATTCGCAGGGGATGGACAGCCCGTACGGACTGGGTATTTCAGGAGATCGCCTTTTTGTGTGTGAAGGTGAAAAAGGACTGAAAGTAATGGATATTTCCAACCCCACATCGCCGGCGCTGCGTTATCAGATCGAAGAGATGCATGCTTATGATGTAATTGCCAATCGGGATAATTCTTTGATTCTGACGGGTCATGACGGTATTTTCCAAATGACTTTTCATGACAATGACACGCATGAATTATTAAGCATAATTCCGGTTGAATAAATATGAAAAAGACGATTTTATACTTCATCACAGGTTTATTGATATCGGCAAGTGCTTACGCTCAGGTGACTCCGGCAGAGGATACCAAAGACAGAGTCATTCTGAAACTGGCTCCGCTTTCCTTTTTTGATATTGACAATACTGTTCAGGCCGGCCTCGAAATTCCGTTTGCCGACAACCGCTTTACCATTAATCAGGAGTTCGGATATGGGCATTCGGTATTTAATCCGTGGTATATCGACTGGGATGGTGCTCCCGAAAAATGGACTTTCCGCTCCCGAAGCCAGTTTCGTTTTTATTTTCATGAATGGAGTTTCGGACGGATATATGTTGCAGGAGAGTACATGAGAAAAATGGTAACCGCAACGGAATCGATGTGGGCTGGCGTCAATTGTACCGGCAATAATGCAGGTTGTGATTATTTCGAATTCAGAGATGTAAGGGGCAGAAAGACGGTCAATGCCCTTCATGCCAAAGTAGGCTGGCATTTTTATTTTCCCAACAGCATAACCCTGGATCTGTACGTAGGCGGAGGAATGCGGATGAAAACCTATAAGTCTGAACCGGAGAATGTCAGGAATATTAACTTTGGAGATGGCAGGTGGTTCGGAGATCTCTTCTGGGACGCAAATGAACCCTATCCGTCGCTGGCTATGGGCTTTCAGCTGGGGATTCCTTTAAAATGGCGGATAAGGAGCAGACCTTAACGGGTTTAGCAGAAAAATATAATGGCATCGTCAAAACAATTATGATCATGTATAAATCTCTTATTGCTATCCTGTGCCTCATGTGCCTGTTGGGCAGTTGCAAAAAAGACGAGAAATTCTCAGAAATATCAGTTTGTGAGTCGAGTGACCCTATGCAGCAGGTAAAGTGGCTGAAAGAAATGGTAGAAAGCCATGAGGTACTGTGTATAGTATCGCTATATGAATATAAAGGCAGTCTGCTGGTAGATGTTTACCCGACAATCAGTTCCTGTTTGTTTTGTCATTTTTATACCTGTGAAGGGGAACGTTATGATTTTGGGCCGGATGGTCTGGATAGTAACGGTCTGGTTAAAATAGCCACCATCTGGCCCAAAGAAGAGTAAGCTCAATAAACGGCTCTTCCTCCTGAAATGTCATAGATAAAACCGGTAGAGAAGCTGTTTTCCGGAGAAACGATAAAGGAAGCCACCGCGGCTACTTCGTCGCTTTCGCCCAATCTTCCCATTGGGATTTTGGCCGTCATGTAAGCCAGCTGTTCAGGTGCTGTGTCGGCGTTCATGGCAGTACGGATAACAGCGGGTGCCAATCCGTTAACCGTAATGCCGGACGTTGCAAATTCTTTGGCGACACCTTTGACCAGTCCTATAACGCCGGACTTGCTAGCCGAATATCCTACCATGCCCGGGTTTCCGTCTTTTCCGGCTATGGAAGCAATCAGCAATATCCTCCCATACCCTTTTTCCTGCATAACAGAAAGGCAGTATTTGGTCATCAGAAAACTACCGGTAAGGTTTACAGCACATACTTTTATAAAATCTTCCGTTGAGAAATCAGTGATTTTGGTGCTGGTTGGTCCTACAATTCCTGCAGAATGTATCAGAACATCAATCGTTCCGAACTGTTCGGAGATCGTACTGACGGTTGTTTTTACCTGATTTTCATCTGCGACATCAGCAGTAAACCCGCAGGCTTCAATATCCTCCTGCTGAAATTCCTCAACCGTTTTACGGAGTAATTCCGGATTCCGGTCGAGCAACATGACCTTTGCGCCTTCTTTTCCTAAACGATGGGCAATGGATTTGCCTAATCCGTCAGCGCCACCGGTAATGACAGCGACCTGGTTTCTGAAACGTTCAGGGAAAAACAATGGGGTTTGCATAAAATTTAAAACAGTTTATTCGTGATACCAGCGGGCTTTATATACTTTCATATCCGGAAATGCCAGGCTTCTGGACGGCTGGGAAAAAAGTACATGATAGGTCCACCAGCTTTTTTCAGGGATTGTATACACGTATTGCCCGTATGAAGTCCGGCCGACACTTTTGATATTTTCTGCATCAGGAAAGTTATTGATCTTGGAAAACTGCATCGTTTTCAGATCGAATTTCCAGGCACCGGTATGTTCCGTAATGAAGAATCCGCTGTTGTCAGGTAACGGGAAAAGGTCATGCCCACTTTCTCCGGGGATTTTCCATTCGTTGATTTTCTTTAATGATTGATCAGTCTGGATCTTATATTCCCGCAGAACATCATACCCCAGCGCAAAAAGTGTTTTTCTTTTCGGATGCCAGACGACACCATGAGCAGAATACAGGCTGTCGGTAAAAACTGGAGCATCGTTTCTGCTGAGATCAAAAAGCATGATCTTATTTCCGTTAGCATGAGTGGAAGCTGCAGCTGCTAAAAGATTACCCGGCAGTATTTCGATGGAGTGCGCATTAGGAACATCAGCATAAAACAGGGTTTTGTTGTTTTGCAGGTCCCAGAGCACCACCGCCCCCGAAGAGGAAGAAATCAGTAATTGTTTCCCTTTGCTGATGAGCTTTACATCATCTACCGAATTGAATTTGCGGTTCCGGTATTCCTCCGGTAAATCCGCCACGTTGCGTGCATCCCAGGTCCATAAAATATGCGGAATTGTATCTTTGGATAACCCATAATCAACCAGGTGTACTTTAGTGTCTCCGCAGACCAGCACCGACTTGGTCTTTACCGGAAAGGTTTGTGCATATACCTGGGTGATTACCAGAAGATTAAGGAAGATGAACAGGCGTGAAAAAATATTTTTGAAAGACATATACCGATGTTTTGCTATAAAAATAAACAATCAGGGGGTATTCTACTGTTTAAAATCAGAAATGTAATGATAAATTAACTTTACAGAGTGCAGTTTGCATTGTGAAACGAGAAAGCAGACTAACCTGCAAAATGATTAACTTCGCCTCATATATGAATACAACTACAGACATATCTGCTTCTGTGATTTTCATCCTTTCCGGTTTTGGATTGGTGATGCTGGCTTTATGTGTTTTTCTGGTGTCACGACTAAGGCTGGCTGAGAAGAACAGGCGTGAAACAG
Source organism: Telluribacter sp. (assembly GCA_040391535.1). GTDB lineage: Bacteria > Bacteroidota > Bacteroidia > Cytophagales > Spirosomataceae > JBEBXQ01. The sequence goes on along the minus strand of JBEBXQ010000093.1, from coordinate 4,400 downwards.
AAACGAAATTTCAGAAGCTTGAAAAAAGCATTAACTCACTGAAACTGGAAACCCTTGAATCAAAACTGAACCCGCATTTATTCAAGAATATCCTGAATTCCATACAATCCCATGCTTATCAGACCTATTTTGCACTGGATAAGCTGGCCAATGTGCTGGATTATATTCTTTACGAAAGCAGGAAACGATTTGTAACACCAAAAGAAGAAATAGAGTTTGCGCTGAACCTCATTGAAATTAATAAAATAAAGATCAGTCCTCTTTTTGAACTGAAGGTAAAAACACGGATTAATGAGACGGATCCGCTCTATGAACAGCCGCTGCTGGCCCCGCTGATTTCAATTGATCTGATTGAAAATGCCTTTAAGCATGCTGATCTGCAAAGCTCAGATGCTTTTATTTCCATTGTGATAGAATGCCGGGACGGTTATTTTTCCCAGACTGTTTCTAATAAAACTTCAGGCTATGCCCCCATCCGGAAAGAACATGGCGGCATCGGTACGGAAACACTGGAGCAACGGCTCCGGATTATTTATAAGGACCATTTCAGACTCGAAAGGTTTATCGAAAAGGATGTTTATATCGCTCAACTAAAGATTAATCTGCTTGAACACAAGAATAAAATGCCTGTTGCTGGATGACGAGCTTCCGGGGCTGGCGTATCTGAAAATGCTCTGTGAGCAAATCCCGGAGCTGGAGGTGGTCAAAGCTTTCAATAATCCGGTGAAATTTTTGTCAGAATTGCCCGGCCTGGAGTTTGATCTTTGTATTATGGATATTGAAATGCCGGAAATGAACGGACTTCAGGTGGCTAATCTGCTGAACGGAAAACCGGTTATTTTTACAACTGCCTATAAAGAATATGCCGCAGAAGCGTTTGACCTGAACGCCCTTGATTATGTCAGGAAGCCTATTCAGAGAGAGCGTCTGAACCAGGCTGTACAGAAAGTAAAAAAGCAGCTGTCAACGGAAAAGTCAGAAAGACAGTTTGTCCAGCTTAATACCAATAAAGGCAAAGCGCTTATTTTCTTTGATCAGCTGGCTTATATACAATCATCTGATGTTGACAGCCGTGATAAGCGGGCGTTTTTGCAAGACGGAACTATGCTTACGCTGAAAAATATTTCTTTCGAAAAACTACAGAATTTACTACCCGGAAACAGCTTTGCCAGGATCAACAAAAAAGAGATTATTTCATTACGGATCATACAGGTGTTTTCATTTGATGAAATAACGACTAACCTGCAGACAGAATCAGGCTCCAGTCACAAATTTTCTTTGAGTGAAGTGTTCCGCACAGATTTTATGGAAAAACTGAAGGTATAATTTCATTACATTTTTTACCGGCTTTGCTGCATTTGCTCTGCTTCTTATACCGTTTGTCCCGTTTTTAAAGTGCAGAATAAGCAATTTTGCGGAAGTACCACCCTTTCGTAAATAACCGGACTACATGAAAAAGTATAAAAACAGTATCTTCTATATTACCACAATCGGTATTTTCTCCGCCTTAATGTACTGGATTATAATACTGGGGAAGCAACTGGAGAAAGGCAGAAATATTATCATTCCTGCATCTGATAAAAGTCAGTGGGCTGAGTTCCTTGACTCACTGACCCATAACCTGCAGCACCCTTTGGCGCTGCTGCTGGCGCAGATTGTTACCATTATTCTCGTTGCCCGGCTTTTTGGCTGGATCTGTACCAAAATCGGTCAACCTACCGTGGTGGGAGAAATGATTGCCGGTATTGTACTGGGTCCCTCACTGATCGGTACTTATTTCCCTGAATTATCCGCTACGCTTTTTCCTGTTCAGTCTTTAAGTAACCTGCAGTTTCTAAGCCAGATCGGTTTGATACTTTTTATGTATATCGTAGGCATGGAACTGGACCTGAAAGTATTAAAAAATAAGGCGAATGACGCTATCGTCATCAGCCATGCCAGTATTATTATTCCTTTTGCGCTGGGGATGGGACTTGCGTACCTGGTGTATGATTCATTTGCTCCGGCCAATGTACAGTTTCTGTCTTTTGGGTTATTCATTGGCATAGCAACCAGTATCACCGCTTTCCCTGTACTGGCAAGGATTGTGCAGGAAAGGGGTATTCATAAGACAAAGCTGGGTTCCATTGTGATTACCTGTGCCGCTGCCGACGATATTACGGCCTGGTGTATGCTGGCCGCTGTGATTGCCATTGTCAAAGCCGGGTCATTGCTGAGTTCGCTCTTTGTTATCGTGCTGGCCGTGGTTTATGTCTTGCTGATGATCAGGGTGGTGAGGCCATTTCTGAAACGGATCGGCGAATTACACGCGGCAAAAGGAAACCTCAGCAAACCTATTGTTGCCATTTTCTTTCTTATCCTGATTCTCTCTTCTTATGCTACCGAGGTCATCGGGATCCACGCCTTGTTCGGGGCTTTTATGGCGGGGGCTATTATGCCGGATAATGTGAAATTCAGAAACCTGTTTATAGAAAAAGTAGAAGATGTGGCACTGGTGTTGCTGCTACCGTTATTTTTTGTCTATACAGGGCTGAGAACGGAAATAGGGCTGCTGAATGACCCTTATTTATGGAAAATTACCGGACTGATTATCCTGGTAGCCGTGACCGGAAAATTTATCGGAAGTGCGTTGGCAGCCAAATTTGTCGGTCAGAACTGGAAAGACAGTCTGACCATAGGTGCTCTGATGAATACCCGTGGACTGATGGAACTGGTAGTGCTTAATATTGGCTATGATCTGGGGGTTTTGTCTCCTGAAATATTTGCCATGATGGTGATTATGGCGCTGGCAACTACTTTTATGACGGGTCCGGCATTGGATGTTATCAACTGGTTGTTTAAATCCAAACCGGTGGAAGTTCCTAAGGAAATTAACAGTCTGAGTAAATTCAGGGTGTTGATTTCATTTTCAAATCCGCAAAAAGGTAAACTGCTGCTTAAACTGGCCAATTCATTTGTAAGAAAACTGAATGGCAATGCTACCGTGACTGTAATGCATCTTTCGCCCATTGATGAACTGAACCCTTATGATACGGAAGAATATGAAAAGGAATCGTTTGAGCCGATTATTCAGGAATCGCAGGCGCTTAACCAGCAGGTAACTACCTTCTTTAAGGTTTCTAATGACATTAATTCGGATATTGCAGAGGTAGCCAACAAGGGTGATTATGACCTGCTGCTGATCGGATTGGGGCAGTCTATCTATGAAGGAAGTTTATTGGGAAGGATATTGGGTTTCACAACACGCATCATTAACCCTGAAAAGCTCCTCAATACAATTACCGGTAAGGAAAATCTTTTTGAAAGTTCACCGTTTGATGACAGAACCCGCCAGATTGTTACCAAATCCCACGTGCCGGTTGGAATCCTGATAGACAAAGGCCTGAAAGATATAAGGCAGGTTTTTATACCTCTTTTTACTGCTAACGACGGTCATATGCTCATTACTTTCGCACAGAAACTCATACAAAATGCCGGTGCACAGATTGTTATTCTGGATGCGGCAGGGCATATCAAAAACAACGCTGAGGTTAAAGAGAAAATCAGGGCCATTGAGCAAAATGCACCTAACCATATCACCTTACAGAATCAGCGGATGATCGAAAAGGAATTTCTGGGACGACAGGACCTGATGCTCGTAAGCCTGGACAGCTGGAAAAAGCTGGTGGAAACCAAAAGTCTGTGGTTGTCGGATATACCATCAACACTCATTATCTCTGATAAAACGGATACCTTGCACGATCATTAAATTATTGATAATCAGAATTTTGATAATGGTTAAATTTTGTTTTGGCAAAAGTAAAAGACTAAATTCAACCTGATTATTCAGCATAACAGAACCATAAATAGGATAGAGATGCAATCACTGACTGTAAAAAATAAAGTACTGATCCATGCTACCGTCTCCAGGATATGGGATGTGCTTACCATTCCCCTGAATATTCGCCAGTGGGATGAACTCCCTACCGATTTTGACGACAGACAGCACCTTTCCGAAGGGACCGAAATCAAATGGTTACTGGATGACAAGCGATTTACCAGATTAACCGTTACCGGATATGAACCTGGTAAAATCCTGAAAATGAATCTTTATAATTCATGGTGGCCTGGGAGTGAATCTTCTTATAACATTACGTATTGTTATCTCCTTTCTGCGAAGGAAGATGCAGTGGAGGTCACCGTTGAAATAGGCGATTTCAGAGTGCTGCCGGATGGAGAAAACTATTATAATGCTTCTGTTGAGTTTGCGGAGGTGGCGTCTGCCAAAATCAAGAAGCTTTCTGAAGAGGATCCGGGCTTTCTGTAGGGAAAGCAATATAAAAATAGATGATGAGATGAATCAGGATGCTCTGATCTGAGGAGTGATTTTTATCCTGACTGAATTTTCTTTTTATTCAATC
>JBEBXQ010000092.1:0-20412 GCA_040391535.1 Telluribacter sp. | reverse complement strand
TATTTAACTGATGTTCCAGAACGGCTATTTTCGCATGAAGCTCTTTGTTTTCATTGAGGAAATGAGAGAGTTGTCCTTTCAGGTACGCGATTTGGGAAAGCAATGCATCTACTGTTTTTTCGGTTTCTGTCCAGGGAGCGGCCTGATCAATCTGATTGGCCTGATGGGCGTATCCACGACAGGTACTGGAGCAATATTTGGCAGTAGACCGGCTGGCGTAAAAAGTAATTCCGCACCAGTCACAGTTTTTTTCAAAAACTTTAGCGTTATGCTTAAAGTCTGACCTGTCAAGTTTAGGCATAGCAATAATGAATTATTATTGAAGGAGTTATAAATAAATATACATTATTATAACGTTCTAAAAACGTTATAATAATGTATTAAAATTAATCAATTTACTTTAATAAGCAATATTTTATAAAACACATATAAATTTTAAATGCATTAATTTATAACAAGTCTAAATTAATTGTATATTTGCATCAACAACATTTCAAAATGTTGTTGCTTTAAAATATGGAAACAAGCGAAAAAATAAAAGATATTCTTTCCATTGAACTGGAGAAAAGAGGCCTCAGAAAAACCGTAGAGCGCTTTAAAATTCTGGAAGCTATTTATGAAAGAACTGACCATTTTGACGTAGACGAATTATATCACAGTCTCCGTGAGCAGAATTTTCATGTAAGCAGAGCAACGGTTTATAATACACTGGACACACTGATTGACTGCGGACTGGTAAGAAAGCATCACTTTGGTGGCGATGGGGCACTTTTTGAAAAAGCGCTGGGATTCAGACAACACGGTCATGTGGTTTGTATTAACTGTAATAAAATTCTGGAATTTTGTGATCCCAGGTTACAGACCATTCGTGAAAGTGTAGGGAGAGTTTTGGATTTTGACATTACTGATCAGGCGCTCATATTTTATGGAACGTGCAAAGATGGTTGTGAAAGTAACCGGCACCAGTCCCATTTGAAACCTGAGGAATAAAATATTATGCAGTTGTATAATTGGTTAACAATGAGTAGTAATATAGACCTCTTCCGGGATCCGGAAGAGGTTCTTTTTTTATCAGATCATCCCGCTACAGCAAATAGAATATACAGTAAATCATCCCCAGGTTAAAGAAAGCATGACCAATAACCGCTCCCAGTAAACTGCCCGAATATTTTTTCAGAATAAAGAACAGCTGACTTACCACAAACATACTCAGTACCCATAACATAGCAGGAATCAGCAGAAAGCGCCACTGATGATCCATAAATACCAGGCCAAAATGTGCTATATGTGTGAGTGCAAAAGCCGCACTATCCACTAAAGAAGCTTTCTGATCCCCCATTGATCCTGCAAAAGCACCATGCACAATCCCCCTGAAAAATAACTCTTCACCTATCGGACTAAAAATCATACCGGTACCCGCCATGATCATGAAAAGAATCTGTTTGTCATGAGGATTAATATCAGAAGGTATTTGATAAGACAATCCGATGTAATAATACCAATTTTCAAAAGTGCCTCCATATAGTATTTGTCCCAATCCGTAAAGCACGCCGCTGAAAATCAATCCCGCAACTATAGCGATATAGAGCCATTTATATTTCCGGGGTCTGGTTATACCGATCTTCCTGCGACCGTATCCGGAAAGAAATATAAACGGGATGATAGCAGAAACAAACATGATAATGCCAATGGAACCATAGTTCCCGGAAATATTAGCATTCAGGACCAGTACAAATCTGGGAATACAAACGACAAGAGTAAGAAATACGCCAAATTTCCAGTTGAAGTTGAAAATATTTCTCCAGAAAGGTCTCAATTCCTGATTCATCCAAGGCAGCTGCAATTGTTCATTATGTAAATAAAGCAAAATTTTAACCAGACTCTTTATTCAATAGCCGGTTTTCACTAAAGATTACAATTCCATTATTTCATTCCTGATTATATCCTGATCCCTTTTACAGGTTTTCACTTACGCTTTTGCCCATATTGTATCCCCAAAGGAACGAACCACCATTCTTCATAATGAACAGATTTTAAAATATATATCAGCGGGCTTCTTTTTCATGGCTTTTCATTCCCGTATTACTTCCAGCAGGATAGATTTCAAGATTACTGAAAACATTAGAAAAGTACAATTAAGAACGAGTACCCGACAAGCTACTTAGACACTCAGACAAGCGTAAGTCACCTCTACAGATGATTCGGGAAATGAGGTAAAAGTTCCTGGCTACAAAAGTGATTTTTATAAAGAATATAGTCTGACCTTCTCCGATAACGAGCTAAAGGAATGGACAAACATTCATATTGCCCTACTATAGAAGAAATCAGAACAACCACCAAGTGAGGACAACTATCCGCTATCCACTGATCTCTTTCTTTATGTTGTTCCCCTCTCCTGATTTCAGAAAATTAACAAAAAACCCTCACTTCCTATAATTTAATGTTATCGGAAGTGATTATTTGTATATATTGCGCCAAACTAATCTATGGTCAAAATATTGAAATGAGTAAAATATCTGTAAAAGAAGAATCCGGCCTTGCCCTTAAACTTGAAAAACTGAAAGAGAAAGTACGTTCGCTCGCGCAACGAGGACTGGAAGGTGCTGATAATACCCGAAAAGCTTATCAGACTGATTTAAAACAATTCGAAGAATGGTGTCAGGAATACGATCAGAGTTCCTGTCCGGTATCTCCTGAAACATTAGTAACTTACCTTGCATTTTTAGGAGATAGTTATAAATGGGCCAGTATACAGCGGAAGATTTCTGCCATCCGGAAATTGCACGAACTCCGGAATGAAGAATATCCTTCAAAACACGTGAAAGTAAAGTCGGTGCTGGAAGGCTTGAAACGGGAAAAAAGTATCCGGCAACACCAGGCACCTGCATTTACGCTGGATGATTTCAGAAGCACGGCTGGAAGTCTTGAGAATGACAACCTGCAGGAACTCCGTGACAAAGTCGTGATTATCCTGGGTTTTACAGGAGCCTTCAGGCGATCTGAACTGGTCTCGATCAATATTGAGGATCTTCAATTTCAGGACGATCACCTGGTCATCGGAATGAAGAACAGCAAAACCAATCAGTACGGAGAAATTGAAGAAAAAGCCTTTTTTAAAAGCGAAGATCCTGATATTTGCCCCATTACTACGCTGAAAGCGTGGCTGGAACTATTGCCTGCAACAGGACCTTTGCTGGTACGGTTCAGAAAAGGGGAACGTCACGGAGAAATCAAACTGACCGAAGAAAGGTTGTCCGACAAGAGTGTTGACAATATCGTTAAGCATTATTTCGGAAAAGAATATTCTGCGCATTCGCTGAGGGCATCCTTTGTTACCATTGCTAAAATGAACGGTGCGGATGACATTGAAGTCATGCAGCAAACCAAACATAAAACTTCACTGATGATCCAGCGCTATACACGGATTAATGATATAAAAGAGTTTAACGCTGTAAAGAAAATAAAAATGTAATGCTTATTTCCCCATGAAAAAATGATTTTAACAATATCCGTAAATTATAATTTTTTCATGGGGTTACAAACGCAAAATTGCTGAACTAAATTCTGTATCACCTTCAATCAAAATGTGATTTATTTAATAATTCTATGCGAATCTGATATAGAAAAAGAGTACGATCGAAGTAATGATAGCCCACCAGATGGCCGGATTTTTCCAGCCTTTTTGTTGTTCCTTTTCCTCAGGCAATAATGTCAGGCTCTCTTTATTCCAGATGAGCCCCACCAGTTCGGCTTCTGACTTCGGTTTGGTAACCAGGCTGATTAACACACAAACACCCATACAAACCCAGAACACAATGCCGGTCCGGTTGAAAAAGGGCATTTCAGGGAATAAATATTCCAGCAGAAGGGAAAGCGGAATGGTCAGTAATCCGGCAGCCAGAGCGCCTTCCTGTGTGGTACGCTTCCATAAAATCCCCAAAAGGAACATTGCCGCGATTCCGGGTGTAAATAACCCGTAGGCATTCATCAGATAAATGAAGATGGGCTTATCAGAATAACTCATCAGCAAAGCCGTACAGAAAATCCCCAATACAATAATAACCGCACCTGAAATTCTCCCGAAATTAACCGCTTGCCGGTCTGTCGCATCCTTTTTCAGGTAAGCCATATACACATCTACTGTTAAAATAGTAGTGCATGAGTTAATTGCCCCCGATAAGTGTGACATTACAGCAGCAATCAGTCCGGCCATGACCAGCCCTACCAGTCCTGCCGGCAGTAAGGTGGAAACCAGCGTCGGAAATAACAGATCGGGTTTTTCAAGGTTTGGAATCAACTTTGGTGCCACCAATGCCGGAACGGTAATAATCAAAGGTACCAGAAACTTCAGATAATCGCCGAAAATCACGCCCATTCTGGCATGCCATTCGTTTTTTGCTGCCAATACCCGCTGCACAATAAACTGATTGGTAGCGCAATAGAAAACACTGATACACAGAGTCCCTCCGAGGTACATAGTCCAGGGGAAATCCGGGTCATCGGCCGGTAAAAACAGCTTCCAGTCCTTGGTTGTTTCCAGTATGGCAGGAATACCTCCGGCCGCATTGACCGTTGCCACTGAAAGAATACCTCCTCCCAGAACAAGTACCCCCAACTGCATCATCTCGGTCCATATGACGGCACGCAAACCACCGGCTATAGTATAAATCCCTGTTAATAAAGCGATAACCAGGACGCTCGTCCAGACCGGGATGTCCAATAGCGCATGCAGCGACAACGCACCGAGATATAACACAGCACTGATTTCAACAAAAACATACGTAAGCAAAATCAGAAAAGCGTACGTAGCACGGGCAGGTGTACCAAATCTTTTCTGCAAAAACTCGGGCACGGTATAAAAACCGTTACGGATATAAAAGGGTAGAAAAATCCATAATAGAGCATTAAAACCAATAAGAATAGCGCCCCATTCCATGGCAATTACCACAAATCCTCGGTCGTAGGCAGCCCCCATGGCACCTACCAGATGATGGCTGCTGATATTGGAAGCGATAATACTGCCACCAATCATCCACCAGGGAAGCTTATCGCCCGCCAGAAAGTAGTCGCGTTTGGTCTTTTTTCCTTTTCGCGAAGCATAAATACCCAGCAGCAAAACGCCGAAAATATAGATAGCGAAAATTGATAAATCAAGCGTTGTCAGGTTTAATCCCATGGATCTGTCAAGTCAGCTTTTTGATTAATTGAACGGTTTTCATGGTAAGATGGTCCAGTCCGCCAGCCGCAAAAGGGGTTTGCCAGACAGGATATGCATTCTTTTCATAAAGCCACGAAGGAGGTAAGTAACCTATTGATCCGTTGACCAGGTTACCTACGGCAACAGCATACTGAGGAAATGCCTTTCTTAATTCAATCTGAAAATCAGCATAGGGTTCATTGGGTTGTCCCACGATCATCAGATCTCCCAGTTTCCAGATCCACACCGGTACTTTGGCTGTACCCTCATTCCCTATGGCTTTACGGATACATCGTTTTCGCCATAGTCTTTCCTTCAGCACCCGATCCTGACAGGTCTCGAGATCTGCCTCAATTTCATCCAGTTCAGGAAAATCCTTCAATTCAAACTCCAGTATTTCCTTTAGGGTATTCACCTGAGAAGACGGCTGAAACGGTAATTCCTTCCACATTCCCAGACTTGCTCCTGACTCAATCACGCCCGCATAAGCCAGCAAATGACCGGGGGATAACATTCCTTCCAGCGTAGAAAGTACCGAAAAGCCAAGCTGCCTGCCGTAGCGGTCGGCAAGCCCGGTATCGCCGGAAAACTGTTCGCGCGCAGAAAGATCTCCCGAAGCTCCCTGAATGAAAAGGCAGGGCGCATCGGTCACGGCTTCCACCAGTTCGCGCATCGCTCCGATATAATCCGGTGAAATCAATTCATTTTCCCATGCGAGCGTGGTCGGATGACAGGCATAATTAACCATAACACCGATAATATTGTTGCTCGCTATCTCTGTAATGCGTCCGACCAGCAGGGTATCATCAGCAAAACCTTCCGGATTAAACCCGGTCAGGATTCTGTCTCCGTGAGGGTCAGGCAGATCACGGTTGACCGCCATATTGCATTTTCCGTAATCACAGGACAATATGGCCGGAACAGCATTTTCCAGTGCTTTTCTGATGGTTTTCAGGGTTGTCTCTCCTACACTTTGCAGATAACCTTCTATCAGGTCACCTCCCGGTTGTGCGGCATCATCCGGACAAATACCGGGGCCGGCGTGGGTATGCGAAAGACAAAACATCAGCTGAGAGCTATCCAGCGATAACGCTGTCAGTAAACGGTTTCTGAGTTGCAGTTCATATTCCGAATTTTTCCACCATCCCAGATCAGCTCCGATCAGAATCAGAGGTTGTTCATTTCCGGCGGACTGAAAAGTAAAACAGGTAAGTGTCAGCGGACGATGCATTCCACCGGCAATATCATTTTTGGCAGCACCCCAGTTGCGTGCATAAATACCCTCCGGCGGATTAATCTCTTCCTGAGCAATGCCAATTTGCCCGGCAAAAGATGGATTAAGAAAAGTGGGTTCAGGTGTCATTCGTATTACTTTAAGGATAAAACTGTTTTAGCAGGCAGCAGCTTTTTCACTACCTGTTCGGTCTTATCCAATGTTTCTTCAATATCCGTTTTGGTATGAGCAAAGGAAATACTACCCTGTTTTATGGGTAATGGGAAATTGTAAATGCCTTTGCTGATCAGTTCTGAACGGTAAATCTTATCGAATGAAAAATCATGATTTTCCATTATATCATGAAAATCAACAGGCGCATGGTCCATAAAATAGACACAATAGGCAGACTGCTCCCTGGCAATATAAAATGGCTTGTCTGTCCTGCTGAAAATATCATTTAAGCCGTTTTCGAGGATGGATCCCAGTTCATTCACATGATCATACACCCTGAAGGTATCCGATTTTAATTTCTCTACAGTAGCAATCGCCGCAGCGGTGGTCAGCGGAAAAGCATTGAACGTACCGGCTATCAGCACACGCTTGGATTTCTCAGGATGGATGAAATAATCCATATATTCCTTTTTCCCGCCAATCACTCCGAAAGGATACCCGTTGGCTACCGCCTTCCCGAAAGTACTCAGGTCAGGCATCACGCCACAGATCGACTGATAGCCACCCAGCGCATGACGGAAACCTGTTTTGACTTCATCAAAAACCAGTAAAAACCCGTTTTCATCTGCCAGATCACGTAATCCCTGTAAATAGCCGGGTTCAGGTTTGACGATACCGATATTCTGCAAAATCGGTTCCAGAATCATACATGCTACCGGGAATCGCTTCAATACATACCGTACAGAATCCAGGTCATTAAAATTGATAACGTGTACCAGCGAACTATGTACCGCCGGAATACCGGCTGAGCCCGCGTCAAACGGATATTCACCCGGACTTACCCTTGAACCAATATCCGCCAGCGAACTGATCACATTACAGGAAACATCGTTATGCCAGCCGTTATAACCTCCCTGCATTACAATGATATGATCGCGCCCGGTTATAGCCCTGGCCAGACGGATCGCATGATAAGTAGCCTCAGAGCCGGTAGTCGTAATCTGAATCTTCTCAACAGAAGGCACTGCCTGGCAAAATAATTCCGCGAATTTCCCTTCCAGATCCGTGGGCCCTGCACCCATTAATACACTCTTATTCCGCATGGTCTGCTCTACGGCAGCATCTACATCAGGATCATTATGTCCAAGAAATGCCGCAGCAAAACCTGCCTGATAGTCGATATAGCGGTTACCTTCCATATCCCAGACATGACTGCCTTCACCTTTGGTAAAACAGATATTCGGATCAGATTTCCGGTTCAGAGAGACGACTCCTCCCGGAATCCACTGTTCATTCTTTTTTAGCAATTCAGCCGATTTTGGCCATGTATTAGTCATAGTAATAAACATTATGTAATCAGAATCCGTTTGAATCTGATTGCCTGATTAACATTCTTTAATTCGGGTGGAAGTATGTCACACGGTTTTGCGATAAATTTCACCATTATCAAATAAAACATCTTCATCTCAACCGGTCAGCGGTTGCCATAACCCGCTAACCGGTTATTGACAGATTTAAATTTTATACTGAGGGATTTTCATCAGTTCTCCATCTTTCAAGGCTGATTTATGGGCCACAATTCCGGCTACGGTCATATTCAAAGCAAGGGCAATATTTACCAGAGGTGTACGGTCCTGCAGGATTGCGGAAATGAATTCATCCGTTAGTCTGCCATGCGATCCGCCATGTCCTCCGGCAGTGACAGCAGGGGGTAAAGGAGGTCTTTCGGTATCCGGCAGTTCTTTCGCAAGTCCTTCGTATTTCTCATAATAACTTCCCAGCTGGCCTCTTACACGTCCTCTTTCACCATGATCACCGGGCGTATCCCAGCTGACCGCCATGCGGGAATTACCACCGTCGCTACTGCGGAATAAAGCAATTTCAGTCCCGAAAGGATTTTTATAGCGGTTATTGGCTGCCTGCAAATGTGCTACTTTACTAGGCATTCCCATACAGGAAACCTCGGTAAAAGACTCCCCGGAAACCGCCAGGTGATAAGCATTGGAATGTGTAGGATAATACTGCGGAGGCAGCCCAACACGCCAGTCAAGATACGATTCCAGCGGTTCCTCCATATAGTGATAGTATTCGCCTTCCGTATAAACCAGCTTACCGAAACCTCCGGCTTCGTAGATTTTTTTCATAGCGTACAAAGGTTCATGAAAGCAGGATGTTTCATACATCATATACTTTTTACCACTCTGCTTCACGGCTTCGTATAATCTGTCGGCATCTTCCAGATTCTCAAAAACAGCCGGTACTGCGCTTGCCACATGCTTGCCGTGTTTCAGGGCTTCAATGGCATGCTTTGCGTGACTGGGCGCATCGGTCGCGATAAAGACTGCTTCAATGGAATCATCCTTGACGAGCTCTTCCAGAGATGGATAGGTTTTTGTACAATTCACCGCTTTGGCCAGTTCAGCACAGCGTTCGGGGATAAGGTCACTGACGGCCACAATTTCTACATTGGGGTGCGTCTGAAATTCAAACGCGGCACCGAATTTACACAGGCCATAACCGATGATACCCACTTTTACCTTTCTGTCAGAAACAGGAGTCCATATTTTGGATGAAGTATTTTCAGCTGTTTTTTCAAAACCCTGAATCACCTCACCTTCCTCTTTGGCTTTACCCGAGTTATCGCAGGCACTCAGTAAAGTAACGGCAGCACTGCCCAAACCCAGGGATTGTAAAAATTTCCGGCGGTCTGCAGTCCCTTTATTAATAAAGGCATTAATGGTTCCGGCCGGATTCTGATGATTTGTTTCCATACTATTTTGGCTTATATTCTGATAAACTGATGCTGATTAATTAATAATTGGGATTCTGTTTTAAAGTGGCTTGTCCGCCTGTTACGCTGAGATCAATCTGATTCTGGGGAATGGGATAAATTTCATTCTTCCCTTTTGTGAAAGTCGCGTTCGGTGGCATATAGGCTTTATTGTTATAGTCAGGCACGTTGGTTTCCCGGGCCAGGTATGTATTGAGCAAATCAGCCATATATCCTGATCCGTTGTCATAACGCTGCAGATCAAAGAAACGGTGATGCTCCAGTGCCAGCTCCAGTTTTCTTTCAAACCGGACCGCCTCTCTGGCAAAATCTTTTCCCTTCTGCGTAAACTGGCCGGTGTACAAACCAATTTTATAGTTGGCGGCGGGTTCATTGGTAAACCCTCTCAAAGGCTCATTGTTATCAATATATTTTTTAACAAATCCCTGTGGATTAGCAGCCCTTGCCCTCACTATATTTACAAGCCGTTCTGCTTCAGAAAGGCTCCCGATTTCGGCTTCTACTTCTGCTGCCCATAACAAAACATCGGCATATCTGATCATATTATAAGGGTTATTGGTCCCTGCATTCTGCCGGTCGGTATCCTTTCTGGCCTGCCATGCTATATTCTTAATGACACTGTACGGACCACCGGTATTCTGCTGACGGATCCAGGCCATACCCGGATGCAGCCCCCAGTCAAGATAAGGGATACCACGACGACCCACATTCCAGTCCAGGCGGGGATCCAGTGTACCCTGATAAGGCGTAAACGGCTGGGCTGACGTCAGTCCCTGGTCGGTAGGTACAGGAGTTTTGTAATAAGAGTCCATTAACGGCAAACCGGTAGCGGCATCTGTCTGATAAGCATTGGCCAGGTCAAACGAAGGTTGTAACCAGCCATAACAACAGCTTGGCGGACCGCCGTAAGGGCCATTATAATAGTCAGCGGCATTCCCGTTATTGCCGTTTGCTCCGTCATATACCGACATCTGTACGGTAAAAACGGCTTCCGGGCCATGCTTTTTCTCTGTTTTGAAATTATCGAAATACTCAGGCGCCAGAGCATACTTCAGCCCGTTGCTGGTTTTCCCGTTGGCCATGATGTCGGCAAGCAGGGGTTTGGCACCTTCAAATTTCTGCTGAAACATAAAGGTTTTAACCAGAAACGCTTTAGCAGCCCATTTGTTAGCCCGGCCTACTTCTGATTTGGTTTCCGCCAGATTATCTGCTGCAAAACTGAAGTCCTCCTCGATTTTTGACCATGCCGGATCCAGGTTAGATACATTGTAATTTCCCTCTCCATAACTGATGGTTTCGTCTACAAAGGGAATATTTCTGAAAAGCATGGCAGCATATAAATGATACACTCCCCGCAGAAAGCGCGCCTCTGCCTGAATCTGAAGCGACTCTTCAGGTGTCAGTTCGGAGACCTTCGGCAGCAGGCGTAAAACATCATTGGCCCGTTGCACAGCAGCAAACTGAAACCTCCACCGGTCATTCGTTGCTGAAGTGGTGGGATCGTGGCTGTAGCCTTCATAGGAAGCCAGCAAACCATTCGGTTCCGTTCCTACGTGGGCATCGTCAGACGCTATGCTGGACAAAACGGTAAGACTGCTCCAGATATCACCCCCATTTGCACCGATACCATCCAGTAAGGAATAAGCACCGATCAGCAGGCCGTTTATACCAGAACGTGTTGCCAGGGTCGTCTCACTGATGGACCCATAGGGATTTACATTCAGTATACTTTCATTACACGCCGAGATGGTTAACGTCAGTATACCTGACAACACCAGAACTGATTTTTTATATAACCTTTTCATAGAATAATCAAGTCAGATTGGTTAGAATGTAAGATTTAAACCCAGCAGAAAATTTTTCTGATTATTCGGATAATTTCCGAAATCAATACCATAAGCCTGGCTGCTGCCATTAAGCTCGGGGTCAAGGCCGGAGTATTGGGTCAGCGTAAACAGATTGGCCGCCTGTACATAGATCCGCAGTTTGCTCATTTTGATTTTCTGCAAAACGGCCGGATTAAAGGTATAGCCGATCATAAGCGAACGCATTCGCAGATAGGAACCATCTTCCATAAAAAATGAATTCATGGTTCCGGAAGTACTCAGCGATGTACCGGCCTCAATGACCGGAATATTGGTATCGGTATTCTGCGGGGACCAGGCATTCAGCAGTTCGTTGCTTTTGTTTCCGATATATCCGCCATAAAAATGAGTATAGGACCGGGTGGTATTCACAATCTCGTTGCCCTGAGAACCATACAGAATGGTAGAGAAATCAAATCTTTTGTAGTTCAATCCAATGTTGATACCATAAGTAAAATCAGGATTAGGACTGCCCAGGAAAGTACGGTCATCAGGTGTAATCACTCCGTCGTTATTTACATCACGGTACTTGAAACGGCCGGGAGCCGCGCCGGTCTGGGCCGGAGATCCTGTAACATCGGCTTCCGAGTTAAAGAGCCCGATCACATCATAGCCAAAGAATGAGCTGGTAGCCTGCCCAACCTGATTTCTCACGATGGTACCCATACCCTGAAGACTGGCTACATCAAAATATCCCGGGTCAGGAATACTGACTACTTTATTTTTATAAGTAGTGATATTGGCTCCGATATTGAGTTCAAGATCTTTGGCAAGAGCAGCCCTGTAATTGACAGCCACATCCCATCCCTTATTCTGAATATCACCGATATTAACCACCGGTGCAGTGGCACCGCCCACCGTAGCAGGTAACGGCTGACTGAAAAGCAGGCCGTTGATCGATTTTTTATAATATTCCAGTGACACACTCAGACTATTGTTGAATAACACACTTTCTACGCCCACATTCGATACGATATTCTCCTCCCATCCGGCAAGGGGGTTCCCGATGCGCGTCTGAATAAACCCTTGCTGAACCGAATTGCTCGTACCGGCAATATCATAATAGGCATTACCATATCCGCCACCGTAAAGACTGAAGGCATTTTCAGGACTCACATTATTCTGCGATCCAAGAATCCCGTAACTACCTTTCAGTTTCAGGTCGTCCAGCCAGTTCACGTCACGCAGAAACGCTTCTTCGGACATTCGCCAGCCTAAAGAAAAGGACGGGAATACCCCGAATCTTTTTTGATCACCAAAGCGTGAAGAACCATCCCGGCGGACGGTCAGCCCCAGCAGATAGCGGTCGTTATAGGCGTAATCCACTCTTCCAAACACTGAATAGAGCCGGTTTTCATAAGCCGAACTATAGTTGGTAACACCGGTGGTACCATTGCCCAGAATCAGGTAATTATAATCTGTAGAGAAAAACCCCTGTGAACCACCTCCAACAGACCGCCCGTTACTACGGATATATTCCGTTCCGGCCAGTACCTGAACAGAATGCTTCTCGATATATTTCCGGTAATTCAGTGTATTGGTCCACATTACCATATTGCCATAACTGGCACTTTCCGAATAGCTGTTCGGGTTGCTGTTGCCTTCTTTATTTTCGTAGGGAGTAAAGCCGAAGCTCTGTCCGTAACCATTTGAAATGGATCCGCCAAAGCTCGTGCGGAATGTAAAATCTTTAAGAAAGTCCAGCTCTGCATATACATTCCCGATCGTATTCCATGAATGGCTCCGGTTGTTGATCCTGCGCTCCTGAGAAGCGACGGCATTCCCGTTACTGCCCAGAGACGGGCCGGCAAATGTTCCTCCGTAGTTACCCATAATATCCCTGACCGGTACAATCGGCATCATACGGTATACCTGAGAAAGCACACCAAACTCAGACTGATTGCCGAAACCCGGACTGTCCCGGTAATAGAAGTTCATATTTTCTCCGACCCTGAACTTGTCGGTAATATTATACGTCGTATTAATCCTGGCCGAATACCGCTTCAGATAGGTATTTAACAATGTACCCTGCTGATTGATATACCCCAGAGAAAACATATAACTCGCCCGCGAAGTGGCACCGCTGGCAGTGATATTATGATTGGTCGTTACAGCAGGATTAAAAACCTCCTGAAACCAGTTGGTACCTTGCTTATTTACTTTCTGAATCAGGTAATTGGAAGCCGTACTGATCGGGTTCAGGGAGTAAAGCGACGGGTCTACAGCCGGGTCTCCCTCCATAGCTATCCCTGCAGCACCCGGACCGGCATATAAATAATCAGGGATTCCGTTTCTGAAGATTGCATTATTAGGATCTGCAGTGAGCACTACCTTGGCAAAATCATTTGTATTCAGAAGATTAAAAGGATTGCCCGCCAAGGGTAGCTGTACTCCCACATAACCGTCATAGGTGATGGAAGGCTGGCCTGTCTTTCCCTTTTTTGTAGTTACGATAATTACCCCGTTAGATCCCCTCACACCATAAATGGCAGCGGCCCCTGCGTCTTTCAGTACCTGAAAAGACTCAATGTCCTCCGCACTGATATTATTGAGATCACCCTGTATCCCGTCAATCAGCACCAGTGGCTGCGTGTCTCCGAAAGAACTGATGCCTCTGACAAAAATATTACTCCCTGCACCCGGCACAC
Organism: Telluribacter sp.; assembly: GCA_040391535.1. GTDB lineage: Bacteria > Bacteroidota > Bacteroidia > Cytophagales > Spirosomataceae > JBEBXQ01. Next base: position 6,524 of record JBEBXQ010000092.1, on the reverse strand, counting down.
CTGAACTGATGACATTAACACCAGCAGCCTGTCCCTGTAATGCCTGCATAGCAGACCCCGCCGGAACCGCCTTTACGGCTTTCATATCCACTACGGATACTGATCCGGTGATATCCTTTTTACGCTGACTCGAATACCCTACCACCACAAGTTCATCCAAAGCCTGGGTGTCGGGCTGGAGTTCAACTTCAATCGTGGTCTGATTGGCAATGACTACTTCAGCAGAAGCAAAACCGATAAATGAAAATACAAGTACATCCCCGCTAACAGCGGACAAGCTGAACTGTCCGTCGGTTCCGGTTGAAGTTCCGTTTTGCGAACCTTTAATCACAACACTTACACCAGGCAATAACTGCTGATTAGAAGCGTCAGCTACTGTACCAGAAATTTGTCTGGGAGTTTGAGCAAAGGCCCGGTTCCAGCATAACAAGCCCATCAAGGCCAAAAACGTATAGATAAGCCGCTTTTGGTAAAAGGTTTGATTTACCATCTTGGAAATAAAGGTTAAGGTAGGAAATGTTTATATTTTGTTTACAAAAATAGTAATATTAAGTAAACATAAAAATAATATATTTAATTTTCCGATGAATATTTTTAATAATACCAACGGAATTGGTAATTATCAGGATAAGGAATGATGAAGAGAGGAGGAAATAAAACAAAAAACTACACTATATACCACTTTATGTACAAGATGACAGGAGGAATTAGTTTAGTCAAAGACGAACCGTTATTTTTCCTAATATAATACGGATAAATATATTCAATTTTTGTTTACAAATATTATCAGATTCTTTATTAACCCGGAAAATAAAGTGAGATAATTATACTGAAGCCCTCTGAGCAACCAGTGACCGAAGCGTCATAAATGCTATTACAGTCAGATGTACTTATTGTTTGCTGCAGAAACGGGCATTTATTTGATCAGGATTATTGCATACAGTAGATAGCTTGCCAGTTAGACCGGTCAATTGTTTTGTATTTTCGAATCGGTCAGCTCAGATCAAGCACCGCGTTTTTTCCTCTTTGCAGATGTGTGAGTAATGCTTCTTCCACTAAAGCCAGATCCCGTTTTTTAAGACCATTCAGGATTTGCAGATGCTCAGCCTCCGTCAGTTCATAATCATCCATAGCTTGTGCCTGTCCCAGTTTCTGATGAAACAAAGGAATATTACTCGCCTGGTAAAGTTCCGACAGTTTTTCATTACCTGAACATTCTATCAGCACTTCATGAAATTTAATATCAGCTTCACAGGCTCCCCCCAGATAACCGCCCTGTACCATAGCAGTAAAATCATGACAGATCCCTTCCAGCTTTTTAATATAGGTCTCATCAATATGATGAATAGCAAGCCTCACCGCGCCCAGCTCCAGAATTTCACGTAATTCCTTTATTTCCTGAATATCTTTTTCCGTGAGTGTTTTTACGAAAAAACCACCTTTTTCACCTTGCTCCAGCAACTTTTCTCCGAGCAAGCGGGTAAGCGCCTCGCGTATAGCCATACGATTCACTTCCAGCCTCTTAGCCCAGAAATCCTCTTTGAGCCTGGCGCCGGAAGCCAGCTGATTGGACAGTATCTTTTTCCTTAATTCCGAATATGCTTTTCCTGCCAGTGAGTCTTCTTTCATCGTTTGTTAACCGTAACTTTTAAAATTTGTAAACCAGGAGACCGGTCAAATATAACGAATTATAAATACCCCGTAAAAAACCCTCCACGGCTCCCTTTACCTTTTAATTAGTATAAAATTCCTGATTCTCACGGGTAACTATATCAATAGGCATAAAGTAATCTTTTGGAATGGTATAATCCAGCACCAGATTCTGATACAATGTCATCACTCCCTTGTAACCCTGCTCTTCGGGTTTATGGCAGATCAGGAAATCAATAATCCCTTCATTGAGATAAAATACATTTTCCTTCAGGTAATCATACCCGATAAGCGGAATATCCTTACGATGGCTGTTAAACAGAAATGAAGCAACCGAAAATACTCTTGAATTGGTCACGAATACGGCCTCAATATTATGATGTACATGGAAAACATACGTGAGATGGCGGGCAACAGACTCATAGTCAGTCTCACGGATATCAATCCTGACAATTTCATTCTCCAGATTAAAATCTTTAAAATATGACCGGAAACCTGCCTCAATCTGGTTATAGCTGAAATTCTCTACTTCTTTTGAAATATTGACAACCAGCACTTTGTGTTTACTTTTCAGACGGTAGGTCAGTAATTTTGCCCCCAGATATCCACTCTGAAACAAAGGCGGGCCTATATAGGAAAGATTATGCTGCCCAGGTATATTCGAGTCAATGAACAGGTAAGTCAGCTTCTTCCTGTCACATTTTTTAGCCAGTTCTGAAGTTTCTTCAAGAAAGGAAGGTGCAATTATTAATCCGTCAAAATTATTTTCCAGCACTTTGTCGCCCTGTATTTTGAATGATTCGCGGCTGTTGGGATCAAATAAAAACAAATCGACCGTAACTCCATACTGGCGGATTTCAGATTCTGCTCTTTCGATACCTTTCAGAGGTGCTTCCCAGAAATTGGTTTCTTCTGAAACGGAAGGAATCAGGGCGGCAAGCCTCAGGATTTTCCCGGAAGCAAGACGACTGGCCATCAGATTGGGCTGGTAGTTCAGCTCTTCAATGATCTGATTGATTTTTTCCCTGGTTTTAGCAGAAACACCCACACGATTATGCAGTACCCTGTCAACCGTTGCGATTGAAACTCCCGCCCTTCTTGCTATCTCCTTTACGCCCTTTAATTCTTTTTTACTCATTCTGATAAAACGTATGGATACCTCTATTTTACTATTAGTTTATAAGGATTTTTGTAAAAATAAGACTACTTTAGAAATTTTATACAAAATTGGTGTTATTCCTTTCAGTTAACCCCCTGATCATCTGGCGGAATATCAATGGTAATCCCTATGAATGAGACACATACTCAAAAATGTATGGTCAGTGAAAGCTGACCGTAAAATGACCCTGTTAATACCTTAAAACACACTGATAACGATTTATACTATATAATGGCTGCAAATGATTCTTTATCACGCCATTACTATCACCAGCGCAAAGAAAAAAAATAAAAAAGCACCATTTTTTGTACTGACAGCCTATAGGATCAGACACCGGTTCATTTTCCCTGACCATCTTGCCCGATCTGTCTCGTATGCTTTCTATAACAATTTCAGATTATTATTAGTATATTACAATTTTAAAATACATTTACACCTTCTTTGACCCGAAGAAGGTTCTTATCATCTGAAACAGTCAGCACTACCGGCTTTATGCTGATAATCACTCTTATAGACAAATTGGATAATTATCATATAACCATATTAATTTATAATAAAACGTGGTATTTTTTCAATTATCAAAGATTTACTTTTTTATATAATATCTTTTTAAAGTAATCATTTATTTGAAACAATCTTGCTAGTATATTTGTAGTATATTAAGAAAATAAGTAAGGTGCAAACCTTTTAGAATATACGATAAAATATGGGTAAAAGTACAATTTCTCCGGATATTGAGACTGACGTAGTCCTTATCGGAGCAGGAATTATGAGCCTGACACTGGGTACTATTTTAAAAAAATACCGTAACGATATGTCCGTTGCGATATTTGAAAGGCTGGATGTTGTAGCTGGGGAAAGTTCTGATGCATGGAATAATGCAGGAACGGGACACTCAGCACTGTGTGAGCTGAACTATACGCCCGAAAGAGAAGATGGTACTATTGACTGCTCAAAAGCGGTTAAAATTTATGAGTCGTTCCAGATCTCACGCCAGTTCTGGGCGCATCTGGTCGAAGAGGGTATCCTTCAGTCACCTGACCGGTTTATCCGCAGCATTCCTCATATGAGTTTTGTACACGGTGAAAAGAATGTCGAATATCTGAGAAAGCGCTATCAGGCGATGCAGGAGTATCCGCTGTTTGACGGCATGAAATATTCAGAAGACCCTGAGGTAATCAAAAACTGGATTCCTCTCGTGATGGAAGGCCGTGACCCCAATGAAAAAGTAGCGGCAACCTATACGGAAGAAGGAACGGACGTAAACTTTGGTGCACTGACCAGGGACCTGCTGACCTATATGCAGCAACAACCTGGTGTATCACTTCATCTGGGACATGAAGTTTATGACCTTCATCAGGATGAAGAACACAGATGGATTCTGAATATTGAAGACACAAAAACCAGAAAGCGGATTAAAGTAAAGACGAAATTTGTCTTTATCGGTGCCGGTGGCGGTGCGCTGCACCTCCTCGAGAAATCGGATATTCCGGAAGGGCGTGGCTTTGGTGGGTTCCCGGTAAGCGGCCAATGGCTGCGCTGTACCAATCCGGAAATTATAGAGAAGCACCATGCCAAAGTATATGGAAAAGCGGCCGTAGGTGCTCCTCCGATGTCGGTTCCTCACCTGGATACGCGCGTTATTGACGGTGAACATGCTTTACTCTTTGGGCCATATGCCGGTTTCAGTACCCGTTTCCTTAAAAACGGTTCATTACTCGACCTGCCCACTTCGATCAAACGTGATAATATCATGCCGATGATCAGAGCAGGATTGGATAACCTTAAACTGACCAAATATCTGATTGATCAGGTCAGGCAGTCACCTGACGACCGTCTGAATGCACTGAAGGAATACTATCCGCAGGCCAGAAAAGAAGACTGGCGCCTTGAAATTGCCGGGCAGCGTGTGCAGGTAATCAAAAAAGACCCCGTACATGGCGGTGTCCTGGAATTCGGTACAGAGGTGGTAACCTCAGCCGACGGTTCTATTGCCGCACTGCTGGGCGCTTCTCCGGGAGCTTCTACGTCGGTGTCAATTATGCTTGAATTAATCGAACGTTGTTTCCCTGACCGTATCAAAACACCCGAAGTGCAGGATAAGCTCAGAGAAACTATTCCGTCCTATAAGAAATCATTATTACAAGATCCGCAATTACTGGAAAAAGTAAAACACTGGACCAGCGATGTACTGATGCTGAATGAAAGCACTTCCAGTATGATCTGATGCTTTGCGGTTCTGAACAAACAGGCTTCCCCGTTTTCTCAGGGAAGCCTGTTTGTATTATAACGGGTTCTTCCCTGCAGATTGCTCCTGGACAGCACAAGCCATAGAACAATGCCAGACCGAAGCATACAGGAATTTCAGGTGAAACAAACGAAATTGGTTATAGCTGAAGTTTTTTCAGTACAAAAACATAATCATGCCCTTTTATAAGTAGTGACCTTTAATTTGCCTGTAAGCAGAAATGCCAAATCCTACTGAAATTGCAGAATTATGGATTGCCTTCCGAAAGGGCGATAAGACCGCTTTCAATACATTAGCCATTCATTTCTATCCTACTCTTTACAATTTCGGAACCAAGCTAACACACGACTATTCCCTGGTGCAGGACTGCATTCAGGATCTGTTTCTGGACTTATGGCGACGCAGAGAATACCTGAGTGAGACAGACCATGTCAAATTTTATCTGCTGAAAGCCCTGCGCAGAAAAATATATTCAGAAAAGAAAATCAAGGAAAAATGGTTTCATACAGACGCAGAATATCTGGAAGAATCCGATTTCACCGGAGAGTTTTCCATTGAATATCAAATCATTGAAAATGAATCCTCGGCAATTCATCAGCAGAAACTCCAGCAGGCAGTGTCGTTATTAAGCAAACGACAACGGGAAGCTATCTATCTCCGTTTTTATCAGGAACTGGATTACGACCAGATTTCAAAAATTATGTCCATCAACTATCAGTCGGTGCGCAACCTTGTTCATACGGCTATTAAGGAACTTCAGAACAGCTGGAGAGAGGATACCGAAAATAATTGAAAGAAAATTCAGTACACCATCGCTGAATTACCCTATTCCTTATAGACACCTTCGTATTGTATGAAATACAAAAAAAAATTAACGGTAAAAAAACTCGTATTGAATGACTATTTCAGAAAATGGGTCAATAATGAATTGCCCCCTTCTGATCAATACTGGGAACGCTGGATTCAGGACCAACCTGACCAAAGGCCGGTGATCAGCAAAGCCATGTTGATTGTAAAGGCATTACGGATGAATCATGAGAGCATGGATCAGAAAAAAATGGAAGACAATGTTCACCGGATTATGATGGAAGCAGGTACATTGTCAGAAAATAAAAAATCAATACTAACAAGATATCAGTGGATGGCTTCTGCTGCGGTACTGATACTCATGGCAGGTGTGGCATGGTATGTTCTGATTCCGCGGACTACAGAATCTGAAAAAGCAGCTTCAACTCAGGCAGCACAGCAACAGAGCACACCTATGGTTGAAAAAATCAATAATTCAGATCAGCCGGTTACAGTAAGCCTCAGTGATGGTTCTGAGATTACCCTGCAACCTCAAAGTAAATTAACGTATCCGCTGTCGTTCCCATCGGATAAACGGGAGGTTATTTTAAACGGAGAAGGTTATTTTGACATAGCCCGAAACCCTGAGCGGCCTTTTTTCGTGCTTGCAGGAGACATTAT
>JBEBXQ010000091.1:0-20775 GCA_040391535.1 Telluribacter sp. | reverse complement strand
ATTTGAGTTTCAGGATAGGGTGGCTAAGGCCATTTACTTCATTTCTGACAATCTGGTATTTGTCAATATGTTCAAAAAGCTGAGTCAGCGTTTTATAGCCATAGGTTCTGGGGTCGAAGCTGGGATCAATTTTTCGCAAGGCTGACCCCACCTTGGAAATATAGGCCTCTTCGTCTTCATTGGTAGAAATTTCAAAGGCTTTATCGATGATTTCCAGATCAAGCCGTGACTTATCATCCTTAGTATGCAGGTGAACGGTTTCCGGCTCTTTAACTTCTTTGGTTTCGACGCTTCTGGTTTTTGTTTTACCGGCTGTACTGATTTTATTTTTTCCTTTGGCCGGGGTTTCCTTGACCGGCTCTGTCCTTACAGGCTCATGAACAAGGTTCTCGCTGAAAGTAAAAATCTCGCAGGAGTTTACAAATGCAATGGGTGTGGTTTTACGGCCGATACCCATCACAAATAAGCCGTCTTCTCTGATACGCTTAGCGAGTCCGGTATAATCGCTGTCACTGGAAACGATACAAAACCCGTCAACATTCTGTCCGTGCAGGATGTCCATGGCATCTATAATCAGTGAGCTGTCTGTTGAATTTTTGCCGGTAGTGTAAGAGAACTTTTGAATAGGATTGATCGAATACTGATTGATAATTTCCTTCCAGCTATTCATCTGAGGTTGTGTCCAGTCACCATAAATCCGACGGATGGTAGCCTTCCCGTATTTGGAAACTTCCTCAATAATTTCCTTGATCAGTCTGGCCTGAGCATTATCTCCGTCTATTAATACTGCGATATTGAATTTGGTATCACTCATGGGTCAGGATGTGTTCAGGTTGTTAACGGGTTGGTTAATATAGCTCAAATTACCTTTAATCTTTCAATTATAAAAGATCGGAAGAATATCCACAAGCTTTAGCCAAATAGTATGTTGCGTATTGGTAATTATTCCGTATTGATGTCAGGGTGTTGATTTATTTTATTTTTGAAGAATAAGCCAGCTTTAAAGTAACTTTTCTAAAGATATTTTACTTTGAGTGAATGTCTTAATTCCATGTAAAAAGGATATGATATGTTTTTTATAAGCCATAATTATTAAGAAGGTATTTAATGAAATACTGAATATCTCTGATCATTGCTGTTCCATTAAAATCCGATAAAGTTATTTGAAGTATTTGATATATAGTTAGTTATATATTAATTTCAATTAAATGGATTTCAATTTACACCTTTGCTACTCATAAAGAGGGTAGCAAAGGCATAAGGATAAGTTCGCTTTTTCTCAACTTGTTTCATTCTTGGATAGAAATAATTACGTCCTAATTTTTATGGGACACTAATGATCTCTGATATTAAACAATAGCTAACGTCTTGCAATCAAATCCTGGTGAAAACTTAGCGTATATAATGAACTTAATCCCGCTGAGGGTTTGGATAATTATGAGTTGGATTCCTATGCTGGTCAGATTGATAAACGATCAATGAATTTTTCAGTAATTGTGTATATTTATTGGTCGGGCAATAGTTGTACAAAATGAAATAATTTCAGAGTGTTTGTTATTATTTTAACGTAAATTGTATTTATAATGTTGATTTTCAGATATATGCTTAGCTAAATAGTCAATTCATAAATCTGAAATTGGAAGCAAATAGAAGCATAAAGACAAGTTTGATATAAAAATTGTAAATCAGCCTCAATGATTCTATAACATAAGGTATTATGGCAAAAGAATTTATCCCTCATACACACTCTCTTTTTGAGCAAATAAAACATACAGATGCAGATAATAGCGAATTCTGGTATGCTCGTCAGTTATCTAAAGTATTAGAATATACTGATTTCAGAAATTTTTCAAGTGTTATTAATAAGGCTAAGGAAGCCTGCATAAATAGTGGCCAGCCCGTAGAATATCATATCGTTAAAGCTAACGAGATGATAGATTTAGGAAAAGGTGCTCAGAAAGCATATCCAAGCTTCAGATTATCCCGCTATTTCTGCTATCTGATTGTTCAGAATGCTGATCCCGGCAAGGAAGCAGTAGCTTTAGGACAAACCTATTTTGCAATACAAACCCGCATTCAGGAAATTCAAAGTTTAGATGCGTATAATCGTCTGGATACTCAGGAAGAAAAAAGGCTTTTTCTTCGTAATGAAATGACGAAACACAATATGCAACTGGCAGCTGCTGCAAAAAATGCAGGTGTTATTGAACCTAAAGATTATGCTATTTTTCAAAATCACGGATATCAGGGGCTATATGGGGGCTTAGATGCAAAAGCAATTCATCAGCAAAAAGGACTCAAGAAAAGCCAGCAGATCTTAGACCATATGGATAGTACGGAATTAGCAGCTAATTTATTCCGTGCTACGCAAACGGAAGAAAAACTCAGACGTGAAGAAATAAAGGGAAAACAGAATGCCAATAGAACTCATTTTGAAGTGGGTAAAAAGGTACGTCAAACCATTCAGGAACTAGGAGGTACTATGCCGGAAGATTTACCTGCTACTGAAAGTATTAAAAAACTGGAAAAGAAAACTGAACAAAAAAAATTGCCAGGGTCGGGGAAAACCAAATAGTTCACGATATAAAGAACTATAAATCAAGGTTCGGGAGAAGGACTGATCTGCCAATTACAAGTAAATTATATAACAGTGCTTAAGCCTTGAAGGCAATGTTTACAAAAAGGATTTTGGATACAACAAGCATATGAGAAAACTGCAAAATGTAAATTTATGACCTATTCGGGAAGGGAACCGAAGAAGAGAATAAAATAACGAAACACCCGCCTCCCGCTAACATCCTACACTAACAAGCTAAATCCCGGCAATCTCCATGAATGATAATAATATAATTTTGTTCAGGATTATTTGTATAAAATAACATGATGCGAAAAAGTTTATGGTTATGCGCGATGTTGGCCTGCCTGGCGCTGACGGGCTTTCAGGGAATAGGGCAAAATACAGTGGATATAAGCGCGGCGGCTTTATTTTCCACGACGTCCGATCCGCAGGTGGTGCTGAGAACCAAAGAAATACTGCTACAGGAAGTGGAAAAGCGAAGCGGTATTCAGCTAAAAGAAGTGAACCGTACAGGCAACGGAGGTTATATTATTTTAGCGCTGGAAAAGGATATGACCAGATTACCTGCCCGCTTTAAAAATAAACTTTCTTCACTACCTGCTTTAAAAGCAGAAGGGTATCATTTACATGTTGATGTTCAGGAGCAATCGGTAGTCATCATCGGAAAAGATGCGAGAGGCCTGCTCTATGGCACCGGGAGGTTTTTGCGGAAAGCGGAGATCTCTGCCGGTAAAATATATATCGGGGAGAAGGCCTCACTGACCTCCGCTCCGCGTTATGCGTTGCGCGGGCATCAGCTGGGTTATCGTCCCAAAACCAATTCATATGATGCCTTTACGGTAGCTCAGTTTGATCAGTATATCCGTGAGCTTGCCATATTCGGTGCAAACAGTATTGAAATTCTGCCTCCGCGCACAGACGACAAACCTACCAGCGGGCACATGAAACTGCCTGCAATAGAAATGGTAAAGGAGCAGTCCCGCATTGGGAAATCCTATGGGTTGGATGTCTGGATGTGGTATCCCAATCTGGAAAAGGATTATAGCGATCCGAAGACGATTCAGAAAGAGCTTGACGAAAGGGAGGCTGTTTTCAAAGAAGTCCCGAAACTTGATGCCGTTTTTGTACCGGGAGGCGATCCCGGTGACCTGCATCCCGAGGAACTGTTTGCCTGGATGGAAAAGATGGCGACAGTATTGCATAAGCATCATCCCCGTGCAAAAATATGGTTGTCTCCCCAGTCTTTTGAACCTAATCAGGCATGGTTTGATGCTTTTTTTCAGAAGGTTAATCAAAAACCTGTCTGGCTGGGCGGACTGGTCTTTGGCCCGTGGGTGAAGCTGCCGATGGCAACAATCAAGGCTTCTCTCAAAGTGGAGCTGCCGATCCGCAACTATCCTGATATTTCCCATATGATAGCCTGCCAGTATCCGGTACCCTTCTGGGACCCCGTCTGGGCCCGGACGCTGGGAAGAGAACCCGTGAATCCCCGGCCGGTTGATCAGAAACTTTTTCATAATGATCTCGCTCAGGACTGTATCGGCAGTATCAGTTATTCGGAAGGTACCAACGATGACGTGAATAAGTTTATCTGGAGTGATCAGGACTGGAACCCGGATACAGATGTAACGGAAACCCTGCAGGATTATGCCCGTTTCTTTTTCGGGCCTGAATTTGCCGGGCAGGGGGCACAGGCCATTCTTGCATTGGAAGAAAACCAGAAAGGGGACTTGCTGGGACACCATCATCAGGTAGAAAGTACACTGTGGGCATGGCAGGAAATGGAAAGGAAAGCACCTGTAGCACTACAGCAGAATTTCCGTTTTCAGATGGGGCTTATACGGGCCTATTATGATGCCTATACGCGAGAAAGGCTGATTTATGAAACGCATCTTGAGCAAATGGCGCTGAGGCAATTGTCAGATACTCTGCAATCTCCTGCGGAGAGGCTGGTACAGGCTAAAACAACACTTGAACAGGGCTGGAAGGAACCCGTACGCCAGGAATGGTTGCAGAAATGCCTGGATCTGGCCGATGCCCTGTATGAGAGTATTGGTTCACAACTGACGATCGGAAAACATGGCGCGATGTCAGGACGGGGTAATTTTATAGATTTTATCCGGTACCCGTTAAATAACGCGCCCTGGCTGTCAGATCAGATCCGCCGTATTGAAAAGCTGCCTTCCGGTAAGGATCAGTCCCAAGCCATACATCAGGTGCTTCATAGAACGGACCCTGGACCGGGAGGGTATTATGATCATTTCGGGAATGCCGCATCATGGCACCGGGTAGTAAAAGGGCTCCCCTGGGAAAAAGACCCGGGCAGCCTGCAGTCACCCCGGACGGGCTATGGTATGAATCTGAGTGGGGAGAAGTGGTTTATGCAGGTGCCTGGAGTGCCGGTGAAGGTTGCCGTAGCACCTAAAGAATGGCTGAGCCAGGTGGAGGCGATATATGAAGTCCCCTTAAAAATTGTGTATAATGAGCTTGATCCGGATTACCGGTATAAAATGCGGATTGTATATTCAGGAAGATTTAAATCAGGTATAAGGCTTATGACTGATGACGGTGCCCTTATTCATGATTATCTTCAGGTAGGCGATGAGCCTGAACGGGAGTTTGCGATTCCTTATACCGCTACTGCGGATGGAAACGTAACCTTCAGCTGGGATTGCAGAGACGTGGAAAGGGGTGTTCAGGTAAGTGAGATATGGATCATCAGAGCGGGTAAAGTGACCCGGTAAATCAGGAATGACAATACAAAGTAAGTGTATATGAAAAAGGATAATTTGATCAGCAGATTGCAGGCCGGACAAAACGTTTATGGTACCTGTATTACCAGTACGGCACCTATGTGGCCTGCCGTTATCGCCGGAACGGGCGTAGACTTTGTTTTTATTGATACCGAACATATTCCGTTGGACAGGGCCGAACTGGCAGCATTGTGTCAGCATTTCAGGGCATTAAATGTAACGCCGGTTGTCCGTATTCCCCGACCGGACCCTTTCCTGGCCTGTCAGGTTATTGACGGAGGGGCTATAGGCGTAGTGGCACCCTATCTGGAAAAAAAAGAGCAGTTTCTTGAACTGACCGGTGCGGTTAAATTCAGGCCCTTAAAAGGTGAAAAACTTGAAAATGTGCTGAGCGGCAAAGAGTCTCTGTCCGCTGATCTTGAAAATTATGTGCGGCAGTATAATCATGGTAACCTGTTTATTGCCAATATAGAAAGTGTCCCGGCGGTTGATCATCTGGATGAATTGCTGAGTACTCCCGGACTGGATGGCGTGTTCATCGGTCCCCATGATCTGTCCGTCAGTATGGGACTGCCGGAACAATACGATCATCCTGATTTTGAGGAAGTGGTAAAAATCATCATTCATAAAACCCGCAGCAAAGGCCTGCACATCGGGATTCATTTTTCACTGGAGCCCGAGCGCCAGATCCAATGGATCAGAGAGGGTGTTAATATGATTATACACAGCTTTGATATCGCACTGTTCAGACAAAAGCTACTGGCCGACCTGAAAATCATCAGACAGGGGGCAGGCGATGCCACGGACACCGGCAGTGAAGATGCTCTGGTGGTGTGATGAGTATAAAAAGTTTTCCGGAAAATGATTTTGAACGCTCCGGGCAGGAGGAATAATTCCGAAGGGATTTTTCTTACCTGAATAGTTGGATATGTTTTTTACGCTATCCATCCTTTCGAGTGAATACTATAAATGCCGCTTCTGTAAAAATCAGGGGAGGGAACATCGTTTAAGCCTGGCATTGACAAAAATGTTTGTTGTGCCGGCTTTAAACCATAAGCTCTCATTTGATAAGTTTAATAACTTCTTCTGGTATTCACATACTCTGCTGGTGAAAAAGCACGGTTTATTTTGCGGGAAAGCGAAGTAACCGACACAAAGTAAAGTTCTTGCAGGGCAGAAGTGCCGGATTTAGGCCGGTTCCCTTCGAAAAAATGCAAATTATTACCCTATCCAAATGAATTTTTTATAGTTTTGTCTATAATTTGTATTTAGTTTAAATAAGGAGCATCTTAATAAATTTGGATTAGTATATCATGAAAAAATTTCTTCTGTCGGCCCTTTTGTTGTCTGCTTTTTATGCAAACGCTCAGCAAAGCAATTCGTTAATGAGTGCGGATTTCTGGAAAAAGAATCCGGATGTAGCAGCGGTTAAAGCTGAAATCGAGAAGGGAAACAGCCCTTCGCAGCCCAATCCGGCATCTTTTGATCCGGTGACTATGGCAATTAATAACAAAGCCTCTCTGGATGTCCTCAGGTTCATGATTGATCAGGAAGGTAACAGTATAGATAAAAAGACCCACCACAGCAGGATTTACCTGCATTGGGCAGCTTCTTCAGGTAATCTGGATCTGGTCAATTACCTGATTGAGAAAGGCTCTGATGTGCATTATCAGGATAGTCACGGTGATGCTATTACGGCATATGCCGCTTCAACGGGGAATAAGAATACAGGTATATACGATGCCCTTTTTAAAGCGGGTGTTGACCCAAAGCACAAATATGAAAACGGAGCTAACCTGATTATGCTGGGAGTTGCCTCCGACAATGATCTGAAACTGACCGACTATTTCATTTCGAAAGGTTTATCCCTGTCCGATAAAGATGATCATGGCCGTACCGTAGCCGATTATGCCGCTCGTATGGGTAATACGGAACTGATCGAAAAACTGATCAAAAGAGGAGTGAAACCTACCGGAAATGCTCTGTTTTTTGCAACTCAGGGTTCAAGACAGGCTTCAAACGGTATCGAAACCTATCAGTATCTTGTTGAGAAATTAAACCTTGACCCTAAAACGATTAATAAAGACGGTGCTACCATTCTTCACTCACTGGTTCGCCGACCGAATCAGGAGATCGTCAATTATTTCCTGAGCAAAGGAGTAGATGTCAATAAAGCAGATAATGAAGGCAATACCGCGCTCATGCTGGCTGCTGCCGGAAGAGATGCCGGGGTTATTGAAACCTTGCTGCCCAATGTAAAAAATATAAACGCTGTGAATGAAAAAGGAGAGTCAGCACTGACGAAGGCTATCGGAAGCGGTTCTGCTGAAATTGCATCACTATTACTTGACAAAGGGGCTGATGTCACGGTTGTTAACAAAGACGGGTATAACCTGGCCTATTATTGGTTTGATTCTTTCCGTGCCGGTGGTCCTCAGGGAGGTCCGCAAGGCGGCAGACCAGGTGGTGCACAGGGACAACCTGAGAATGACTTTCAGAAAAAACTGGAAATATTGAAGAGCAAGGGGCTGGATGTCGCTGCGCCTCAAAAAAATGGCAGCACGCTTTTTCATCTTGCAGTAACTAAAGAAAATCCGGCGCTTATCAAAAAGGCAGCTGAATTAGGGGCAGACATCAACGCTCAGGATAATGAAGGAATGACTCCGCTGCATAAAGCTGCCCTGATCGCCAAAGATGACAAAACACTAAAAGAACTGATTGCACTGGGTGCACAAAAAGACCTGAAAACGGAAATGGAAGAAACCGCTTTCGACCTTGCGAGCGAAAACAGTTTCCTTTCAAAAGGAAGTGTGGCAGTAGACTTTTTAAAATAGAAAAAAATCCGGGCCGTGATGATCTGCATGAGTCAGATCATCACGGCTTAATCTTTATTTTATCAATGATAAAGGGCGCTCATTATTCTTTTCCGGCTTAGTTGCCGGAGAAGAATAACAACAGTACAGCCCGATTAAACAAACCGAAAACAAACCCATGAAGAATACATTAAAATTTTTCTTCCCGGCTATACTTTTTATATTATTTACTGCCGATGCTTTTGCCCAGTCAAGCAAATACAAGTGTATGGTTCAGATGAACAGCTATGAAGGGGAGGCCGCTTATGTAATTATTTCACTGATCAACCCTCAGGGGGCTTACGAAAAAACACTTTATGTATTAGGTCCCGACAAGCAATGGTTCAATACGCTGAAAGAGTGGTATAAGTTTCAGACAAAAAGCAACGAAAAACTGAGTGCCATTACCGGAGCTTCCATTGCGGGTGGAGACAGAACAATGAAAACCATCGAAATTGAAGATGCCAGGCTGAACAAGGGATATAAATTACGTTTTGAGTCGGCTGTGGAAGAACAGAAATATCATGTATCGGATATCGAAATTCCTTTGACAACCGAAGCCATCACTGAGCGGGCTACCGGAACTGGTTATTTACGCTTTGTCAAACTCAGTAAAGTTCAGTAATACGGAATGACCCTATCTATCTGGAGGTATGCACACCTGACACTGGCGATTATCTCCTGTGTTTTTATGCTGATCCTCTCCGTTACCGGAGTGATTCTGGCCATTGATGCTGTTAATGAAAAAGTTCCCGCATATCGTTCCGGCAATTTTGATTCTCTGAACCTGGCACAGGTTATTCCGGCTTTACAGGAGGTATACCCTGAGATCATCGAACTGGCAGTGGATCATAATCAGTTTGTTACCCTTGAAGCCACTGATGAGGATGGTAATAGTATAAAGGCTTACGTTGACCCGCTGGACGGGAAAGTGCTGGGACAGGTTGAACCTAAAAGTGATTTTGTTCAATGGAATCTTGCCCTGCACCGTTCCTTGTTTCTCAAAGAAACCGGAAGAATTATTGTAGGGGTAGTATCCTTTTTGCTTTTCCTGATATGCATCAGCGGAATTGTGCTTATCATCAAGCGGCAGCAGGGGATCCGGCATTTTTTTGCTAAAATCAACCGTGACTTTTTCGCGCAGTATTTTCATGTAGCCAGCGGAAGGTTACTCCTGATTCCCGTACTGGCGCTGGCACTCACCGGAACTTACCTCTTCCTGATCAGGATTGAAGTAGTAAAAAAGCCGGCTCAGGAAACCATAACCTCAGCAGTCTCAGATGAAGCTGTTCCGGCAAAGCCGGCTGAATTTCCTGTTTTTCAGCAAACCCTGCTGTCAGAGGTTGAAAAGGTAGAATTTCCGTTTATGGAGGACGATCCCGAAGAGTTTTTTGTTTTAAAGCTAAAGGAAAGAGTGGTTTCTGTCCATCAGATCAGTGGTGAAATAGTGGAAGAAACACCTCATGCTTATGCTGCTGTTTTGGAAAAACTGAGTCTTGATATTCATACCGGTCGGACCAGTATCATCTGGGCCATTATTCTCGGACTGAGTTCTCTGAATATTGTGGCTTTTATCTATACCGGATTTGAAATCACCTTCAGGCGTACCCGTACCAGGATCAGCAATAAATTTAAAGCTGCCGATGCCGAGATTGTTTTGCTGGTCGGAACTGAAAACGGCAGTACGCTCTTTTTTGCCAATCAGATTCATCACCAGTTACTGGTCAGCGGGAAACGCTCTTTTCTGACTGAAATGAACCAGTTTGAAAGTTATCCGAATGCCACGCACCTGCTGGTGTTTACTTCTACTTACGGACTTGGAACGGCGCCCAGCAATGCTTCCGGTTTTGAGGCATTACTGCCGAAGGTTCCGCAGTCCCGGACGATCCGGTACGCTGTCATTGGTTTCGGATCCATGGCCTATCCTGATTTCTGCAAATATGCACAACACATTGATCAGCTACTGGCCTTGCAACCCTGGGCGGCGCGTTATCTTGATCTGCATACCGTTAATGATAAATCAACCGGCGAATTCGTAAAATGGGTTCATGCATGGAGTGAAAAAGCCTTAATCCCTTTAGCTACCGCCCCGGCCTTGTATACTACCAAAGTGGCCGGACTGAAGAAATTGAGGGTCGTTGAGAAAACTTCTGTAAGTGAGGATAACACTACCTTCAAAGTGTTGCTGAAACCTGAGTCAGGGATCACTTTTCAGTCGGGTGACTTGCTGACGATTTATCCGGCCGGCGACCAGCGGGAGCGGTATTACTCAATAGGGCGTCACAACGATATGATACAACTGGTGGTGAAGCTGTATCCGGATGGGTTGGGGTCGGGTTATCTTTATAATCTGGAAGCTGACCAGTCCGTTCAGGCCAGGGTGGTGATGAATGCTACATTCCATTTTCCTGAGCATGCCGGAGGAGTGGTGATGATTGCCAACGGGACAGGGATTGCTCCTTTTTTAGGGATGATCATGAATAACCATAAAAAGCGTAACGTCCGTTTGTATGCCGGATTCCGGTACAGGAATGAACTGACGCGACAATACCGGCAGTTCGCAGAAGAAGAAATCGTCCGGCAACGGCTTACTCATTTTGAAATAGCCTATTCACGTGAGGAAAAAAAGGAGTATGTGATGGATTTAATCAGAAAAGACGAACAGTATTTCGCTGATCTTCTGGAGAATAGCGGTGTGATCATGATCTGCGGTTCTTTGAGGATGCATAAAGACGTTGAAATTGTTCTGAACGAAATTTGCCTGGCCAGAAACCAAAAGCAACTGAGCTATTATCTTGACCGGAATCAGATCTTATCGGATTGCTATTGAGATGAAGCATCAGTACCTGCTTCAGATAGGAAAAGGAAGTTTTCTTACCTTGATGATCCTGCTATATCCCGCCCTGACTTTATGCCATGGCCAGGTTGTGCTGAAGCGTCAGGTGATGTTAATGGGATCAGGTTTCGATATTACAATTGTAGAGAAAGATTCTGTCATTGCCCGTGAGCGGATCAGCCAGGTAATTGAGGAGGTGACACGGATTGAAAACCTGATTTCAGAATGGCGGCCCGGGACACAGATTTCGGAAGTTAACCGCAATGCAGGCGTCAGACCCGTAAAAGTCGATCGTGAAGTATTTGAGCTGACGCGCCGGGCAATTGCTTATTCAGAACAAAGTCAGGGTGCATTTGATGTAAGTATTGCCGCACTGGATCGGATATGGATATTCGACGGCTCTATGACAGCATTACCTTCCGAAGAAGCTATCCGTAATTCCGTCAGGAATGTCGGCTACAGGCACATTAAGCTCGACAGCGCAGCATGTACGGTTTACCTGGAAAAAGCGGGTATGAAAATCGGTTTCGGCTCTATCGGAAAGGGATACGCTGCAGATAAGGGACGCGAGCTGATGCAGTCGATGGGGGTTCAGGGAGGTATTGTCAATGCCTCCGGCGATCTTTCAGCATGGGGAACCCGGCCGGATAAAAAGGCATGGCGGATCGGTATCAGTAATCCTTTTAAACCTTATAAAATGATAAAGGTACTGAAGATACGGGAAGGGTCGGTAGCTACTTCGGGAAGTTATCAGCACTATGCGGAAATTCACGGTAAACGTTATGCTCACATCATTAATCCTAAAAGCGGGTACCCCGCTACCGGACTGACCAGCGTAACCATATCCGGTCCATCAGCCGAATTTGCCAACGCGCTCAGTACTTCCGTCATGGTAATGGGAGAGAAAGAAGGGGTCAGACTGGTCAGGCAGTTTCCGGACTATGACTACCTCATGATTACGGATAAAGGAAAAATACTGAAGCGTAAGTAAAATCAAATCATTTGATCAACCCTGGCAGATTTTTCAACCGGACAGAATAATTATCTTTGCCATATGAATGAATGGAATACGATCACCACTGAAGAAGAGCTTTACGCGCTGATTGAAAAATCAACGGTGCGGCCACAGATTATTTTTAAGGATAGTGTTACGTGCGGTATCAGTGCTTATGCCAAAGAAAAGCTGACCCTCGGATACGATCAGATCGCAGGCAAAGCAGATTTTTATTATCTTGATTTATTGAGTTACCGGCATATTTCCAACCTGATTGCCCAGGTGCTTGAAGTCAGGCATCAGTCTCCCCAGGTGATTGTTATTAAAGACAGGAAACCGGTACACTACTATTCTCACCATGCGATAGAACCCGGTAAAATCGCCTCACATTTATAACGTGCGCCGGAACCGGTTGAAAGGATACTCACCGTTTTAATGAAGCTTCGGTTCTTTGCTGACCGGAGCGTTCCTGTTGCTGCTGAATCAGGGAAGTTTCAGCAGTCATTCAATTTTATCCGGTTTTTCATTTTCAAATGATGAATTTGTGATATATTTCGCTGCACAGTAAGGGTAAAACCTTCCATTTATCGTATTTAGTATATAGATCAATTACTAACCTTATGTATCAGAAATTCAGGATAATCGGGGCATTGATGCTCTCTATGTTAATAAGCGTTTCGTACGCTCAGAAAGACGGCTGGCAACAGCTGTTTAACGGAAAAGATCTGACCGGCTGGAAACAGCTGAACGGAAAAGCAAAATATGAAGTAGTGGATGGTGTGATCGTTGGTACTTCCACGCTGGATACGCCCAATTCTTTCCTGACTACCGAGAAAAACTACGGTGATTTCATTCTGGAGCTGGAGGTGTGGGTGGATGACCGGCTCAACTCCGGTATTCAGATCCGCAGTGAATCAAAACAGGATTACCGCGATGGCCGTGTGCATGGTTATCAGGTAGAAATTGATCCTTCAGACCGTGCATGGTCGGGTGGGATTTATGATGAGGCCCGTCGGGGCTGGCTGTATCCGCTTGATCTGAATGATGCAGGAAGAAAAGCGTTTAAAAAAGGAGCCTGGAACCAGTACCGGATTGAGGCGGCGGGTCCCGTGATCCGTACTTTCATTAATGGCATTCCGGCGGCTTATCTTATTGATGACATGACACCCGAAGGGTTTATCTGCCTGCAGGTGCATTCGATTAACAAGCCTGAGCAGAACGGAACGCAGGTGAAATGGAAAAATATAAGGATTAAAACGGATAATGTAAAAGTAACCCCTCTGAAAGGAGATATGCGCATTGTGAACATGATCCCGAATCAACTGTCGGCAGATGAAAAAAAACTGGGCTGGAAATCACTTTTTGACGGAAACGATATTTCACAATGGAAAGGATATAATACCGATGGGTTCCCTTCAGGACGCTGGGCAGCGAAAGACGGCAATCTTGTTATTGCGAAGTCAGACGGTGTTACGAAAAACAACGATATTATTACCAAAGAACAGTTTGGCCCGGCTTTTGAATTTCAGTTTGAATTTCAGCTGACGGAAGCTGCCAACAGCGGTGTGAAATATTTTATCAATGAAACCGGAAACGGAGGCGGCGGACTGGGCCCTGAGTATCAGGTACTCGATGACAAAGGCCACCCTGATGCCAAAAAAGGGATTGACGGGAATCGTACGTTAGCTTCTTTTTATGATGTTAAAACGGCGGTGAAGCCTTCGAATGCAGTGAAGCCCATCGGCGAGTGGAACAGCGGGCGGATTGTCGCTTATCCTGACGGAACCGTGGCGCATTTCCTTAACGGTCAAAAAGTTGTGGAGTATAAAAGAGGTTCTGATGAGTTTAACAAGCTGGTTGCAGCTTCTAAATTCAAAGACAACGCTGGTTTCGGAATGGCACCTAAAGGGCATCTGTTACTGCAGGATCACCACGACCTCGTCTCTTTCAGAAGCCTGAAAGTAAGATCTTTAAAAAAATAAAATTCAAAAAATAAACCAACTTAATCTTTTACAATATGTCAAGCAGACGTGATTTTATTAAGAAAACGGTATTGGCTTCTGCCGGTATCGGATTAAGTGTGAATGCCGTCAGTGCCGCCAGTTACCGTCGGATTTTAGGAGCCAACGATCGGGTGAGAGTGGGTATTATCGGCTTCTCAGACCGTTTCAGAAGTTCGCTGGCACCCAGTTTCGCTAATCACGCCAAAGAACTCAATTTTGAATTTATGGGTGTTTCTGATCTCTGGAATCTGAGGAGAGATGAAGCCGAAACCTTTATGAAGTCCAAAGGCTGGGCTGCGGAAGGTTTTGTAAAAGCAAGAAACAACGAAGAACTGCTTGCCAGAAAGGATGTAGATGCCGTCATTATATCAACAGCTGATTTTCAACATGCGCTGCATTGTGCAGAGGCCGTGAAATCGGGTCGTGATGTGTATGTGGAAAAACCATTTGCCGAGTCGCTGGAAGATGCGAAAATTGCGGTAGAAGCAGTAGAAAGCTCCAAGCGGATTGTGCAGGTAGGTTCTCAGCGGAGAAGTGCGCCTAACTATTGGGCGGCTTATGATTTTATCAAATCGGGGAAATTCGGTGATATTACTACCGTTGAAATGACCTGGAATGTAAACCAGCCGGGGCGTTGGCGCAGGCCCGACCTGGTGAGTAAAATCAAAGAGCAGGATGTAGACTGGACCCGATTCCTGATGAATCGCCCGAAAGTAGCCTGGAACCCTCGTTTTTATCTGGAATATCGTCTGTTCTATCCGTATTCTTCAGGAATTCCCGGACAATGGATGGCACACCAGATCGATACCGTACACTGGTTTACAGGGCTGGAAGCACCTCGCAGTGTTGTCGCCAATGGTGGGATCTATACCTGGAAAGATGGCCGTACCAATCCGGATACATTTACTGCAGTCTTTGAATATGGCCCGTTTGATAATAAGGAAAAAGGGTTCCAGGTGATTTATTCTTCACGTTTCAATAACTCCGCAGGAGGTACCAAGGAATATTACTATTCCAATGGCGGAATGATTAATCTGGATACCAATAAAATTACATCAGAAGGTGGTCTTGGCGAAAGAGAAGCGAAATCCATGGGATTACAGGCCAATCTGCTTCAGCCGGGAGAACTGAAAGCTTCCGGAAAAATTGAAACCGATGCCAATACAGGGTCCGATCCGATGACTTCCCTGCACATGCGTAACTGGATGGAATGTGTCAGAAGCCGTAAGGAGACCAATGCTCCGGCCCGTGCAGGATTTAACCACTCTGTTGCCAATATCATGGCTACTGAGGCATTGCACACCGGCAAAAGGGTAAGCTGGGATCCTCAGAAAAAGGAAATCGTGTTAAGCTGATTTCTGATGAAGAAATATGTGATTTATACCGTGGTTATTCAGTTAGTCACGGTATTTTTTCCTGTATCCAGTCAGGCGCAACGCGTAAAGCTGGTCAATAACGAAGCCGCGCGCTCGGTGGAAGTGGTAGTCGATGGCTGTCATTTTACATCCTATATGTATCCCGATACGGGCTTGATGAAAAAAAGTATTCTGTTCCCGGTCCGTTCATACACCGGTGCGCTCGTTACCCGTGGCTGGCCGCTTGAACCCAGGCCCAACGAACGGGTAGATCATCCTCATCATGTGGGCGTGTGGATGAATTATGAAGATGTAAACGGTATTGATTTCTGGAATAACTCCAATGTGGTCGATCAGAAAAGGAAGCATTTCGGGACTATTGTGCATACGGGTATCAAGTCAATACGGGATAATAAATGGAGAGGAACGCTTGAGGTGACCGCCAACTGGCTGGACCGTGAGGGGAAAATCGTACTGGCAGAAGAAACCAAATATGTTTTCAGAGCAAAAGGAACCCAGCGCCTTGTAGATCGTACTACCAGACTGAAGGCTGTCAATGGGAGGGTAGAAATGAAGGATGTAAAGGATGGCTTTTTTGCTATTCGGGTGGCACATGAGCTGGATCATCCGTCAGAAAACCCTGAGCTACGTACAGATGAAACCGGAAAAACCGCTGATAAAAAAGTGGTTTATAATGAAGGGATTACCGGTCATTACCGTAACAGTAACGGCATAGAAGGTGAGGAGGTTTGGGGAAAAAGGGGAGTCTGGTGCAATCTGACGGGTACGATCGGTGATGAAGATATCAGTGTAGCCATGATTGACCATCCGTCCAATCCGGGATACCCTTCCTACTGGCATGCGCGCGGGTATGGTTTATTTGCCGTTAATCCTTTGGGGGTGAAGTCGTATGATAAAACGAAGGAAGCTTCTGAGCTTGTGCTGAAACCCAGAGAATCAGTTACTTTCCGGTTTCGCCTTGTGATTGATTCAAAGCATCTGAGTGATGAAGAAATGAACAATCTGGCGACCGCTTTTGCCGGCAGAAAATAACAAACAAAATACCCGGCCTTTGGAACCGGGTATGCTGTTTGTTTAGATTTCTTGTTGTTTACTGCGAGATATGATACAGTTCATACCAGTCTTCACGGGATAATTTAATCGCAGATGCGCTGGCCGCGTTTCTGATTCTGGCTTCTGATAATGAACCGATAATGGGCAGCGTTCCCAGTTGCATCAGCCATGTTACGGCTACCTGTTCGATATTGGCATCATATTTAACGGCAATTTCACTCAGTTTAGACCGTACTCTTATCGCTTTGGCGTCAGTTCCTTCCAGAATGCGTCCGCCGGCCAGTGGTGACCATGCCAAAGGTTTGCTGAACCGTTGCTTGATAAAATCAATTCTTCCGTCTTCTATGGCGGAGGTATTCATCAGATTCAGTTCAATATGATTTGTGACGATGGGTTTACGCAGGTAAGATGCCAGCAACTGATGCTGAAATACCGAGAAATTGGCAATGCCGATATGCTTTACTTTTCCTGAATTGACAACTTCAGCCAATGCCATTGCTGTATCTTCCGGATCAGCCAGCGGATCGCTGTGCTGAAGCAGGAAAATATCCAGGTAATCGGTTTGCAGGCGTTTGAGTGAATTGTCTACACTCTGCAGAATATGCTCCCTTGACGTATTATAATATTTAAAGTGGCCATTTGCCGACCGGCAGACACCACATTTGCTGAATAACACCAGATCCTCTCTTTTGAAAGATTTCGACTTAAAGATATTACCGAAGTAGGTTTCTACGGCCGTATTTCCATAAATGTCAGCATGATCAAAAGTGTTGATGCCGAGTTCAAGACAAAGTGCAATTGTTTTTTCGATATTCCGGATGGTTTCAGCGCCTTCGTCCTGCCAACGCCAAAATCCATAAATAGCTTCCGATACTTTTGGACCTGAATCGCTTAAATTTACTTTTTTCATGTAGATTGCCCGAAATGGTGTTGTGTGCAAAGTTAATTCAAATTTGGATAATGCAGCCCCTAAATAAAGAATCATATGGATCATTTGTAAGTATTAAAGCGCTTTTTTATCAGAAACGTGTACTTTTTACGTATGGAAAGAATCGTGAACGAGCTGCAATGAACCGGTTTTTTTTGCGTTCTTTACTAACTTTGTAATCAATGCTATGAGGAATACACGTTTACCTGAAAAATAATAATTGTTTGAAATTCAACATTGTAAGATTCTTTTTCTGCCCGGCTTTACGCTTTTTGATACTGCTTTTTGTATCGGTGCCGTTTATTTTATGCGCACAGCATGATAGGCCCGGTGCAGGAGCAGCAACTGACAGTACGGATTTTACGGTAATCGGAAAAATTGATGTTGAAGGGAACCGCCGGACGAAAGATTATATTATCCGGAGGGAAATGGCGCTGGCGGCTGGTGACAGCATCCCTCAGCATTTCTTACAGGATGCCATGGAAACCGACCGGCGCAAAATAGCCAATACCAATCTCTTCGTAACGGTTGACCTTGTTGCACTTCCAAGGCAGGGTACTGGCATAACAGATATTCAGGTGGTCGTAAAGGAGCGGTTTTATGTGATGCCGCTGCCGGTTTTTCAGCTGGCTGACCGCAATTTTAATGAATGGTGGTATGACCGGAACAGAGATATCCGCCGTACTACCTATGGGATGTACTTCAGTTATGCGAATGTTACCGGCCGGGCCGACCGCCTTCGTGTCCTTACCGAATTCGGATTTCTGCCCAAGTATGAAATTTCCTATTCATTCCCTTACATCGACAAAAAAATGCGGCTGGGGGTCAGTGCCGGAGCTTCTTATGCTACCAATAAGTCAATGGCGTTCCGAACCTGGAATGATAAGCTGGATTTCCTGCAGAGCGAGGAGATCAACCGGAAACGCTTTCATGTTTTCGGCAGCATGACTTACCGGAAAAAGTTCTACGCTTTTCATTCTGTAGATCTGAGGTGGATGCAGGCGTCACTTTCCGATACCATTATGCAGCTGAATCCGGCCTATGTATTGCCGTCTGATTCTCTGCAGCGGTATTTTCAGCTGAGTTATACCTACAGTTATGACAAAAGGGATTTCGGCCAGTATCCGTTGCGGGGAACTATGTACGGCCTGCAGCTAAGCAAAAGAGGGTTATTGCCGTCAGATGACGTGAATCAGGGATATATTTATGGCTGGTACCACCGGTATTTCCCGTTGGGTGAAAGGTGGTTTGCCAATACTGCTGTGCGCGGCAGGCTGACAATGGCTAAAAATCTGGGTTATATGTATAATCCCGGGCTGGGTTACGGACAGGATTATGTCAGGGGGTATGAACTGTATGTAGTAGACGGTAAAGATTATGTGGTGTGGAAAAATGAAGCGAAATTCAGGCTTTTTGAAGTAAGGAAATTTTTTGGATGGGTACCCGTCCGGCAGTTTAATACGCTGCCCGTTGCTGCTTATCTGAATGCCTTTGCTGATGCCGGGTATGCGCGTAATCAGTTTCCGGAACGTAGTAATACAAGTCTGGGAAATAAATGGATTGCGGGTGCGGGTCTGGGGCTTGATATTGTCACTTTTTATAACATTGTAGGCAGGCTTAACTATACCATTAATGGCTTGGGTGAGAAACGCCTGTTTTTTAGTATCGGCCGTGAATTCTGAAAGCGCATATTGTTTTTCAGACTGGAATTATATCTAATTTTGCATCCTATTTCATCCAAAACTGAAACATTAAATATGAAAAAACAATTACTTTCTATACAACGTTTTGTTCTGATGATGACACTTGCTTTACTGGCAGGTTGTGGGTCGGCTTCTGATGAAAGTTCGGATCAGGCGGCGGAACTTGACTCGCTCCGGCGCACAGAATCCCAGGCTCCTGTAGACGATCTTAACAGTGACCAGAGTGAATTGCTGGACCTGGCTTTGGGTAATTATGAAGACGGGGTAGTAAGAGGTATTGCGATCGGGAGTGACATCAGTGTCGTGAAATTAGCCGAACGGTTTACACTGTTCGAGGAATTGCCGGGCTCTGTAGGGTATAGTCTGGATACCGATCATCTTGAAACCATTGATGTGGTGTATTATTATGGCAGCGAATCCAAAGTAAAAAAAATCGGTATTGATATTTATCTGAACAGCAAGGCTTCAATGGATGACCTGTGGGCTGTTTCAGAAATCAGGTTCAACAGAATTTATCCCGAAAAGCATCAGGTATCGGATAAGGTATTACAGTTTAAAGGCAAAAAAGGAAAAGTAGTAATTGAGAAGGTCGTAGATACTATGGATTACGGACTGAAGTATTCTTTTGAACCAGCGAATGGAGATGTTGCGCTGGCTGCCCTTAAATGAAGAATGTGTAATAATCCTTACACTTTTAATCAACCGGGTCATGCTGTTGCCGGACAGTAATTTATTGTATCAGGAATATACTAATCATACAATTGTTTAGTTTACCTGAAAGGCTATTGATCCATCATGGTCTATAGTAAGGAATGAAAATAGCACAGACTGTCTTTATAAAGATTTTTTTATAGAAATGAGAAATTATCTTTTTCTGATATTGCTGACCCTGCCCTTCCTGAGTTTGGCTCAGGATTTCGGGATCAGGGCAGAAGTGGAGGTGGAAAAAAAACTAAATGATTCATTTGCTGCTCATGTAAGTGGGCAAACCCGTTTTTCAAGCAGTTCAGGGACGGTAATGTCTTATATAGGAGAAGCCGGACTTGAATATTTTATTTTTAAAAAACTGAGCATAAGCGGCTTTTACCGCTATATTGGTACCAACTATATCGATAAGGATACGCCGGATATTTATCATTCCTACCACCGGTTTGCTGCCAATCTTACTTATAAAGATGATTTTCTGCCCTGGCTGGAATTTGAAAACCGGCTGCGTTACCAGAACCAGTTTAAAGATGAGGATTACGGACTGATTACGACAGGGCGTTATTTCCGGAATAAGGCGACATTTTCCTATACTAATAAAACACCGTTTTCACCGTACCTGGCCGGAGATGTATTTTATGAGACGTCTTCAGGATTTGATGAAATCCGCTGTCAGGCGGGTGTCGAATACAAGTTTAAAAACGGCAATGAGTTTGATGTGTCTGTCATGCAGGACCGCTCCTTTAGAAGCGGGAAGGGTGAACCCCTTGTTTTTGCGTTTATTTATACGTTTAAGTTTTAACCGGAAAGTGCGTTAATTTATCGCCTATGAACTGGAAAGTTTTATTGCCGGCACTCATTATTTTTTCTTCAACTTCCCAAGCGCAACCACCCCACTATGTGGTACCTCATCCACTTTCTGAGACTGTCAGGAAGCCTTGTGAAGGAACCAGCATTACCTACCTTGGAGTGGAAATGAAGTACCCTTTAACGG
>JBEBXQ010000090.1:0-20828 GCA_040391535.1 Telluribacter sp. | reverse complement strand
AATGCAGCTTCAGGCTCTTTCAAGTTACAGGATTCGGGAGAAACGGCCCGCCGCCACCTTGATTGTTATGTATATAGTGTTTTAAGTGCTGATTCCGATTTTCAATCACATGAGGAGGGCCTTACGGCATTAAAGGCGCTGGGCTTTCAGGTTTCACCGGGCTGGAAAAAGTGCCGGGATATTGAAGAGGCCATTCAGTTTATTCATGACTGGGAAGAAAAGCGGTTTGAGCTGCCGCTTGCCACAGACGGAATTGTGATTAAAGTCAATGCATTGGCTCAGCAACAGGAACTGGGTTATACGGCTAAAAGCCCTCGCTGGGCAATATCTTTCAAGTACAAAGCAGAAAACAAGCCCGCCGTACTTCGTTCCGTTGTTTTTCAGGTAGGAAGAACCGGAGCTGTAACGCCTGTTGCCAATCTGTGTGCCCTGGAAGAAAGGAACCTGCCTTATCAGAAAGTCAAGGGGGTTCATTTATCCGGTACACAGGTAAAGCGAGCTACTTTGCATAACGCCAATGAAGTGGAAAGACTTGACCTGAGAGTAGGTGATGTGGTATTCGTGGAAAAAAGCGGTGAGATAATTCCGAAAATTACCGGTGTGGATTTTACACAACGGGATTTCAATCTGACAGAGGCGGTTACGTTTCCCGCCAATTGTCCCGAATGTAATACCGTTCTGATCAGAAGGGAGGGAGAAGCCATTTATTTTTGCCCGAACGACAAAGAATGTGGCCCTCAGCTGAAAGGAAAAATAGAGCATTTTATCCACCGGAAAGCCATGAATATTGATAGCCTGGGAGAAGGGAAAATTGAACTGTTATTTGATAGGCATCTGGTCAGGTCCCCGGCGGATCTCTATGATCTTCGGTATGAAGACCTGATCGGCCTTGAAAAAAATATTGTCAATGAAGAAACCGGGAAAAGTAAAAAAATAAGCTTCAGGGAAAAAACCGTTGAAAATATCCTGAAAGGAATAGAGTTGTCAAAACAGGTTCCTTTCAGAAGCCTGCTCTTTGCTTTGGGTATACGGTTTGTAGGGAATACCATCGCAGAAAAGCTGGCCTCTTATTTCAAAACAATGGATAATCTGAAGTCGGCTACTTATGAGGAGTTAATCGGCGCTCCGGAAATCGGGGATAGAATTGCCCGCTCTGTAGTGGATTATTTTGCGGATCAGGATAATCTGACGGAAATAGAAAGATTGCGCAACGCTGGATTGCAGCTTGAAACTGATGAAATCCCGGTTCTTATTGAAAGTGATGTGCTGGCCGGGAAAACTTTTGTGGTATCAGGTGTGTTTGCCGGTTTCAGCCGTGACGACCTGAAAATGAAGATAGAATCAAACGGCGGAAAAGTATTAAGTGGGGTATCCGGTAAATTGAACTACCTGCTTGCCGGAGAAAATATGGGACCATCCAAGCTGGAAAAAGCAAGGAAACTGGGGGTGACCATTATTTCGGAGGAAGAATTCATAGGGATGCTTTCCAGCTAAAATTATTTAACGTCAGTTCTGGTTTAGGGTTCTGTCACCGCTTCGCGGTTAAATGTGCAGGTATCTCCGCTTTTTCTATAATCCTGTCAGTCCTTCGGACCTGAAATAATCACGAAGTGGTGGAAGGATGATAGAAACAGCAACAAGATAGCACTTATAGAATCCGGAAAAGGTGATATTGTTTGGTTTTGGACGTATCCTGAATTCACGTTAATTTAATAAGTTAGTTAATCTGAACTTGTATATTTACCCTTCAACGAGTTAATTTATTTTTTTATTCCTAACCTATTCATATGAATTCCAGACGATTTTGCCTGCATTGTAACGTTGCTTATCTGTTAGTGTTTTTTTTAGCCACGGCCGGTAAATTTTCTGCCGTGAAGGCCCAGGAAAAGGCTGTTCAGTTATTTGCTCACCGGGGAGGAGCACATGAACGGGATGAAAACACGCTGCATGCTTTTCAGGAAAGTTATGACAAAGGATTAAGAGGGTTTGAGACGGATGTCCGGATTACAAAAGACGGTGTAATGGTCATCATGCACGATGCCAGTCTGGAAAGGACAACAACCGGAAAAGGGATCATTGAAGAAATGACGGCCGCTGAAATTAAAAAATTCAAAACCAAAAAAGGGAATCCCATTTTATTTCTGGATGAATTGCTGGTTTTTCTGAATCAAAGGCCGGGCCTGTATATAGAGTTTGAAATGAAAACCAGCCCTAAAGCGTACCCGCAGGAATTGCTGGAGAAATATTGTGACCAGCTGTACCGGCAGGTTATGGCAGGCAAGCCTGTGGAATCAACCTACCTGTTCACTTCTTTTGATAAACGTCCTTTGCAATACATCCGTTCAAAGTATGCTGATGCTGACATGCTGTTTATTACTTCTTCTCCGCTCAGCAAAGAGGTTATTCAGGAAACACTGGATTTAGGTTTGAAAAGAGTAGGCTGCAACCTTGGTGGCACAAGCCGGAAGGATGTTCAGGCCGCACAGGCAGCCGGCATTCTCGTCAGCTGCTGGCCGGGGCACACGGTGCAGGACTTTCTTTTAGGGGTTTATCTGGGATGTGATTATCTCTGCTCCGATATTCCTGTTGAAGTATTTACGTATATGAAGGAGAAAATGCCCTGGGTGAAGATTAAATAGAGGAGCTTAATAAATGTTGGGAAAGAGCCCTATTATTTCAACTGTACAATTAACTTTGTGGCTGGAATTAAAAAGGATGACTTATATTCATTAAAATGGCGTTAGATACACGTTTCAAAGGTGTGGGTGTTGCTTTGGTAACCCCATTCGATGAGCAAAAAGAAATAGATTATGCTGCCTACGCAAAGCTGATTGAGTTTGTTTCAGAAGGCGGGGTGGATTTCCTGGTTGTACAGGGAACCACAGGGGAAACTCCTACTACTACCAAAGAGGAAAAGAAGAAGCTTCTGGCCTTTACACTGGAACATAATAAAAAGAACCTGCCCATTGTATATGGTATTGGGGGGAATGATACGGCAGCTGTTCTGGACACCATTCAAGCGACTGATTTCAGTGGTGTGGATGCCATTTTATCTGTTTGTCCTTATTATAGCAAACCTTCTCAGGAAGGAATTAAAGCCCATTTCAGAGCCATCGCAGATGCTTCTCCGGTACCCGTACTGTTATATAACGTACCCGGCCGCACGGTAGTAAATATGAAACCGGATACCATTATTGAACTGGCAGCGCATCCGAATATCATCGGCATAAAAGACGCTTCCAGCTCACTGGAGCAAGCTATGGAAATTTCGTGGAAAGCACCTGAAGATTTTCTGATGCTGTCGGGTGATGATAATCTGGTGACTCCTATGATCAGTGTTGGCTGGCATGGTGTTATTTCAGTCATTGGCAATGCTTTTCCCGAAGAATTTACTAAAATGACGCATAGCGCGTTGAACGGTAATTTTGCTGATGCTGCGGCTATTCAGTTTGCCTTTATTGATTTTGATACCTTGCTTTATGAGGAATCAAATCCGGTAGGTATTAAAAAATGCCTTGAAATTAAAGGGGTTACGAGCTCAGAAGTACGTCTGCCGTTGGTTAAGGCCACAGCGGATCTCGGAAATCGCCTCGAAGAAGCCATGAAACGGGAAGGATTCCTGTAGAATAATATACGGTATTCAACATACAGAACCCCGAAGAAAATTACTTTCGGGGTTTTATTTTTCAAAAAAGCAGGCACTACTGCCCACCCAGGTAAAATCTTTATTATATCTCACGCCGATCATTTCTCCCCGGCTCAGACGACTCAGTCCGGTCAGGAGCGTAGGCTTTTCTGCGTTGTCCGGCCAGATATACAGCATCCTGATCTCTGCCTTTACGCCGCCTTCGGGAGACCGGATAACGGGTTCATAGGTAACTTTCCGTTGGAGAATATAATTTTCAGGATCCGAGAGGCTCCTTAGTAATTCCGGAGTAACGTGCAGCTGAACGCCTGATCCCGCAAATGAAAATAAAGGCTTTAATACGTAATGCTCCAAATCCTCCGGGAATCTGTTATTGAATTGACTGACAAACCGGGTTGGAGGTACAAACGGACTCTCCAGAAACGGGAGCATATATTTACTGATCCTGAAAAACCAGTTAGGATGCCCGACCCACGAGACATCTGCATCATCGGTCAGGTTAAATTGTGTTTTCAGGTCGGGAAACTGATGCAGGTCATCAAGAATCAGCCGGTTGTATATCCGTTTAATTCTTGTTTTTATGCCGTTATTGCTATAGAAAAGCTTATCACCTTCTCTGATTATCTTCGTCAGGCAAACGGTTTTGATCCCTGTAATCTGCTCATTGATGATAAAATCAATCCTGGTTTTTTGTTGATCAGGAAATATCTCAAGCAGAATAACTTCTTCCGGGGCATTATCTGCCAGCAGATGTGATTTCAGACTCTGATTGTACTCCTGAATACTTTGATTACCGGGCAATGCGGCAAAAGACGGATGGATTTCAAAATGTCTGCTGTATTGCTCCCCAAGATAACTCTGATAAGCAAAAAGTGAAGGAAAACCCTGCAATTCAATTAACTGCGGCGTAAGCTCACCGTCCTGATCTTTACATACCGCGAAGTCAATAGCCAGAAAGGAGGTGTGGGCATTTTCACGGGGAGCAAATTGACCCGGAGGTACCGCTCCGGCTGTTTTCTGTTTGAAATCTTCTGCCGTAATCACATCAATAATCGAACTACAGGCACTTACAAGCTTATCGGTAAGAGACCTGGGGATAAAAACCGGACTTTCGGCAACACGGAAGTCGGGCTGTCCCGGATAATCGGACTCAATAGATTGCAACATTCTATGAAAGCGGGTTTCAGAGAATGTTGCATTGTAGAGTGCTCTGGCTTCTTGATGCATATCAGATGGTGATCAGCTTACGGCTTTCTGCGTTACGGGTAGTTTCCCGTTTTCTTTAAAATACAGGACCCTCTTCAGAAAATTCGGCAGAATGACAGCTTCTGTCAGGGCAATTTTTTCAGGGTGATTTAAGTGCCGAAGCATTTCATAATACTTGTTTTCACCATGGGTTTTAACAACCAGCTCCTTTTTCCCATGCTCAGAAAAGTGCCTGAGCATACCATCCGCGTCGGCTTCCGGGTGAAATTGAGTGCCGAATATGTAGGGAGAAAAACGAATAGCCATTACCGCTCTTTCCAGATTGACAATAGGTCTTATTTTTTCCAGGCAAAGAATTTTTGCCCCCATTATTTCAAGCGCCAGCTGACTGGGTTGTGTTACCTGATAGTCACGGGCATCAATTACCCAGAAAGGATCATGTAAGCCTTCAAATAATGGTTCATTTAAAGCAAAATGAGTCTTATGAACAGGGAAAATGCCAAAAGCAGAAGACCGTCGCTTGCTTACCATGGCGAGCTGCCAGTGCAGGCAAGCCATCTGAAAAGAATGACAGATAAGAAACAGATGCTTCTTTTGTGTATTACGGCGGTTCAGGTTAAACTCACGGATGGTGTCGAGAAAATTAAAAAAATGCCTTTCCCATACATGCCCTTCCGGAAAGGGCCTTCCAGGGCCTCCGGTAGCGATATAGGCATCAAAGCTCAGGTCAGGAATCTCATTTTTCTGTCTTACATCAAATACTTCATACTCGACCGGAGAGGTGGAAGTATTACCAAAATTTTCAATAATCTTCCTGATACACCTCATTCCCTCATTCTGAACTCCGTTGTTCATGTCCAGGATAGCAACTTTTAACATTGTATTGGTCTTTAATTTTTGATTAATATATTCCGATCCGCGTCTCTGAAACGATGTAGTCAACTACTGAGTTAAGATCATTGGTTTGTTCAAAAACAGCCAGTTGCCGGTCGGCACCTGTACCCATTTCCAGAATTTTGTGCAGGTATTCCACTTCTTTCCGGCTACCCAGCTCATCCACTACATCATCTATAAATTCAAGGAGTTCCAGTGCCAGAATCCTGTATTCGATTTCTTCCTGTTTTCCAAAGTCGATCAGTTTACTATGAATACCGTAGCGGGCCGCTCGCCATTTGTTTTCATTGATCAGGACCCTTCTGTAAGGCCGGAAATTCAGATTTTGCGCGTGCAATTTAGTGATTTTTGCAACCAATGCCTGCATAATGGCTGCAAGGCATAGTGTTTCATCAAGCCGCATCGGTACATCGCATATCCTGAATTCAATGGTATTAAAGAACGGATGCACACGAATATCCCACCATATTTTTTTGCCGTTATCAATACATTTGGTCTTGATGAGCAGACTTATATATTCATCATATTCGGCAATGCTGGAGAAAAAATCAGGAATGCCGGTCCTGGGGAATTTATCAAAAACCTTGGAACGGTACGATTTGAAACCTGTATTTCTCCCGCACCAGAACGGAGAGTTTGTAGACAATGCATAGATATGAGGCAGAAAATACCGGACGGCATTCATGATCTGAATTCCTTCGTTGCGGTTTTGAATACCTACATGCACGTGTAATCCGAAAATAAGGTTTCCCCTTGCTACATCTCGCATTTCGTCTATGATCTCATCATAGCGGGGATCATCTGTAATCAACTGATCTACCCAATCTGCAAATGGGTGAGTGCCTGCTGCAGCTACAAGCAAATCCTGATCTTTTGCAAGATCAAGGACCATTTTGCGCAGGTAGGTGACTTCTTCTCTTGCTTCGTGAATATCATGACAAATGTTTGTTCCGACTTCCACCACGGCCTGATGCATTTCGGCCTTAACCCTTTCTTTCAGTACAATTTTTCCCCCATCCACAATTTTGGACATATGAGAACGCAGGTTTCGGGTTACCGGATCAATGGTCTGGAATTCTTCCTCTATTCCCAGTGTAAATTGGCGCATAAACAGGCTACATTACGATGTTCAGGATTTCTTTTTGCTTTTGGTTGTTTTTTCAGTGGTCGCCGGTACTGCAGCTTTAGAGGCTACTTTAGCTTTTCGGACAGTTTTAGCCTTTTCTGGTGCCGTAACAGGATCCGGTGCAGCCGCAGCTTGCCGTATAAATGAACCCCATGTCAGGTTATCCTTGCCATTGACCTGATTTTGCGCCCTCTCTATTGCCAGTTGCGCCGAGGTTTCTACGATCCATTCAAAATTATCGGATCCCACAGAATAAAGGTCAGCATCAGGCGCCGGATTGCAGAAGTCAATGGCATAAGGGATGCCATCACGGATAGCGAATTCTACCGTATTGAAATCGTAACCTAATGCCTGATTTAATCTTATTGTATAATCTTCAACTGTTTTCAAAAGCTTTTCTCCGGCCGGACCGGTTGCTTTCATTTCAGAAGCATAGCGTAAATGATGCGGATTGCGTGGTTCGTAAGGCATAATCCGTACATGTTTCTGTCCCAGGCAATAACAACGGAAATAATCTTCAAAAACAATTTCTTCCTGAAGCATCATGACCAGCTGACCGGTTTCCTGGTGTTTATTCCATAAATCAGTGGGGCTGTCGACACGGTAAACGCTTTTCCAGCCACCGCCGGCATGGGGTTTCATATAAGCCGGAAACCCTATGTAAGAGAACATTTCTTCCCATGACATAGGAAATTTAAGATTCCGGAAGGATGTTTCAGTGGTATCGTCCGGGCGTTCTTTGGATGGCAGCAGTACCGTTTTCGGAACCGGAACACCGATTTTCTCGGCCAGGCAGTTATTGAAAAATTTCTCATCAGCACTCCACCAGAACGGATTATTGATGACTGCCGTACCTGACAGTGCGGCGTTTTTCAGATAAGAACGGTAAAAAGGAACATCCTGGGAAATCCGGTCAATAATCACTGCATAATCGGTGGGAGCTGCCTGAACGACTTTATCAATCATCACAAATTCAGCGTTTATTCCGCTTATGTTTTTACTGTTAACCCTTTCTACGAATGCGTGAGGAAATGTATTTTCCATTCCGAAAAGAATGCCGATTTTCTTCATACTCAATGATGTAGTGTTTTAAGTTGTATTGACTTGAAATTCTATTAAAAATAAGAAAAGCAATTGGAAATTAAAGAATACGGGAGAGGTAATAATGAAACATGCTGTGCCAGAGAGGCCAGTCATGTTTTTCATGTCCTCTTATATCCAGCCAGTGTTCAACACCGAGCCGGTTAAGTGTGGAGGACATTTCTATATTCTTTTCCAGGCAGATATCCCATTCTGAAGTGCCCAGAATAATGTTCATGTGGCCATAACGCCAGCCTTGTTCATTTTGCAGGAAGTCTATAGGATTATTGAAATAGAGGTTATCGTCATAATAGCCGTTCATGAAACTTTTCAGGTCGAAAGTCCCGCTCATGCTGATCAGATAGGATACCATATAAGGATGGCGAAAGGCAAAATTGGCCGCATGGTATCCGCCAAAACTACATCCGGCTACCCCGATCTTCTCTACATTACATTGCTTCTGAATATAAGGAACCAGTTCAGAACTCAGAAACTGATCATATTTTATATAGTTTTTTACTTTGTCTGACGGGTGAAGATGGGAGCCATACCAACTGTCTGCATCGATGGAATCCACACAGTAAATTTTATACTTCCCTGAATTAACCAACTGATCCACTGCGTGAATCAACCCCATATCTTTGGCCTGATAATAACTGCCTAAAGTAGTAGGGAATAGCAAAACCGGGTAGCCCCAATGCCCGAATACAAGCATTTCGATATCTCTTCCAAGATGATGTGAATAATATTTGATATACTCCTGATGCACGATACTTGTTTAGGTTATAGACAGAAAGTTACAAAAACAAATGGTTTAATGCAAAACCAGAATGCAGCACACAAAAGTATTTATTTTTTTAGTGTAAGGGCATGGCGCAGCATATCATGGGTTTCAGTTACGGAGTGTTGTTTACCAGCGTAAAAAATTTTCAGGCCATTGGTTTTTGTGATTTCCAGAAAAGTGCCAGTCTTATTGGTCGAAATGAATAATTTTATTGTCTCTCCGGTGCTTGTTTTGAAGGTGCCTTTTTTTATATAGCCCATACCCATCCCATTGAGCCTCAAACGTGTGTTGGGAAGTTTAGGCACTATCCTGATGTCTCTGACTTCATGCAACGGGATTTCCTCTCCGTACATACCCTGAATTTGTATAATATTATCTCTTACAGTAATATTATTGTCCTGAAAACCCTGAATGAATAATACAGCGACGAATATCAGAGCTGCCGGCAAAATCAGTAAAGGAAGATAATCGGTGAATTGCTTTTGGTTTTTATTAAAGCGCTGTGATTGCCAGTAGAAAATAAGGAACCCTGTGAGGGGATAAATACCGATAATAATACCAAGATACATGTCATTGATCCAATAGCACAACAGACCCAGGACAATCATGCTGACTGCCAGGAGGGTGAAGAATCTTCGGTGAAGCTTCAGGTAGCCTTCCAGATCATAATTTGCCCTTCTTTCTTCTGACATGGTATTATACCCCGACAGCAGATAACCGGCATTGTCCTTATTGATACTGACTCCCACCAAATAAAATATGAAAGCTATTACGGCCAGAATTATGAGCATACAGGATGAGGATATAATAAGTGGATCTTGGCAAGATAAAAAAAACCGGCCACATTTCAGCAGCCGGTTTTCCTGGTCACACAGACTATTTATTTAGTTATTTCCTCTTCCCGAAGAACGTTCACCAGAGGAACGGTTGGTTCCTGACGAACTTTGTCTTGCACCGGAGGTATTGCTGTTTCCGCTGCTCCGTTGCGGGGATACTCTGGGAGCTGAGCTTTCACTGCTTCTCTGCGGTTGTACTCTCGGAGCGGAGGTCTCCGGCCGGCTTCTGCTGGTATTGGTATTGCCTGTTGATCTTCCGGAAGTACTATTTTGAGTATTCCCTACCGAACCGGAGCTTCTCGTGCTTGCCGGTGCTTCGTAAGTACGCCCTGATGAACTTCTGGAGTTCGTATTACTTTCGGTATTTCCTACCGAGCCGGAGCTTCTCGTATTTGCCGGTGCTTCGTAAGCACGTCCAGATGAACTTCTGGAGTTCGTATTACTTTCGGTATTTCCTACCGAGCCGGAGCTTCTCGTATTTGCCGGTGCTTCGTAAGCACGTCCAGATGAACTTCTGGAACCGGTAGCACTTTCAGGTGTGCTGTAAGTACCCGAATTCCGGCTGTTGGTGGTTGTTCTTTGCGATCCGTTGATTCCTGCATCTGTATTTCTGCCGGATGACCGGTTAACAGCATTCCCGTTACCCGTGGTTGTGCGGTTGTTTTCTCCGTTGGAACGACCGTTTGATGCAATAAAGCTGGAACGGCTTTTCGTTGAATTATCCACGTAATTCCCGTTTCTGTTTGAAACATATCGTTCACGACCAACATATTCAGGACGGTATACATCTACATTTCTGCGGGTTACCTGGGTAATTTCATCCCGGCGCGGACCGTAAGAATATACCCGGTTGTTCTGATTGTAATAATTGTTAATGATGGTTGTGTTATTATAAACATGTACCACCCGGTTACGCGGGACACAGTAATTATACCAGCGGTTGCTCATATAATAGCGTTGCGGGAGAAATACCCACCACGGTGACGGAATATTAATGGCGATGTTGATACCGATGTTCATTCCGGGGCCTAAAGGCGCCCATCCGTAATAACCACCTCCGTTTCTCCAGCTGACCCACGCAGGCCCCCACTCGTAGCCCGGAACCCATGTCCAGCCGTAGTAGTCGTCGATAAACCAGCGACCATAGTGGAAAGGCCCCCAGCCCCAGGCAAAATCAGAAACCCAGGTGTTGCCGTAATCAGTCATCATCCAGTTGCCGTTAGACATATAAGGATGAAAGTCATTGGATACGTTAGGAATCCAGACCGAACCATATTGCGGATTGTTCATCCACCGTCCGTAAGGTGCCAGGTCATTATAAAACGTTTGGAAAGTTATATGTAGCCCTGGTTGTGCTTTAACCTCATTCTTTACCCCTGAAGTGATAAAGAGCGCTGAAGCCAAAATTGCAATCGAAATCAGGCGAAACAGTTTCATGGCTTTTTATTGTTAACTGTGAGACAAATTTTTCACTTATATTTCTAAGACCTCAATAACGTAATAAGGTTTAAATGCGTATGAGAAAAATTTCAGGAAAAGCCGGTGAATACCAGTGATAAACAGATCAGCGGAGAAGCGTTATTTCTATAAATTTATCACGGATATCTTGAAAACAGCCGGAATATGCAGGATTTTCTGATTATTTCGGGGCCATTCTGATGGCTCCGTCGATCCGGATGGTTTCTCCGTTAAGCATGGGATTTTCAACAATTGATGCGGCAAGGTGTGCATATTCTTCCGGTTTGCCCAGCCGGGAAGGAAAGGGGACCTGCTGTCCGAGTGAGATCCTGGCCTCTGAAGGCAAAGCAGCCAGCAGCGGCGTTTCAAATAGTCCGGGAGCTATGGCCATGACTCTGATACCTGATTTTGCCAGGTCACGAGCTACTGGTAAGGTCATACTGACGATAGCACCTTTGCTGGCTGCGTAGGCAGCCTGGCCGATTTGCCCGTCATAAGCGGCTACAGAAGCGGTATTGATAATCACACCCCGTTCGCCTTCTTCATTGGGGTGATTGGATTCCATGGCATAAGCCGCAAGCCTCATTACGTTAAAGGTACCAAAGAGATTAATCCGGACTGTTTTTTCAAATACCTGCTGCGAATGGGGGCCGTATGTACCATCCACCTTACCAATGGTTTTCCGTGCTTCCACAATACCGGCGCAATTGACGGCAATATGCAGCGATTTGCTTTCTTTGAGAATCTGGCCAATAGCTGATGTAACATCATCTTCGCTGGTAACGTCAGTTTCAATGAACCGGATACCAGGGTTTTCAAGCTCAAGGGCGCGGCCTTTTTCTTTATTCAGATCTAAAATATACACTTTTGCCCCTCGTGCACAAAACAAACGGGCGGTCGCCTCTCCAAGTCCGGAGGCGCCGCCCGTAATTAATGCTACAGCCTTTGAAAGTTCCATACAGTATTCGTTC
Organism: Telluribacter sp.; assembly: GCA_040391535.1. Lineage (GTDB taxonomy): Bacteria > Bacteroidota > Bacteroidia > Cytophagales > Spirosomataceae > JBEBXQ01. Next base: position 8,827 of record JBEBXQ010000090.1, on the reverse strand, counting down.
CGGTTAGATTTCGAAACTGTTAAGATACTTTTTACTCGTTATAGTTCAAATCTTTGTGGAAAGTTTCTTCCAGGAAATAAAGGCAGATCAACGCGATAAGCACCGTAAATGCCCCAATGGTGATGGCACTTTGTATTACTCCGATTTCAGGCTTGAAATAAATGAATAACGAAGTAAGCGGTATCGTAGCCCCACGCACAAAATTAGGAATTGTAGTAGCTACGGTAGCTCTCAGGTTGGTACCGAACAGCTCTGCCGCGATAGTAATGAAAAGTGTCCAGTAGCCATTGCAAAATCCCATTAGGGCACAGGCCACATAGAAAATAAATGCGTTCTCCATCGGCATCAGCAGGTAGAAGCAGACCATCGTAAAGGACAGAACGATAAACAGGCCGATGATTTTCTTACGACTCTGGAAGGACTGGCTGAGCAGGCCGCTGAAGATATCGCCGAAGACCTGTCCGGAAAAGGCGAGCATGACTGCTTTCCCCGCGTCAATTCCTGTAATGCCTTTGGCTGCACCGAATTCAGGTGAGAAGGTAATCAGCACTCCTACAACAAACCAGATGGGTAAACCTATAACGATGGCCTGAATGTATTTGGCCAGCCGTTTGCTGTTGGAAAGGATCATCATTACATTACCTCTTTCTACTTTTTGCTCTTTGAGTTTTTCAAACATGCCGGATTCGAACACTTTCACCCGCAACAGGAGTAAAAGAAGACCAAGCCCACCACCGACGAAATAAGAAATACGCCATTCAAATATGTCCGCAACGAAATAAGCCAGAATCGCGCCCAGCACGCCAAGCGTAGCTACAAGGGTAGTTCCATAACCACGGATCTGCTTGGGTAATACTTCGGTGACCAGGGTAATCCCTGCCCCGAGTTCTCCTGCAAGACCAACACCGGCAATGAAGCGGAGGACAGCATATTGTTCAACGGAGGTCACGAATCCGTTGGCAATATTTGCCAGTGAGTACGTAATAATAGATCCGAATAAAACAGATAGCCGTCCTCTTTTATCACCCAGAATCCCCCAGAGGATTCCGCCGACAAGCATTCCGGCCATTTGCATATTTAAAAGAAGAACACCGTCATTTAAAAGGGCCTCTCCTGTGATGCCCAGCGCTTTTAAACTGGGAATACGCACCACGCTGAAGAGGAACAGGTCGTACATGTCGACCAGGTAGCCCAGTGCTGCCACCACCACCGGGATACGGAGCAGGTGCGATAAGACTGAACGTTCAGATTCATTCGCTTTTGTCATATAGTAAAGGTAGGTTACAGGTTCTTTTAATTTTAAAAGAAGCTATGTTAAACATAAAAAAACGGAATGTTTTACCATTCCGTTTCTATAATTAAAGTCTGTCGATCAACATGCCGCCATCGATATTGATGACCTGACCGGTTGAATAGGGGAAATCGCCACGTACCAGTGAAGCTACCGCTTTACCGATATCTTCAGGAGTTCCCCAGCGTGGTTGCAGGGCGATACCGTCTTCAAACATCCGGTCGTATTTTCCCTGTACTTTTGAAGTCATGTCGGTGGCAATGATACCGGGCCGTAATTCAAAAACAGGAATACCATATTCTGCCATCCTGACTGCAAACAGAGAACTGGTCATCGCCAGCCCCGCTTTGGACAGACAATATTCTCCACGGTTAATGGATGTTACCGTCGCTGAGACAGACGTCACAAAAATGATTGTTCCCTGAAAGTCCGGGTCATTTTTTTTGCTTAGCGCCATTTTATTAGCAATGGCCTGCGTAAGAAAAAACGGTCCCTCCAGATTGGTTTCCATTACGTACCGGTAGTTCTCCTGTGTGGTTTCCAGAATATCGAGCCGGTTTTTGGGGGCTACGCCAGCGTTATTCACCAATACGTTTAAGGTGCCGAAATGTCCGTATACTTTTTCGACGATGGCATTACGGTCCTTTTCAGAAGAGATGCTTCCCTGACAATAAATCACATCGGCACCATAAGCCCTTAATGCCTCAAGTGTTTCCTGAACATCTTCTTCTGCCCGTACTCCATTGATGGCAAGCTGATAGCCTTCTTTGGCAAGGCAGGTCGCGATACCCAAACCAATTCCGCGGCTTCCTCCGGTTACTAAAGCTGTTTTCATGAGTATAGCAGATTTTAAAGTGCTTCCAGAGAAACCCATTTTCTCTGCTCCCAGCTTTCGATACCTTTTTCAGCGAGCTGTACACCTTTAGCGCCTTCTTTAAGTCCCCAGCGGAAAGGTGTATCAAGGACAATATGTTTCAGGAATAATTCCCATTGGATTTTAAAGGCATTATCATATTCTTCCTGCTGCGGAACTTTACTCCATCCGTCAAGGAAATTGATCGGCTGGTCAATATCCGGATTCCAGACAGGTTTTGGCGTGTTGCCATAATGCTGAATGTAGCAATCTCTTAAACCTGCTACAGCTGAGCCATGGGTTCCGTCGACCTGTAATGTCAGCAAATCATCCCTGCGTACACGTACTGTCCACGAAGAATTGAAATGGGCGATAACACCGTCTTCCAGCTCAAACGTAGCATAGCAGGCATCATCCGCAGTACAGGCATATGTTTTGCCGTTTTCGTCAACACGCTCCGGAATGTGCGTTGCACCAAGGCACGAAACTGCTTTCACTTCGCCAAAAAGATTGTCAAGCACATACCGCCAGTGGCAAAGCATATCGACTATTATGCCTCCGTCATCTTCTTTACGGTAATTCCATGAAGGGCGCTGTGCCGGAATCGAATTTCCTTCAAACACCCAATACCCGAACTCACCCCGTACAGAAAGGATTTTTCCGAAGAAACCAGCCTCTTTCAGACGTTGTAACTTCAGTAAACCGGGTAACCATAATTTATCCTGAACTACGCCATGTTTTATGCCTGCCTTAGTGGCCAGTTCATATAATTCCAGTGCCTCTTCTGTGGTGGTGCCGGTGGGTTTTTCACAATAAATGTGTTTTCCGGCTTCGATGGCCTTTTTAATGGCCGGGGCACGACGGCCGGTTACCTGGGCATCAAAGTAAATCTGATAGGACGGATCGGCCAGTACAGCATCAAGATCGGTTGTGTATTTTTCTACTCCGGAACGCTTGCAGAGTTCCTGCAGTTTGTTTTCGTTTCTGCCGACCAGAATCGGATCGGGCATAATAGAATCATTGTCTGAAATCTTTACACCACCTTGCTCTATAATAGCCTTGATAGACCTGAGCAGGTGCTGATTGGTTCCCATACGGCCTGTAACGCCGTTCATGATGATGCCTATTTTATGTACCATGAATTCAGTTTTTATTATTTTTATACGTGTTTTTGAAAAGCGTCAGTAATTTCTTTCAGGAACAGATCCTGATCTTTTGCCCAGTGAATGTTGGAGAAAATCTCGACTTCAGTATATCCCTTGAAGCCCGCGTCTTCTACCCATCGGGTAATCTGTTTTATATCAATACAGCCTTCGCCCATCAGGCCGCGGTCGTTGAGCATATCCAGCGTATTGACTTTCCAGTCGCATACGTGATATGCCAGTAAATTGCCGTTTTTCCCACATCGGGCAATTTCAGTTTCCAGGTGTTCGTCCCACCATAAGTGGTAAACATCCACCGCAACGCCTACAAACGGAGAAGCAAAAGACTCTGCCAGGTCATTGGCCTGTCCAAGTGTATTAATTGCAGACCGGTCTGCGGCATACATCGGGTGAAGCGGCTCAATTGCCAGTTTTACATTCAGCTTTTCTGCTAATGGTAATATCGCTTCAATGCCTTCCTGAATCTGCTTTCTGGAAACCGCAAGCGGTTGTAACGGTGAGGCACCGCAAACCAGTACGATCATAGGGGCACCCAAAGCAGCCGCTTCTTCCAGTAACTTACGGTTATGGTTCAATGCCTGCGCACGGCCGGTACTTTCTGGATGCGGGAAAAAACCACCTCTTACGTAAGAGACCACATCAAGTCCGTTGTTACGGATCAGTTCTCCGGCACGGTAAGGGCCCATCGTCTCAATGGCGTTGTTCCAGACACTGATTCCTTTGATTCCGGCCTGGGCATATTTGTCCACCAGTTGCTCCAGTCCCCAGGGTTTATTGGTAATTGTATGTAAACAGCTACGGCTGAGTTCCATTCGGGTTAATATTAATGGTGATAGGTTAACTTCTGTCTTTACGGATCTACAAAGCAACTGCGCCCGTATACTTATAATACGGTTGCTGATTATTGATCCTGGTAAGGTAAAGTGCAGTTTCCCGGGCATGATAATCTCCCCACATGCTGGATTCTCCGCATGGGACCTGCTGTCCGGCCGGAATATGATCCCATCCGTTTGGCCGGTGGTATACCGAGTGCAGAATCAACCCCTGATGAGCAGGATCATTGGACAGATACGGTTCCTCCAGTAAAGTATTGACAACTGTCAAACCCGCCTGCCAGTAACGGTTGCCTTCCTCAGTATGACCTTTATCCTGCAGATATTTCCCTAAGCGCAGCAAACCCTGCGCACCGATTGCACCGGCTGAGCTGTCTACCGGTTCCCATGGGTTATAAGGGTCGGAAACAGATTGCGTATAATCACCCAGCTTATGAATATTCAACGCGCCCGTATCCCAGATGGCGATCCCGTCTGTCGACGTATTATCAATATAAAAATCGCAGGTAGCTTTGGCTGCTTTCAGATAAATGGCTTCCAGGGCATCTTTACCTCCAAAAGGCTGCAGGTCTTCTTCGCTGAAGTATTCCAGTGATTCGAGCTGTTCCGGAAAGCCTACCATAGCCCATGCCAGACCTCGTGTCCAGGTAGTAAAACCTGAAAATCCCTGCTGTGAATTAGGACAACGGAAATTACCGTCATTGGTATTGAATACGCTTTCGTGGGCTGCTCTTCCCCAGGTATCATAGATATCACGGCCTTCACCATAATAAATACCGTATCTGGCAGTAGCCAGCGCGTGTAAAGTACCTCTTTCAAAAAGGCTTGTTTTTACGTCGTTTTCACCCATGTAGCTATGGCCGAGCAGATGAGAAACCATGAGTGCACGAACGGAGCGGATGGTGTCTACAAATAAAGAATGCGGGCCGTTAAAAGAATGAATAAATCCGCCGTCTTTGATGTTGGTCCAGCGGCGTGCCTGTACAGAGCCGCTTACTTTGAGGGCTATTTCATAAAAATCACGCTCGCCTTTGTTCTCAGGAATACGCCCTTCGTTCATCAGCCGCAGGAGGTTTCCATAGGTGCTGACATTGTTGAACCCGTGGTCATGTACGCCGAAATGACTTACATGAGAAGCCATGTTCTGAACCGTCATTTTCTTTGCGTTTTCCAGGTATTCTGCCTCACCGGTTGCATCAAACTGAAGCACTTCCGATCCATACTGAAAACCCTGTGTCCATTCGGTCCAGCCCCGGGTGGTATATTTCCCTTCGACTGTAAATACCGGAGAACCTTTGGAGGCCGGATATTCGCGATTGATCAGATTGATTTTTTCAGCTGATTTATTCCAGAAATTATCCAGTTTTTTTTGAAGGCTTCCTGCCGTAATTTCCTTGTTAATTTTCATTGCAAATGCGGTAAATAGGATTTATTATCTTTAATACAATGGTATTATGCAAAGATATTTCATAAGAAATCCCTATTAAAGGCACATTTGAGTTAATCTATGGTACTTTTCCGGACAGAAATACGGTATTCGTGAGGGGTTAATCCGGTTTTTCGTTTAAAAAGCCGGCCGAAATAAGACGGATCTTCGATATTGATATGATACGCGATTTCTTTGCTGCTAAGTGATGAGAACACCAGTAACCTTTTCGCTTCCAGAAGTATTTTATTGATAATGTATTCACCGGCAGTTATTTCAAGGTGTTTTTTCGCCATTTTGGAAAGGTAATCCGGTGTAACGGCGAGTGCCTCAGCGTAAAATTTTACCTCATGCTGTTTACGAAAATGCTTCTCTACCAATTCCTGAAATTGTCCTATCAGATGAGTGGTAATACCCGGCAAGCCCGACGGCACTGTGCCCGACTTTAATGAAATATGGCAACACTTCTGAAGAAAAATCTGTAAATACGGACTGGAGACAAATTTGTTCAGCTCGTCTGAATTCAGATAATCTTCCGCCATATTATCCAGTATATTCTTCAGATAAACCTGATTTTTCGCCTCCAGTGAAAGTGCCGCTTCATGCATGCCGTCCTTTTTAAAAAAGGGCATGCCGGTTAAAGCGGGCTTTCCGTCAGTGCCATGAAAATTGTAATGATCTTCGGTAAAGGTCAGGATATATCCGCGGCATTCTTTTGCCGGACTCAGCAGGTGGACAGTGCCCGGTGCCAGAAAATGTACACAGGGTGACTGAAACGGGAAAGTATGGAAATCAATTTCATGAAATCCCTGTCCTTCTTCAAAAAAAAGAATTTCATAATAATTATGTCTGTGATAAAGATTGGTAGGTAAGGGGGTGACAGGTAAAGGTCGTAAACTACCTGATCCTGCTTCGTGGTGAGCCTCATTTTTAAAACGGTAAATATGGATAGAAGGAGTCGAAGTATCCGAATGAGGTAAACTATGGACCGGAATGTTGCCTTCTCCTTCCCGGTTTCCCTTGATTCGATTCATGCGGTTATTAAATTTAATGGTAACTTTCGCAATTGATTTTGCGTTACTAAAGAGAAAATATTTAGCATATATACTTATTGTGAACAAAGAAACCAAAAGCGGACAGATACTGGACGTCCCCACCTTAAAGCGATTGTATTCATTTGTCGGGCCATACAAAAAGCAGTTTTATGGATTAATTCTGATTATTATGTTCAGCGCTCTGCTGTCCCCGGCACTTCCTTTGCTGATCAAATATACAATTGACGGCCCGGTTGCGGAAGGAAATTATCAGCAGCTCGGCCTGATGGTGATCATCATGATAGGTTTTCTGGTGCTCAGAGGCATTATTCAGTTTGTAAATACCTATCTGTCGGGATGGCTGGGGCAGTTTATCATACGTGATATCAGGATTGCCGTTTATGACAAGATTGTTAATCTCCGGCTGAAATATTTTGATAATACGCCCGTCGGAAGGCTCGTGACACGCACGATCTCTGATATTGAAACACTTTCCAATGTATTCAGCGATGGTTTTGCTGCCATTGCGGGTGATATTCTTCAGCTGGTACTGATTATCGGGGTAATGTTCTATACCGACTGGGAACTTGCGCTGGTCAGCTTATCCATGGTGCCGCTGATGCTTTTCAGTACCTACGTATTTAAGGAAAAAGTGAAAGATGCCTTTAATGAAGTAAGGGCAGCGGTCTCTAACCTGAATTCCTTTGTTCAGGAACATATTTCAGGGATGAACATCGTGCAGATTTTTACCAGTGAGGACAAAGAGTATGAGAAATTCAAGGAAATCAATAAAGAACACCGTGATGCCAATATCCGTTCTGTACTCTATTATTCCATTTATTTTCCGGTAGCCGATGTGATCTCAGCATTGGGTATCGGTCTGGTGGTCTGGTATGGTTCAAGACAAATGATTAATCATGAAGTCTCTTTTGGTACCATTACGGCCTTTGTAATGTTTATCAATCAGTTTTTTCAGCCGATCCGGCAGCTGGCCGACCGGTTTAATACCCTCCAGCAGGGTATTGTCAGTACTGACCGGATTCTGCAGGTGCTGGACAGTGATGAATTTACGGTAAATAACGGCGACTATAAACCCGATCATATAAGGGGAGAGGTTAAATTCAGCAATGTATGGTTTGCCTATAATGAGGAGGAATATGTATTGAAGGGTGTGGATTTTGAAGTGAAAGAAGGAGAAACCGTTGCGCTGGTGGGAGCAACAGGAGCCGGGAAATCATCGGTTATTAACCTGCTTACCCGGTTATATGATATCAATAAGGGTGAAATAACGGTAGACGGGCATTCGGTGGCAGCCTATGATCTGGCATTTCTCCGGAGGCATATAGGTGTGGTTTTGCAGGATGTGTTTCTTTTTTCAGATACCATTGAAAATAACATCAGACTGGGGAATCAGGATATTTCAAGGGAAAAAATAGTGGAAGCCGCCAAACTGGTAGGCGTTCATGAATTTATCGAACAGCTACCCGGCCAGTATGAATATAACGTCCAGGAAAGAGGCGCTACGTTGTCAGTAGGTCAGCGTCAGCTGATTTCTTTTGTGAGGGCACTGGTACATGATCCGCGTATAATTGTATTAGACGAGGCTACCTCATCGGTCGACACAGAAACGGAGGAGCTGATTCAGAACGCTATCGAAAAACTAATGAAGGGGCGTACGGCCATTGTAATCGCACACAGGTTATCAACTATTCAGGAAGCTGATAAGATTATCGCGTTACAGAAAGGAGAAATCATGGAATACGGAACCCATGAATCACTGCTGGCGATGAATGGTTATTATGCAAATCTTTACAGAATGCAGTATAAAGAAGTTAGTGTAAAATAAAACAGGTAAATAGTTAAAATCTGCGGCTTTTATTAAATTTACAGATAAATCGCTCGAAAATCAGAGAAAGTGCGTATTGTAATAATGCAGGTTCATCAGAGGTGAAGATATTGTAACGGGTAAGCTGATAACCTTCTGTGATTTAATCAATATCTAAACTTAACATACCTAATTTCATTACTTAAACAAAAAAAACTTATGATGCGCAAATTCTTACACAGTCTACTGATACTGGCAGTTATTGGTATGGTATTTACCGCTTGCGAAGGTCCTGAAGGCCCGGCAGGTCCGGCCGGCGTTGCAGGGGCAAAAGGAGACAAGGGGGATAAAGGTGATAAAGGCGACCCGGGAGAAGATGGCGATGGAAGTGGCGGCGGAGCA
>JBEBXQ010000089.1:0-21438 GCA_040391535.1 Telluribacter sp. | reverse complement strand
ATGAAAAAAAACAAATACGATGCCATAGTGGTCGGTACCGGAATCAGCGGCGGATGGGCTGCCAAGGAACTTTGCGAAAAAGGACTGAAAACGCTTGTGCTGGAACGAGGCCGGGATGTAAAGCATATTGAGGACTATGAGGACATGAAAGATCCCTGGGACCTTCCCCACCGGGGCAGAGTCACGCAGGAAGACCGCCGGATCAGTCCGGTACAGAGCGGTGTCTATAATTATAATGAAGTATCGAAAAAGTTTTTTGTAAGGGATATTGATCAGCCTTATATAGAAGAAAAACCCTTCGAATGGGCTCGTGGCTATCAGGTAGGCGGGCGAAGCCTGCTGTGGGGAAGACAGTGTTACAGAAGAAGCTATCTGGATTTTGAGGCCAACGCCAAAGATGGTTTCGGAGTCGACTGGCCCATCCGTTATGAAGACCTGGAGCCGTGGTACGATTACGTCGAACCTTTTGTAGGCATCAGCGGATCAAAAGAAAACCTGCCACATCTTCCGGATGGCAAATTCCAGCCACCTATGCCTATGAATTGCCTGGAAAAGCTGGTAGCCGAACGGGTGAAAAAGGCCTCAGGCGGAAACAGACTGATTATTAATGGCAGAACAGCTAATCATACCCAACGAGTGGGAACACGCGGCCCTTGTCAATACAGAGGAAAATGTGAAAGCGGGTGTACGTATGGTGGCTATTTCAGCAGTAACGCGGCAACTATTCCTGCCGCAGCGGCAACAGGTAATATGACATTACGCCCTTTTTCTGTGGTGAAAGAAGTTCTGTATGATAAGGAAAAACGAAAGGCTACCGGTGTAAGGGTGATTGATGCAGAGACCCTGGAGGTATATGAATATTATGCTGACGTCATTTTCCTTAATGCCTCTACCCTCAACACAACACTGATACTGCTTAATTCTGTCTCGGATACTTTCCCTAACGGACTGGGCAATACCAGTGAACAAATCGGGCATAATCTGATGGATATGCCCTATGGAATGGGTGCCAGTGGCAGTTATGACGGATTTCCGGATAAATATACTTTTGGCAGCAGGCCCACCGGCGTTTTTGTACCACGCTTCCGAAATATAGATAAACAGTCAGAAACCAGTGATTTCGTGAGAGGTTATACGTATCAGGGAGGAGCAGGAAGGGGAAGAATCGGCTGGAGTGACGGAATTGGTGTTGAGCTGAAAGAGAAATTATCAGAAGCCGGTGGGTGGGGAATGTCGATCACTGCCTGGTGCGAACATCTCCCCTATTATGATAACAAAGTAACGCTGGACCCTGTCAAAAAAGACAAATTCGGTATGCCGCAGCTTCGCATCGATTGTGAATTCAGAGAAAATGAAAAAGCCATGGGAAAAGATGCGATGAACAGTGCAGCGGAAATACTGGAAATGGCCGGACTGAAAAATATCCAGACTTACGACCGGAATAAAATTCCCGGCTCGTGTATTCATGAAACCGGTACGGCGCGTATGGGACGGGATCCCAAAACCTCCGTACTGAATAAATGGAATCAGATGCATGATGTCAAAAATGTGTTTATAACGGATGGGTCATCAGTGTGCTCATCGGGTACTACTCCAGGCCCGTCTGTTACTTATATGGCACTTACTGCCCGTGCAGTTGATTATGCAGTAAAAGAAATGAGAAAAGGCAATATCCGTTAACCAGTTATACAATGAACAGAAGAAAAGCAATAGAAAAAGTAACCTGGATATTAGGCGGATCCATCGTCGGGGCACAGGCATTTCTGAATTCCTCGTTTACTTTTCATTCACCTGGAAGTGCCCCGGAAAGTGATCTTATTATTTTCTTAAATGAAATTGGCGAAACTATATTTCCCGAAACCGATACGCCCGGTGCCAGAGCCGCAAATGTCGGTGCTTTTATGGAAGTAATCGTCCGGGATTGCTATACCGAGGCCGATCAGAAAATATTCTACGAAGGTCTGAAGGATCTCGAAAAACGATGCAATAGTCAATATGGGAAAGGATTTTTGAAATGCTCTGCAAATGAAAGAACCGAATTCCTGACAAGTCTGGAAAAAGAGCATCGTGTATATATGGCGAATAAGAAAAGTACAGAACCTGTCCACTATTTCCGTATGTTAAAGGAGCTTACCTTAACGGGTGTCTATACATCTGAGACGGGAGCAGTGAAACTCCTGAAATATAATCCGGCACCCGGCCGCTACGATGGATGTACTACTGAAAAACCCTGGATTTAATGAAATACTCCTTCACCATTTTCTTGTTAATTAATTTATTAATGCCCATATCAGGCCGCAGTCAGGATATCCATTTTACGGTACCTGTTAATCTGGCATTTCCTGACAATACCTCAACGACCTTAAACATTCAGGATCAATCTGTTGTTTACGAGGATCAGGTAATCCTGAAATTACCGGCAAATTACACCCAAAACGGTCCTCCGGTAAGGCTTGTGTATATGGCACATGGAGCCGGAGGAGGTGTGACGGCAGATTCCTGGTATTTAAATAATCATGCTTTACAGGATAGCTTACTAAAAAACGGCTATGCTGTTTTTGATGTCAACGGTGGTGCCTCCGTTGAAAATATGGGCGGCAGCCGGGTTGTCCAATCGGCAATTAAAGCATATCATTACATTCTGCAACGCTATAATATTCATCCCCATATATTCGTAATCGGGCTGTCTATGGGCGGATGTTCTTCAACAAATTTTGTGTATAAACACAGTAACATTGTTTTGGCACACGCCATGTTCAGTCCGGTCCTGGATTTAAAGGGACAGGCCTGGGAAAACCCCTGGATGAAAACTACCCGGAAGGCCATAGCTACAGCATTTAATTTTAATGACAGCTCGGGTAATACCTTCGAAGAAGAAAAGACCAGAGGCTGGAATCCTTTACAGATGAATACCTTTTTCAATGGACAGGATACGGTCAAAATCTATCCTGTTCCTGTTAAAATATGGCATGGAACCCATGACCAGACCGTAACTGCCGACGCTTCCAGAAAGTTTCACAGGTACATTCAGAATGCCGGAGGCTATTCTGAATTACGGGAAATCAACAGTGACAATCATGGATTGAGTGCCGGTAATCCACAAATGAATAAAGAGCTCTTATTATTTATGAAACGATTTGAATAAACCCCGACAAATAGTACTATTCTCTGATACCCAGGTATCCTTTACAACACAGATCCTATAACCTTAAATTCAATAACCGTAATTTCATGAACCTATTTCCTGACCATAAACCAAAGCTGTTCTGGATATCACTCATTTGTATTTTTCAATTATGTGCCTGCCAAAACTCCCCTGTTTCACGTAACGGACTGTCGCCCGAAGAATCATTAGCCACTTTTGAACTGGCAGATGATTTCCAGATTGAGCTGATTGCCGCCGAGCCGCTCGTTGCGGATCCCGTTGACATGGAATTTGATGAAGACGGTAATCTGTATGTAGTGGAAATGCATGGTTACCCGCTCGACAAAAGCGGTACCGGAAATATTAAGCTCCTAACCGATACGGATGGTGACGGTATCATGGATAAAAGCGTGTTGTTCGCAGATAATCTGATGTTCCCCACAGGTGTGATGCGCTGGAAAAAAGGCATTCTGGTGACCGATCCGCCGCATGTGCTGTATCTGGAAGACTCTGATGGCGACGGCAAAGCCGATATCCGCCAGACGATCCTCAGCGGTTTCGCCATTTCCAATCCGCAGCATAATTTCAATAATCCTACACTCGGGCTTGATAACTGGATTTATCTGGGAAATGAGCCGGCCGTGACGGCTAAGGTATTTACCAGGGAATTCAGTGACAAAGGAAATGAAATTCATTTCCCGGGCCATCCTGATGCGCCCCGTCTGCCGGAAAACGCATTGGGAAGAAGTGTCCGTTTCAGACCTGATCAACTGCAAATTGAGATTTTGTCAAGCCAGACACAGTTCGGACAGGCGTTTGATCAGTGGGGCCATCGCTTTTTAGTAAGCAACGGCAATCACATTTTCCATGAAGTCATTGCAGCTCAGTATCTGAACCGAAACCCGCACCTGTTGGTTTCCAATGCGACGGAAACCATTTCGGACCATGGTGCGGCGGCTGATGTATATCCGATTACAACCAATCCTGAGCACCAGTTACTGACCGATTTAGGTGTTTTTACCGCTGCCTGCGGAATAAGCACCTACAACGGAGGATTATTCCCTGAGAAATTCAATCAGGCTTCTTTCACGGCTGAGCCTGTAGGTAACCTGGTTCATGCTGATATTTTAACGGAAAAAGGTGCAACTTTCGTTGCCAGCAGAATGTATGAGCAGAAAGAATTCCTGGCTTCTAAAGATCCGTGGTTCCGGCCTGTCAATACCTATGTGGGCCCTGACGGCGCCTTGTATGTTGTTGATTATTATCGTCAGATTATCGAACATCCCGAATGGATGGCCGATGACGTAACCAAATCCGGGGAGATCTATAACGGGATGAACCAGGGCAGAATTTACCGTATTACGCCTAAAGGTACCGCCCCGGCCGATTGGTTCAGCAGGCTTCATCTGGGAAAAATGTCATTAGATGAGCTCACTGAGCAATTAGGCAATAAAAATATGTGGTGGCGTCAGCAGGCGCAGCGGTTGATTCTGGATAAAAATGATGTATCTGTTGTACCTAAACTTGAGGACATGGTGAAGGCTGCGGAAACTCCGCAGGGAAGGCTGCACGCGTTATGGACATTAGCCGGTTTTAATAAAGTACAGCCTGAAATATTAATCACGGCACTACAGGATCAGGAAGCAGGTGTCAGGGAAAATGCGGTGCTGATTTCAGAACAATCAGGCGGGCAACTGCCTGATAATGTATTAAAAGCCTTACTCGGTTTAGCTGGTGATAAAAATCCTAAAGTGCAGTTTCAGTTATTGAATACCTTAGGTTCTTTTGACAGTCCGGAGGTATCTCAGGTTCGTCAGCAACTGTTATTCAACGCACTGGAAGACCCCTGGATGCGCATTGCGGCATTGTCGGCTTTGCCTCAGACCAATCAGCTGTTGTTTGAAACAGTACTTCAGAAATACAATGAAAAAAATCCGGCCTTCGCGTCACTTGTCGAGCAGCTGAGTGCCATGACCGGCGCATCTGAGGATATTGTTCCTGTTCAGTCATTGTTAACAAAAGCGCTCAGCAGCCCTGAAAGGCCGTGGCGGGCACCGGTAATGAAAGGACTTGCCCAAGGAATGCGTCATCAGAAAACAGACTTTGCACCGTTACATGCTCAACTGGAAAATGTCTTAAAATTCAGTCTTAATCACCCCGGCAACCAGGTTCGGCGTGCCGCGATTGATATCTTAAGAATAACCGGCTTACCTTCCGGAACAATGACAGAACAAATCCTGAAGCAATCGAAGGAGGTGGTAAACAATCCCGCTGAAGAGACCGATAAAAGAATCGCGGCGCTTCAGTTGCTGACGATTAAAGATAAAGCCGGAAATCTGAATGTATACCAGAGCCTCATTCATCCTGCCCAGCCTGTAGCATTACAGAATGCCGCCATTCATGCCATGAGTCAGATTCCGGACAGTACGGTAAGTGTATTTCTCACAGCGCACTGGAAATCCATTACGCCTAATATCCGGGAGGCTGCTATCGGCACCTTTATGGCGAACGACAGCCGTATCAAACTATTACTGGATGCCGTGGAAAAAGGAACCATTGACCCTTCTGCTATCAGCTGGCCCCGTCAGGTAGGGTTAATGGCGCAAGGTAATGAAATGCTGCGCCAGCGTGCCCGTGCTTTGTTATCACCGGTGGGAAACAAACAATCTGAGGTGATCAAAGAATATGCCAGCGCGCTCAATAATCACGGAAATGCTGAAAACGGAATGCTGGTATACCAGAAAAACTGTGCCATCTGTCATCAGCTCAACGGCAAATCGGGCGTCAATTTCGGTCCGGATCTTGCTTCTATTAAAAAACGGAGGCCTGAAAATATTCTGGCCGATATTCTTGATCCTAATATTTCTATTGCTGACGGGTTTGATATCTGGTCAGTAGAACTGAAATCAGGAGATATTGTGCAGGGTATCGTTTCTTCTGAAACACCTACTGCTATTACTTTACGTCAATACGGAGGTGCTGAAAACGTTATTTCACGCCAGGATATTCAATCCCTCGAAGCCATGGGCACTTCCATCATGACCGCCGGATTAGACGCACAGATCACCAAAGAAGAAATGAATGATCTGCTGACTTTTATCCGGCAGAATCCGCAATAGCACTATTCCTGACCAAACCAATATGATTATGAAACCTTTTCAATTAGTCTTATTCCCTTTTTTATGTATACTCTCAGGTATCTTTTGCCTTGGAAACGTGCAGGCTCAGTCCTTTAAGGCCTCCGTCGTGAAGGTCGATATAACACCCGACCGCCCTCAGAATTTACTGGGGTATCAGGCCCGTGTTTCCACTGGTGTACATGATAAAATCTATCACCGGGTGGTGGTTTTACATGATGGCAAAAACCCGTTCATCCTGGTGTCGTCCGATATTTGTCTGGTATCTCCTTCAGAATATGATAAGGTGGCTGAAATGGTAAGCAAGCGTTTCAAAATTCCTGCCGTCAACTTCTGGTGGACCGTTACTCATACCCATTCCGCCCCGGAAGTCGGCCCGCCGGGTTTACCTGAGGCCTTTCTGGGCGAACGTTACACGCATCAGTACGATAAAGCCTATACTGCCGAAGTAGAAACCAAATTACTGGATGCCATTGAGCAGGGACTTAATCAATTGCAACCGGCACGACTGGGAGCCGGATGGGGATATTCGCAGGCCAATATGAACCGCAGAGCCCGTGAAATTGACGGCCGCACAAGTCTTGGAATGAACCCCGACGGGCCGGTGGACAGAAGAATCGGGTTATTAAGAATTGAAAAAGAAGACAAAACGCCCATCGCACTGATCGCTAATTATGCCATGCACGGTACCGTCATGAGCGGAGCGAACCTGCACATCAGCGGCGATGGTCCGGGTATTGTAGCCGAATATGTTGAAGAACAGATTGGCGCTCCCATGCTGTATATCAACGGTGCTGCCGGTAACATTGCTCCGATCTACAGTGTCTATCCTTCTCCTGGAGCAGGTCACCTCAATCAGTTCAAAGCCATGCTGGGGGATAAAATTATTGCTGCCCACAAAACCATCCTTTCCACCACCAGCGAGGTAAAGCTTAATGCCGGAGGTATTACTATAGAAACACCAAGAAAGGAAGGATTAAAGTGGACCAGTGACCTGGGTAATTATACCAAAACGTTAGCCAATGGTACGCACGTTGTTAAATTACCGGTCCGGTTTTTAAAAATCAATGATGATATTGCCATCTGGAGTGCACCGCTTGAATTATTCTGTGAGATTTCCAATGAAATCAGAGACCGCTCCCCTTTCCCTTATACTTTCTATTTCGGATACGGAAACGGCTGGTTGGGTTACCTGCTGACAGAAGAGGAATGGAAATACGGCGGCTACGAACCCACCGTCTCTCCCTATACACCGGCCGCAGCCAAAGACCTTACGGAAGGTGTTCTGAACTATATGCACGGAAAAATGAACAGCAAATAGTATTTTATTCTGCCTTTAATCAATTGAATTTATGAAGCGATTTCAAATTAAACTCAGCCTTTTACTCACCCTGTGCTACGGCACTTTGCAATCATACGCACAGGATAAAATCCTGCCTTTCCCATGGCCTGAAGGAAAGAAAATGGCCATTAGCCTTACATTTGACGATGCCCGTCTTACCAATCCGAAAGAAGGGACGGATCTGCTCGACAGGTATAATGCAAAAGCTACCTTTTTCATCGTCCCCTCCAATGTGGAAAAAGATCTGCCCAACTGGAAAAAGGCCGTAGCGAACGGTCATGAAATGGGTAATCACTCGGTATATCACCCTTGCAGTGGCAATTTCACCTGGTCGCGGAACCGAGCCCTGGAAACCTACACCCTGGATGATATGAGAAATGAGCTGATTGAAGCCAACAAACAGGTGGAAAAACTGCTGGGTGTTACGCCTAAAGTCTATGCATACCCCTGCGGCCTGACTTATGTGGGCCGTGGCAAAAACACGCAAAGTTTTGTCCCGGTAATAGATGAATTATTCCTGGCAGGCCGTACCTGGCGCGATGAAGCACCGACAGATGCCAATTATGCAGATATGGCACAATTAACCGGAATGGAGATGGATGGAAGAGATTTCGAAGAAATTCTGCCCCTGATCCAACAGGCTGCCAATGCCCGTCAGTGGCTGATCCTGGCCGGTCATGAAACCACCACATCCGGTAATCAGACCACCCGGCTGGCCGCTTTGGAAAAAGTCATTCAATATGCACAGGACCCTGCAAACGGGATCTGGCTGGCTCCGATGGGAACTATTGCTGAATATGTGAAAGAAAAAAGAGCGGAGGGAATCATTAATATCCCTGAAATTATTTCCCCTGATACCGGAAATCAGTATGTGCTTTCGGCTCAGAAAGGAAAAGGTGTAGGCCCCAAAATCGCCTATATGCCTGAATGGCTTGCCTTCGGCTGGTTTACGGCAAAAGATCGTGTAGAATGGAATGTAGATGTAAAAAAGGCCGGCAGTTATGACGTATCCCTTGAATGGTCTGTAGATGATAAGACAGCCGGGAATCCCTATTATTTAAAATCTCCGACTGGCAAAATCACCGGAACCATCGGAAAAACCGGGTCGTGGGAAACCTTCAAAGAACAGAAGATCGGGAGGATTAAACTGGAAGCAGGCCGTCAGAAGCTGGTTTTCGGCTCCGATGTGGATGACATTAAAGTTGGTCTTCTGGACCTTCGTAAAATCGTTTTAACCCCGGCCAGATAGCCGGGGTTTCCCTTCCGGAGGGTATTTTGCAAACAGATCATGCTTTATAGTGCATTGGTAGGAATGGAATTTCTCAAAACGCCCCGTATGTCAGATTCACCAAGAAAAGTACTCCTTATTACTGGCGCCGCAAGTGGTATCGGGCTGGCGATTGCCGGTCATTTTGCGGCCGCTGATATAAAAGTCATGATGACGGACCGAGACCTTCCGTTACTGCAAAAAGAATGCCGTTTGCTGCAGGATAAAGGGTTTGATACAGAGGCTGTGGTATGTGATGTGACCAGTCAGAAAGACATTCAGGAAGCGGTAGCGCTGACCATCCGGCGGTTCGGAACCGTTGATATTCTGATCAATAATGCAGGATTACAGTATGTTTCCCTGATCGAGGATTTCCCGGTAGAGAAATTTGAGCAAATGATCCGGGTCATGCTGACGGCCCCGTTTATGCTGATCCGGGAAATTTTACCCGTCATGAAAAAACAGCAGTACGGCCGGATCATCAACATGGCCTCCATTAATGGCCTCATTGGCTTTGCCGGAAAATCGGCTTATAACAGTGCCAAGCACGGCCTGATCGGCCTCACCAAAGTAACGGCCCTGGAGGGTGCGGCTTTTGGTATCACGGCCAATGCCATCTGTCCGGGTTATGTAGACACCCCCCTGGTACGCGGCCAGTTCAAAGACCTTGCCAAAACCCGCAATACTACCGAAAACCGGATTCTGGAAGAGGTGATTTTCCCGTTGGTTCCGCAGAAAAGATTAATAACACTCGAAGAAATAGCCCAAACCGCCCTTTTTCTGGCCTCTGATGCCGCGTCAGGAATTACAGGACAGCCTGTTGTGATCGACGGAGGTTATACAGCGCAGTAATGGGAATGCCGCAACCAAGGGCACCAACCAAAAAGATAAGTTTTATTTCCAATACAATTTCCCCAGAGTAGCAGGTACATGAAAATCAGGGAATGGGGTATTCGGATTAATCCATGTTAACCAATTTTCAACGATAGAATCATTTACCATTGAAAATTCTGCACGATATGCACCAAAATACAATTCTTTCTGATTGGCAAGACTAATAATAAACGATAATGGTATAGCTCCTTCAATAGCATAGCCCCCCTCGTATCTCCGGGATTTCACCCGATACCCCTCCGGCACATCCCAATCAAATCGCAATTTTCTGTAATGATTTGCCTCATAAGATAAAGTCCTCCCCAAGGCATCAGTTTCAAAACAGTAATACGTAGACATCTTTGCGTCTTTTGACAGAAATAACTCTACTCTATCTTCCTTTTCGACATCTCTTTCTTTGGAGAAATCTACGTGAATAACTATTTCCTCATCCTTTGCGTCAAAATAAAAATACAGAAATTCACTGTCTTTCAACAGCATCAGAGCCGTTTCAGGATTAACGTCCTTATTCCATGGGTTCATAAAGGAAGAGATAGAAGGAGCGGTTTTCCACTCCTTCTCCTCTGCTTTTCCATCCAGTACTATCGCTCCATCTTCTATCAGGTTAACGCTATATTCTTCCGCCTCCTTACACCCTGCTGCCATCAGGCCCAATATTATCGCACAGATTCTGATCATTCCTTCTTAATAGGTTTTCTTAATTTCACCAACGGTGTTTCTCCCTTTAAATCCATTTTCAGCGCGCCAATACGTTCCGCTCCTCCCCGCCAGCCTTCGCGTGCATTAAAATACATGAACAACGCACCGTCCCAGGGGACCACATCCAGCTGATAAATAATGGCCGATCGCCAGGGGATGGAGGGTTCAGGCTTAACGATCGGATTATAATCTGCTTCTTTCCAGGTCAACCCGTCTTTACTGTGCAACATGCGTATTTCAGAACGGGATTGCTGTTGCCTGTCAATATAAATGGGATTATAAAACGCTATGTATCCGTCTTTGTAACCAAATACTTTAAAACCTCCGCATCCGTAATTGCGGAATGGAAGATTTACGTCAGGAGCCAGCACCGGTTCTTCTTTTTTGATGAACGGTCCAAGCGGGTTATCTGCTTCAGCACAGAAAATATATTTGGGTTCGCCATACCCTGCGTCCTGCAAAAAGACCATACCCGCACTGTAATACATCCGGTAACGGCCATCGGGCAATTGTATCACACAGGGATTCCGTGCCTCCACTCCTGACCCTTCACGCTCCCTGGGCATATCCGGCATAATAAGGTCAACAGGTGCCGACCAATGGACAAAATCAGTTGTCGTTCTTGCGCGAATAATGGTATCATATTTCTTCTTCAGTTCCTTATTTCCGGTAGCATTGGTAGTGGCTGTATAATACTGTATCCAACGCTCTCCGTCACTGAAAAGATATTGAATACCTACTTCTCCTTCTTCACGAAAAACTTCCTTCCAGCTAAGTCCGTCTTCCGAAACTGAATGAAAAAACCACGTGTGCCAGCCTTTTTCATCGTGAGAAAACCCATGATAAAACGCATGCCATTGGTTATCAAATTCTCCGGGTGTCAGAATCTGCGGATCACCAATCACCAGTTCCGGCAATCCGGACCCCTCCGGGTCAATAAGCGGGTTTTGCGGCAGCTCTTTCCACCGTTCGGGTCTCCAATCCGGAACAAAAATTCCCTGGTCGCTCATCTGACCTGTTGACGGGGAATGAAATGCCATTAATAAAAATACGATACCGATTGTTAAAAACGCTTTATACTTCATACTATTAGGGTTAAGTATTTTTTCACGGTGGTAAGGCCGGTCAAAATACAATGTTGATAAATCAGTTTAATTTTAGTATCCGGGATTCTGGATGACAGCGCCTTTCCCTTCGTCAATCACTCTTTGCGGCAGAGGCCACCGTTCGAATACATCAGGACGATAGGTATCACCATATCCTTTAAATTCAGCCGCAGCCTGGTATTTTGAATGGCGGATCAGGTCTGAGCGACGTGCTCCCTCGCAAAATAATTCATGTCCGCGCTCTTTCAGCACCTTCTCCAGATAAACCTGTACGGAAGGAAAATCAGCCTCTGTATAAGCCGGGAGCCCCGCTCTGACACGAACGCTGTTCAGCAAATGAATGGCTTCCTGAGTTACGGCGTTTTCATTTCTTACCATCGCTTCGCCCAGAAGAGTCAGCACATCAGCATAGCGGTAGATTACCCAATCCAGGCCACTCGCTTCTCCTGTAGAGCCCGGATCTTCTCCGACTTTAACAGGAATAGCCCCTTTAGCCAGAGGAATGCCCGGATTCTGTTCACTATATACCACTCCGTCGGTTCCGGTAAATTTCCCGCTGATCACTTCCAGGCGTCTATCAGCCGGGTCATAGGTATTGAAATATTTCCAGACCATCCGGTACCCTCCCCATTTTTGTATGGCCGGGTTCTGTGTCGGATACGGCCCGGGCAGCACATGGGCAAGCCATAGGGTAGAATTGGTGGACAAAGATGATGTAGCGGCATGGATAATCTCCCGGTTTCCTTCGTTTCCAAGTGTAAAGATGTCTTTATAGTTATCCATGAGCCCCAGACCATAGTCTGCTTTCTGCAATTCACGGCCTTCCGTCACGGCTTTGCTCCATTGCTTTGTCAGCATATAGTGCTTCATCAGCAGGGTATGACAAAGTGCCGCTGAGACCCTTCCGTAATTGTTGCCTTCAGCCCGCGGCGGCAGTGCACCGGAATTTAAGGCTTCGGTCAGATTGGTTTCGATAAACCGCTGCATTTCTTCTTCCGTCGCACGTGGTATCTGCGCATCTTCCAGCGGGTTCTGCAACTGTTCTACCGTCGCCAGAGGTACCGGCCCGTAGAGATCATACAGCATATAGGCCAGCCAGCCACGCAGCACTTTACACTCGGCAATAAGCCTTGTCTGCAACGCCTTATCCTTCATATCAAGATTTTCAATGCGATGAATAGTCAGTGTTATCCGGCTGATATGCTGATAACGCAGGTAAAAATTGGTTACCGGTCTCCAGTTAGCATGCCAGTTGAAGGAGACCACCGGGGCCCAGGGATCAGCACCCCACTGACAGTCCAGTATATCCGTAGCCATTTCAGACATTACATGAAAACCCACATCGGCACTGCTCCAGTATCCTGAGTACCCCCCGGCAGAGAACGGATTATAACAAGCCGTCACCAAAGCAACGGCATCATTATCGTTTGCAGGAAAAAACCCAGGATCAATATTGGAAAAGTCTTCTGACACCAGATCGGTGCAGGCGTTGAAAACCGTAGTGATACTCAACGTTATCAGTATATTATATAATAACTTCTTCATATCTGTAGTTAGAAAGTAAGGTTAACACCCAGGCTGTAAGTCCTGACATTGGGATAAGCATAGATACCGCCTACCCAGGAATCGGTTTCGGGGTCAAGCCCTTTATAATTGGTCAGCGTAAACGGATTACTGACATTGAGATATACCCGGGCACTTTGTACGACATGAGCCGGTTTGACCGGAAATGTATAACCCAGGGTAATATTACGCATCCGGGCATACCAGATTTTTTTCAACAGATAGTCGCCCGTGCCGAAAGGGCTTTGGGACTGGAAAAGGCCGTAATAGGTATCGTTCTGATTCTCCGATGACCAGAAATCTTTGATTGAAGCCAGCATACCATAGTCCGTTGAAATACGTTCCGGGCCCACTGATGTGCGATAATCTCCCCCTTTCAGCTGGTTGGCAATCCCATAGATATAGAAATTAAAATCAAACTGTTTCCAGGTAAAGGTATTATTAAACCCGAACAGATAACCGGGATCAGTTGTACCAAGAAACACCATGTCGGCATCATCGAGCCGCCCGTCAGGCTGGCCTGTTTTCAATGCCTGTCCGTTGGCGTCGTACATGACAGCGCCGCTCTCGTTACGTTTGAATCCGTCCAGATCCTTCAACCTGACCTGTCCTGCCACAGCACCGGGCATGTGCGGAATGTTACCCGTTTCAGACGGCAGGACCAGTCCGTCGGCCTTATAGCCGAATTGCGCGCGGATATAATCGTCAACCTGCTGATAAACGGCTGGTTTCCATGAAGGGTCGCGCTCTTTCCAGCGGTCACGATAAAGGGAGAACGTCAGGTCGGTTGCCCACGAAAATGTTTTACGGCGGATATTCCGGCTATTGACAGTCAATTCAAAACCCCTACTTTGTGTTTTCCCGATATTGGCGGCAATAGAGCTGACTTCATGGAAACTCATCAGCGGACGGGTACTCAGCAGGTCTGAGATGGTCCGGTCATAGTACTCGGCGGCCAGGTTCACCCTGCTGAACAGTTCAATATCAAGGCCCAGGTTTATTTCAGAGGTAGTTTCCCATGTCAAGGCTTTGTTCCCCATCTGTCCCAGGTAAACACCTTTGCTTTCAGCACTACCAAACAGGTAATTACGGCCTACAAAAAAAAGGTCCCGTGCTTTGTTCCCGATGTTGGAATTCCCTGTTTCACCATAACCTGTTCTGAGCTTAAGTTGTGAAACTGTACCCAGCAACGGTTCGAAAAAGGCCTCATTGCTGATATTCCATGCCAGGGCAACCGAGGGAAAATAACCCCACTGATGACCTTCAGCCAAATTTGAAGCGGCGTCAGCACGGAGGGTTGCGGTCAGATAATATTTATCATTATAACTGTAACTGGCCCGCCCGAAAAAAGAGGCCATCTGGCTTTTCCCGGCCGATGATCCGACTCTTGGCCGCTGGAATGCGCCTGCATTAAGATTGTTATAGAGAAACCCGTCTATCAGGAAATCCTGGTTACCGGCTTCCAGGCCGTTCCAGTTAAAATCCTGAAAAGAATAACCGCCCAGTAAGTTAAAATTGCTTTTCTGAATAACTTTACTGTAATCGGCCGTCGCTTCAAACAGGTAGTCAGCCTTCTCAGAGGAAGAAATAAATGCGCCACCGTTTGTTTTCTGTCCGTAAAGAGTTGTCTTAGGCAGATACGTTTTACGTTTGTTGAAACTGCGGTCAAATCCCACTGCAGCTTTCAGGCGCAGGCCCTGAAGCGGAACAGCCTCTACAAAAGCATTGGTAAGCATTCGTTCCAGCTGCGAATCATCCGAAATTTCCAGCAACGATACCGCATTGGGAAGATAATCTGCGTATAGATTATGGGTATAGTTCCCGTTTGTATCCCTGATGGGCCGTATCGGTTCTGATTGTATAGCGGTAGTCAGCGCGCCTGCATTTTCAAACTCCCCGTTTCCCAGCGGTACATTTGAAAACCTGTTCTGATTGAAATTAAGGCTGAACCCGGTTTTAAAAATCCGGCTGATCTGCTGATCAAGATTGACGCGTGCATTAAAGCGCTTCATCCCGTTATTACGTAATACCCCTTCCTGATCAAAGAAGCTGACAGAAGTCAGGTATCGTGTTTTTTCGGTTCCTCCGCTCATTGTGAGCGAATGCTGCTGTTGTAACCCTTTACGGGTAACGGCATCCACCCAATCGGTATCGTATTCAGGACGGGCTATCTGATTTTCTGTGAAACGGTCGCCCTGATATCCTGAAAAATCTGCCGGTTTAGAATCTCCCCCTTTGCTGTAGACTCCCATGCGGTTGTCGTACAGATAACGTTCACGCTGGTAACGGTTATATTCACGCATCCACTCGCCCGCTCTTAACGTTTCTACTTCAGCCGACATATGTTGCACAGCCATTGTACCCGCATAGTCAATCCTGACTTTACCTTCCTTGCCTCTCTTAGTGGTTACGAGGATAACACCATGGCCGGCCCGTGCACCATAAATCGCCGTGGCACTGGCATCCTTCAGAATAACAATGGACTCAATGTCATTAGGGTTCAGCGTTGCAAGGGTATTGTCTTTCGGTCCGCCGTTGTAGCGATTACCGCTCCCCGGCTCCTCAGACGACGACACAGGAAAACCATCAATTACGATCAGAGGGGCATTCCCTGCACCCGTAGACGCGGCGCCTCTGATATTGAAAGTAGTCTCTCCTCCTGGTTGGGCTGAAATCGTTGTTACCTGCAGCCCGGCAGCTTTCCCGGCGAGCGCCTGTGAAACGGAAGAAAAGGTATTCATCGGCATATCATCAAACTTAATTGCAGAAACCGCACCGGTCAGGTCTTTCTTTTTCTGTGTTCCATACCCGATCACGACCAGCTCTTCCAGCGCCCGCTCGTCTACCTGCAGCACGGTTTCAATGAAAGTATGGTTTTCGACCATCAATTCCTTGCTCAGATAACCTACAAAACTAAAAACAAGCACACTCCCTCTGTCCGGAACCATGAGTTCGAACTGTCCGCCGGCATCGGTGGTAGTTCCCTGCTGTGTGCCTTTGATCAGAATACTTACACCTGGCAGGCCTTCTCCTTTCTCATCTTTCACCTTCCCTTTAATCAGCTCACCGCCCCGACTGTGATATTGTATGGATAAATCTTCAGCAGATACCGGCTCCGGAGTCTTTTCTCTTTTATTTTTTCTAAGCACATACACCACATTACCGGTATTTATATACGTCAGATTAAGTGATGTTAATGTACTGTTCAGTATTTCATCTACACGATATTTACCGTTTGCCAGGTTAAACCGGGCCTCAGTGTTCACCTGGTTCTCCATAAAAGCAAACCGCAGCGGAGTCTGCATTTCGATTTTCCTGAAAAGCTCCCGGATCCCTTCGTTTTTCATTCCGAGAGAAACCTGTATCTCGGCTAACGACTGGGCCCCGGAAGGGCGGGCCATCAGCAACTGCGTGCAGACGATGGTGGTTATTAAATAGCATAACCCTATACGCATAACTAATTTAATAGCGGGTTGATGGGCAGAAAGAATACCCCTTCCGCACATGATAAAATTTTTGTACATTTACCAGGCGTTTTTAGTGATGGTTAATTATTAAAAACAATGTCCGTTTGTTAGGTTTAACCTGCGGGCTCCAAAGCTATCCGGTTGCCCCCGGATGGCTTTTATTTTATACCTTCGGTTCTTTGCCTCCCCGGTTTAACCGTCATCCGCAAAAAATGGGAAATAATCTTTGAGCAGCATTTCTATTCTTGTTTAATGTTCTCTTTTATTACTGATATCTGTTCCTTCCTAACTACAGGATCCTCCCTCTATCCATACACTATCACCTTCTACCTTATAAGAGGCCCCGTTCATGGCTGTAATCACTTTCAGCACCGTATCAAGTGCTTCCTCATTTAAGAAAGAAGCTGTAATATGGCACTGCATTAATGATGTATCGGTAAAATGGAGTTCCACGCCATAATGACTCCGGATCAGCCTTGCGGCCTCCTTCAGATCAATATTATCGAATACCAGATAGGCATTTTTCCAGGCTATCTCTTCCTCCGCACTTACTGAAACCGTGTTATAGTTGTGCGTTTCTGTATTGACCGTAATCTGCTCATCCGGCCTCACCTTTGCATAAACCTTTCCTTTATCGCTTACTTCCACCAACCCTCTGGTTACGGTGACGGTTACCTCCTTTTCTTTCATATTCACATTAAAGGCCGTCCCGAGTACACGGGTTACTACCGAACCCGCTCTTACCCTGAAAGCATTTTCCGGATGATGAGTAATGTTAAAATAAGCCTCACCCTTCAGCGTCACCTCCCGTGGTCCGCTTTCAAACGAACCGGGGGTATAACTAAGCTCACTGCCTTCATTCATCAATACACTGCTTCCGTCCGGAAGATACAGAAACTGTTTTCCCTTCAATACCACCTGTCCGGCTTTCCTGTTTTCAGAAGGGTATTCGGTCAGCATCTCTTTTACCTGGTAATCACTGCCTGCCATGAACCAAACTGCCGCCCCTATAATCAGAACAACTGCAACCGCCCACTTCCAGGCTGTTCCGGACATTCCGGTTTTCCGGTGAGGTACCTGACCCAGAATATTGGTCAGGATTTCCAGGCGAATCTCTTCGGGAACAGCTTCAGTGCCGGTATCCGTATGATAACTTTTGTCAAACCATTCCTGAAAACGGCTTCCAAACCCGTTTTCAACCCATTGGCGGAGTTCCTCTTTTTCTTTTTCTGAGGCTTTCTGCGTCATGTACCTGTCCATAAGGTAGTCAAATCGCTCCTTTCGTTCTTGATAGGAACCGTGTTTGTTTTCGCCATTATTTTCAGTGCTCATCCGGATATCTTTTTCTTTATAAGCATATATATTTTCAGAACTTGATAAGGCTCCCTGCTATACATGTCTCCCGAAAAAGACTGAGGGGGCAATTATCCTGAAAATTATTTTTGAACCGATCCTGATTCTCATTTACATCCACGCCATCAATCTAGTATACCAGGCATGGTAAACCACATCAATATGCTGTTTATCAACATATTGAAAAATATAGAGTAACACTGGGACTGGCAAAAATCCAACAGAACAGCAGAAAGAAAAATTTACCTGTCAGCCGGAGATATGTTCGATACAGGGCTAAATTATCTGATCAGAACCAAAGGGATCCAGAACAGCAATGCCGTTTTGAGAAAGGGCTGAAGCTCAACCCGTATAAAGCGCAGGATTCGTTTCATATGTGCCTTGACGGCCAAACGCGAAAGATTCAGTTTCCGGGCTATTGCCTCATGACTGAGCCCCTCTTCCCGGGCCAGCCAGAAAATTTCCTTCTGAAGAGCGGGTAACCGGTTGACCACTTCATGTAGCAGCTTCCTGTATTCTTCTTCCTGTACCATTCTTTCAGTGGGGTTATCAGACTGTTCACGGTAGCTTAGCTCATGTATCACGTCGGTAAAGGCTGATTTGCGGCGATAAGCATCATAAACCTGTTTTCTTACCATTCCGTGAAGATAACCGCCAAAGTTCAATACCTCGCCTATTTTCTCCCTTCTCAACCATATATCCATAAAAACATCCTGTACGATCTCTTCTGCCGACTCGCGTGAATCCAGGAATTTCAAAGCAATTCTATAAATTTTAGGGCTATATTCATCGAAAATCCGGACAAAGGCAGACTCACTTCCATCGGCCAGTTCACGCAAGGTTTCCCTTTCATCATATAATTTTCGCGTAGCCATAACGAGAGAAGGAAAATATCTGCTTTAGGTATGAAAAGTAACAAAGCTATCAACCAGCCTGTTTAAATGCAAAAGTATCATATTTTTTTATAAAAGCACTTTATCCCTTCTTCTGACCGCGTCCGGTGTAATGTTTAATGAAGAATACGATGCTGTTTCAACCATTACTTAAGAATTATACTTTATTTATTTTAACATCCTCCTGTTTAACCGGTCTCTTTATGAGAAGAAAATTTTAAGCTGCTTATTAACCCCATCTTCACGAAACATTAATAGCTTTACCTCAAAAACAATGCACTTTCCTGAACCTCAAAAAGCCTTTACCCGAAGAAATTTCCTCACTGCCGGTACCGTATTAACGGGCGCGCTATTTCTGAATCCCTTTAAATCCGGAGCTGCCGGCCTCCTGTTTGATACAAAGAAAAAGGCACTTGCCCTTTCTCATTTTCCGCATCCTGTCTATGCTTTTATCTGGCGCAACTGGACGCTTGTTCCGTTGGCAAGAATAGCTGCAGTATTAAAAACCACCGAAGAGCATGTACGTGCGGAAGGGCTGAAACTGGGCTTATCCGCTCCGCCACCTGTTTCAGAAGAGCAGTGGAACCGCAGTTACCTGACGATCATCCGCCGTAACTGGCATTTACTCCCTGAACAGCAGTTACTGGAATTGCTCGGCTGGACTCAGGAGAAACTGGAATTTACATTGCAGGAAGACGATTTTTTCTATATCAAACTGGGGAGTCTCAAACCGGAATGCGATCCCCTGTCTTTTCAGGATCTTGTCCGCACGGATACCGGTAAACTGCAATGGTTTCAGAAGGTATTAAAAGAAGAATTTCCTGCCGGATTACCGGAACAAAAAGAACCTTATTTTCAGTTTGTCAAAGATTTATCCGTACCTCCCGTTACTGAATCACCTGTTGCCGGATCCGGGTTTCAGCCCCGGTTCGGGTATGCCTATTTTGCACTTTTCGGAGATCCGCTACTGGATGAAAGTATTGATCCCTACCCGGAGGGTTACCTTGAGCGCATGGCGGCATCAGGAATGGACGGCACCTGGATGCACATCGTACTGAGCCAGATAACCCCTTTTCCCTGGGAGCCCTCCCTGAGCGAAAACTGGGAGAAAAGACTTGAAAACCTGCAAAAGCTGGTCAGTAAAGCGAAAGAAAAAGGGATTGGTATTTATCTGTACCTTAATGAGCCCCGCAACCAGACGCCGGCATTTTTCCGTAAATATCCTCAGTTGAAAGGTGCGGGAAATTCACTTTGCACCAGCATTCCGGAAGTACAGCAATATTTGTCTGATTCGATTGCTACCATCACTGAAAGAGTGCCGGGCCTTGCCGGGTTTTTCTCTATTACCGCATCTGAAAATCCTACCAACTGCTGGTCACACGGCAAAGGAAATGAGTGCCCGCGCTGTTCGGTACCGGGCCCTGGCAAAGTAATTGCGGCATTGAATACGATTTATGAAAATGCCATCAGCAGGGGCTTCGACAATTATAAAAAGAAAAACCAGCAGGCGATAAACAGCAAGCCTCCCCGCCTGATTGCCTGGGACTGGGGGTGGAAGGATAACTGGGCAGAAGCCATTATTCCTGATTTACCCAAAAATATGGCTATTATGAGTGTCAGTGAATGGAATCTGGATATTGAGCGTGGCGGGATCCAATCAAAAGTGGGTGAATATTCGATTTCAGGGATCGGTCCCGGTCCTCGTGCCACCCGTCACTGGCAGATCGCCAGACAGCACGGTCTGCAGGCCATAGCCAAAATTCAGGCCGGTAATACCTGGGAAATCGCGGCCGTACCCTACATCCCCGCACTTGAAAATGTAGCGAATCACGTTGCTAATTTGCGGAAAGCAGGTGTAGACGGACTTATGCTGGGCTGGACGCTCGGCGGATACCCGTCTCCTAATCTGGAGGTGGTAGCCTTACTGGGCAGTAATCCGGATATGACGCCCGTTGAAGCCATGCAAAAAGTAGCTGTTAACCGCTATGGTATTGCCGGAAATGAGGTCGTGAAAGCCTGGCGGCAGTTCAGCAAGGCTTTCAGTCAGTTTCCTTATCATATCGGGGTGGTTTACAATGCCCCGCTGCAGTCGGGACCATCCAATTTACTATGGGAAAAGCCGACCGGGTATTCTTCCACAATGGTAGGTATTGCTTATGACGATCTGAAAAGCTGGCGCAGCATTTACCCCGAAGCTGTTTTTATACAACAGTTACGGACGGTTGCTACCGGTTTTCAGGAGGCTGTAAATGCATTAAGAAAGAACACTGCACCGCTCACGCTATCCGAGAGTGTCAGTAAGGCATTAGAAAAGGAAATTAATGTGGCGGAAACGGTTGCTGTTCATTACGAAAGTATCGCCAACCAGAGTGAGATTATCCTGTTGAGAGACCAGGAGAACCAGGGTCATAACAAGCAGACGCTTGCCAGGTTACTGAGAAGAGAAATAGCCCTTGCCAAACAAATGGCTGCATTACAGTGTTCCGATTCGAGGCTGGGCTTTGAAGCGTCCAATCATTATTTCTACATCCCGGCCGATCTGGTTGAAAAAGTAATGAATTGCAGAATGTTA
>JBEBXQ010000088.1:0-21468 GCA_040391535.1 Telluribacter sp. | reverse complement strand
TCTGTTCGTAATGTTTATTCTGCCTTTGTCAGAAACAAGGGCAGAAATTTTTAATGCCTATACAATGAAAAGTCATGAACAATTGAACTGACAATGAAAACAAAAGCTAAAAACAAGTGGGTCACCAGACAACTCAGTAAAGCAGACAAAATTCCGTATGATTTATTACTGCTTGCAGACGAAACAGTTGAAGCTATAAATAAATACATTTTTGACAGTGATATATACATCGTAGAGCAGGAAAATAAGGTGATCGCTGTCTATGTGCTCTGTTCACTGAACAGGAAGGAAATTGAGATAAAAAATATTGCCGTCAATAAAGCCTTTCAAGGACAGGGAATGGGTAGATTTTTATTGCAGGACACCGAAATTAAGGCGAAAGAAAAAAAGTATAAAACGATATTAATAGGAACCGCTGATACCGCGATAAAACAATTGCATCTATATCAAAAAGCCGGATTTGAGTTGTTTGAAATTAAGAAAGGTTTTTTTATAAATAATTATCCTGAACCAATAGTGGAAGATGGTATTCAACTAAAAGATATGGTTATGTTGCGAAAAACAATCAAATAAAAAACTATGACAAATAATGATACCGACTGAATCGAAATGCCCATAATTTGGGATTGCCAATGCTGCCACTGAAAGAGTGTAACTACAAAAGACAATATTCCGGTTAGTAACCGGTACTATAAATTTGCTTATAAAATGTTCAGAGATCCTCATCTGACAAAATATTCACCAGATGGCATCTGAAACAATCCATCTGCTCTAACTCAGTAACACAAACAGTAAAGCGATAATGGCTGGTAATGCCTGAGTAAAGAATATCTTCCGGGAAGATACCAACGCTCCGTATACACCGGCGGTAATTACACAGCAAAGAAAAAAGATGGCTACGTTTTGCTGCCATACCGGATCACTGATAAAAAAGCTCCAGATTAGCCCGGCAGAAAGAAAACCATTATAGAGTCCCTGGTTAGCAGCCAGTCCTTTAGTCGGCTTAAACAATTCGTCAGGTAACGCTCCTTTGAATACTTTTTTGCCGGTAGTTTCCCAGGCAAACATTTCCATCCATAATATGTACAGATGTTCCAGGGCCACCATACCAACAAAAACTCTTGACAAAATGAAAATGAGTTGTTCCATATAATTTATTCAGTTTTAAATGCTAAGTCAGAAAATGCTTAAACTTAACATTCTGTTTAAAAAAGATCTGCAATAATCAGGTAATTTAGCTATGCGAAACGATATAATCGGACGATCTGGTTGATAGTGATCCATAAATATAGGGGGAATGAATATATTTAATATCATCCGGGTATTTCCGATCGGACTACAAACAGCCACAGTCTACTGAAAATCAAGTAAATATCACAACATTTCCCCTTTCATCAAGGGAAACAACGGCAGGTTCTATCCGAAATTCCCAAAAATCCTTAGTTATATGAAAGCAGCAATCTACACCCAATACGGGCCGCCGGAAGTAGTCAGCATCAGCGAAACCGGAAAACCTGTCCCCAAAGACAATGAAGTGCTGATCAGGATTAAGGCAACTACTGTAAACCGGACAGATTGTGGCTTCAGAAGTGCGCAGTATTTTGTATCCAGATTGTTCAGCGGCTTGTTTCGACCTAATAATAAGGTATTAGGATGTGAATTTGCGGGTGTGCTGGAGGCTACAGGGCAACATGTGCAGGGCTTTAAAACAGGAGACCGGGTATTCGGCTATGATGATGACGGCTTTGGCTGTCATGCTGAATACAAGGTAATGGATGAGAAAGGCACATTGGCGCTGATCCCCGAAGGAATGGATTTCTTACAGGCTGCCGCTCTTACAGAGGGTAGCCATTATGCACTCAGCAATATGAAGGCTGCGAACGTAAAGGCCAGCGATACTGTATTAGTATATGGAGCAACGGGAGCTATCGGATCTGCTGCGGTGCAGTTACTTAAGATTTACGGCGCCTACGTGGTCGCTGTTGCCAATACAAAAAATACCGGGCTCGTCAAATCACTCGGAGCTGACGAGGTGATTGATTATCAGACGCAGGATTTCACCCGGACTAACCACCGCTTTGACTTTGTGTTTGATGCTGTCGGTAAGAGTTCGTTTGGTCAGTGCAAGCCTTTGATGAAACCTAAAGGCATTTATATATCTACCGAACTGGGTAAACGGTCCGAGAATATAGGACTGGCTTTGACCACTCCCTTACTCGGTGGAAAAAAGGTATTGTTTCCATTACCGGTCATGCGTAAGGAGGATCTCCTTTATTTGCGTGATATGGCCTTGAAGGGATCATTCAGGCCTGTTATTGACAGAGAATACCCTTTTGACGAAATCGTAGAAGCTTACCGTTATGTTGAAACCGGACAGAAAACCGGAAATGTGGTGATCAGCGTGAGCAGGTAAAGGATGATTAAATAACGTCAGTTCGGGATAAGCTTACCATCTGAAAATATTCACCTTCCAGGGTTATCATGAACGTTATCTTCTTTCTGTTTCTATATTCATGCCCCTTTCTATAATCATGCCACCACTTCGTGGTTATTTCAAGTCCGAAGCACTGACAGCATGATAGAAAAAGAGGAAATACCCGTTGATTTAACGGCAAAGCGGAGATAGACCCCTAAACCCGAATAAACGTTAAATAATTGCAAAAGCAATACTTTCATCACATAAAATGGTCATCCCCAGGCACTCATTAATCTCCCGTAAATGGATTTATATAAAGAAATACAGCAATTATTAACCATAAAAAAATCTGAACGGCTCTGGCATATTCCGCTGTTAGCCTCCATTGCTACCGGTGTCCCTTTATTTGCGGGTTTATATTTCGATAATCTGGATTATGGGAAACTGGCGTGTCTGGGAGGACTCGTCATGCTGTATCTTCCGAAAGCAGCATTAGCGGAAAGAATGCGTATGGTTATCCTTTGTTCTTATGGTTTTCTGATATCTTTCGGCGTTGGCATAAGTTTCAGTTTTGATCCTTATTTATCGGCAATTGTATTTGGGGTTTATACCTGTGGCGCCCATTGGGTAACACGGTATTTTGCCATGAAGCCCCCGGGTAATTTCTTCTTCATTATGATCGCTTCTATGGCAAGTTGTATGCCTTTTAATTTAGCGACCATTCCGGAAAGGATCGGGGTTATGGCCCTGGGGCTTATGTTCTCAACGCTGCTGGTACTGATCTATGGTTTACTCCGGATAAAGAGTGACATCGCCCAGCATGCAACAAACCGCAGGGAGAAAAATCTTCTACAGGACAGGTATTCCAATATCTACGAATCCATCATTCTGGGCATATTTATGTTTGCCTCCCTTTTCCTCGGTCTATACCTTAAACTAAGCAATCCTTACTGGATTCCGATTTCCTGCCTGGCCGTTATGCAGGGTGTTGATACGGTCAATGTATGGAGGAGAAGTTTACAAAGAATGATGGGAACCGTTATAGGACTGGGTGTATCATGGTTATTGCTACCTATTCTGCAAACTCCCTTTTCCATTTGTCTGGGTATCTTTATTCTGCAGTTTTTCATAGAAATCATTGTGGTCAGACAATACGCACTGGCAGTGGTGCTCATCACTCCTATGACTATACTTCTGGCGGAAGCCGGTAATCATATTCTGATTTCATCCGGAGATCTGGTGTTTCTGAGATTTACACACATTGTCATGGGTAGCGTGATCGGTGCAATAGGTGGCTGGTTCATCTATCATGAGCAATTGCGCTATCAGGCTGAACGCCAGTTAAGAAAAACCACGATCGGGATCTTAAGAAAAAGAATAACCGGAAGAAAAGGAAAAACCTGATCCCGGGTACGGACAGCCTAATTAACCTGAACCATCACACGGAAATCTCCTTTAATACGTTTTTCCCGTTCTTTTGATCCTACAAAGACATCAAAATTCCCTTCTACCCAGATAAAGCGGTCTGTAGAAATATCATCAAAATAGACTTTGGTTACTTCAAAATGCTGAGGTGCGGGGTTATTGCTATTTCTCGAATATAATGCAAAATTGTATCCATCGTAATCAGGTATCGGGTATGAGTAGCCTATTTCTACCCCCCTTGGTGAAAGTGGCTGATAATTTTCATCCAGCTTTACAAAATCATACTGACCCACTTTAAAAAGATTGGCGGAATTCTCAATATTATTCTCAAATTCAGTCTGATCAAAAAAGAAACGTATTGACCAATTATTACCATTTGCCTCTCTGAATGATGCTCCATGCCCGATATACGTATTCTCCGTACTTGACGAAAACACCCCTCCTACATTCACATCCGGATCCCCTTCCACCAGTTTGTGTACTTTTCCATCCATTTCAAATTTCAGAAATGCTTTGCTTTCAGGTATAACATCCTCATTTCTACAGGCTCCCAAAAAAATCAAAATAAAAAACAGTACAAGATTAAAAGTAACATTTTTCATAGCATCCTTCAGGTTAAAGTTTTTCAATATTTTTTATTACGGAACTGTATTTCAAATAATGAAAAAAACATTTAAAAACAACTATTTATTCTTTAGGTTAATTCTCTACCATTTCAGCAAGGTTAATTGAAACTGAATAAGATAACAAAGAAGAATATGTAAGAATATGTGCCTTTCCGGGCTTGTACCCCAAATGCTGATCTGTGTCAGCGATACGCAAAAGCCACCTCAAAAAAGGTGGCTTTCATAATGGCAATACCCTAAAATCAGGGTTACTTATTCAATCCCGTATTTATCAATCAGATACAGCATGGCTGCCATGGAAGCAGAACCCAGATCAAGCTCTCTTTTGCTTACATTTTCAAATACATCATTCGGCGCATGGTGATAATCAAAATAACGCTGTGAATCCGGAATCAATCCCATCAGCACCGTTCCCAGTTGCCCAAGCGGACCGATATCAGCCCCTCCGCCTCCTTTTCCGATTTCATGTAAACCGTAGGGTGCAAACAAGGGTGCCCATTTCATGACCTGTGCTTTCTGTTCCTTTGTGCCTACAAACCCGAAACCCATCGGCCGGAAGCCTCCGCGATCTGATTCTATCGCTGCAATATGTCTTTCATTTTTTGATCTGGCTGAATCGGCATAAGCTACTCCACCTCTCAATCCGTTCTCTTCATTCATATACATGACGGCACGCAAAGTATGCCGTGGCTGATAGCCTAACTTTTTAAGAATCCTTAACGCGTCAATAGACTGTACACAACCGGCACCATCGTCCTGTGCACCTTCATTTACATCCCAGGAATCGAGGTGGCCGCCTACTACCAGATATTCTCCGGGCTTTTCCTTTCCTTTGAGTTCACCAATCACATTATGCGAGTCAGCATCCGGAAGCTGATCACAGTATTGTTCAAAGAAAAATTCGGTATCCGCATTTTCAGAAAGCATTTTGCTCAGCAATTCAGCAGCATTGGTACTGATCGCGGCTGTAGGGATCATAGGCACACCGGTAGCATAATACATTCCGCCGGTGTGCGGAATATCATCCAGACGGGTCGTCATGGAACGGACAATCGCTCCTGCCGCACCTTGTTTTGCAGCTTCGCTGGCTCCGTTTGCACGTTGTTCGGCAGCACGGGCATAAGCCTGAAAGGTATCCAGGAACGTCGGGTCCATCGGTCTGTTGAAAAAAACGATTTTCCCTCTTACACTTTCCTTATCCATGCTGCGCAATTCCTGAAAGCTTTTCACTTCCACAACCTTCGCTCTGACTCCGCCTTTAGGTGTAGCTACTGACCCTCCAAGGGCAAGTAACGGTACATTTATCTTCTTTTTTCCATTAACAATATATCCTTTTTCCTTAGGCCCTCTGACCCAATGAGGAACCTTTACATCCTGAAGAAATACATGATCAAAACCTTCTTGTTTCATTAGTTCCTCCGTATACTTCACAGCTTTTGCCGCCCCCTCTGAACCACTTAACCGGGGACCGATTTGCTTGGTCAGGTAACGCAGCCATTCATACTGATCATTGTCAGACAGGGCTGTATCGAAAATTTTCCTGATAAAAACGGAATCCTCGGAATAATTTTGCTGGCTGAACCCGGTCAGAGACAGCAATAAGAAAAGGGCAGACACAGATACTTTTTTAAGCATGATAATCGGATAAATAAAACATTAATAAAGGCAAAAATAGCAAAATAGCCCGATTGTATACGCAATGTATCTGGTTACAGACAATGGCCTGATGATGTTTTTTGATTTCTGATTAAGGGAATATTTTATATTTGTTGTGTTTCCCTGAATCAGACCAATCCTTTATATGCCGTTTGCAAACCCATTATCAAAACATACCTGTCCTGACCGGCACGCCGGAGTAGCCGGACTGCTCCTCCTGCTTCTGCACCTTCTCCCGATAAACACCATTGCCCAATCTGAAAGAAAAGAGCCGGATATCAGGGTTGGATTTCAGCATTACTTTGATTCATGCGGAGTAACAGGTACGGTTCTTATCGCGGACCAGTCCAAAGATATTTACTTTTCCAACGATGCTGTATCTGTCGACCTCGGGTCACTGCCAGCCTCTACCTTCAAAATTATCAATCTTCTTATTGCTCTTGAAACCAGGGTGATCCGGAATGAAGAAGAAATTGTAAAATGGCCGGGAGAAACAGATACCACCTTATATGGCTACAGACCGGATATTTACCATGACATGAGTGTCAGAGAAGCTTTTAAAGTTTCTGCCGGATGGGTATTCACAGAGCTGTCAAAGCGAATCGGGAAAACGGAATACCTGCAATATCTTGATAAATGCCACTACGGAAACGGTAATCTGTCCCACCCTTCTGAGGACTTCTGGAATTTCGGTTCTTTCGCCGTTACTCCAAGGGAACAACTGAATTTTCTGCAGAAACTTTACAAAAACGAATTGCCATTTTCAGAGGAAAACATGTCTGCTGTCAAACGTATTATGGAAGACGAAATTCATGCGGATTACCGTATTCATGCCAAAACCGGATGGACCAGAGACAGCGGAGTAAATACCGGTTGGTGGGTTGGCTATGTGGAAAAAGAAAGCGGACCGTATTTTTTTGTTATCCGTCTTCTTCAGGACCGCCGCCAAAACCGAAGTGACTTTGGGAAATGCCGTAAATCCATTGTAAAGCAAATACTAAACGATCTGAATATTATCTGACAATGTTAGGTTTAGCTATTATTGGTTACCTGGCGATCAATCTGGGGATAGGATTATGGGCATCAGGCCGGATCCATTCAACCCGTGACTTTGTCCTTGCCGGCAGAAACCTGCCTTTAGGACTTGCCACCTCGGCTACTTTTGCCACCTGGTTTGGTTCAGAAACTATTATGGGAGCCCCTGCCGAATTCCTGAAACACGGTATTCTGGGGGTTATTGAAGAGCCTTTCGGTGCAGCGCTATGTTTACTGCTCATAGGGCTTTTCTTTGCCAGGAAATTTTATCGGATGAACATTATTACATTTTGTGATTTTTTCAGGATCCGGTTTGGCCGAAAGGCAGAATTACTTTCCGCGGTACTCATTATTCCCTCCTACTTCAGCTGGATAGCCGCGCAGCTAATTGCCATGGGTATTGTTTTGAAAATTGTACTGGGGTGGGAAATGCTCCCGTGTATCATTCTGAGTTCAGCAGTGGTGATTACCTATACCATCTGGGGGGGTATGTGGTCCATTTCCGTAACTGACTTTTTTCAGACCCTGATGATTATTGCGGGACTGCTCGTTATTGCGCTGCTGATGTATGACCGTCTTGACACTATGGAACAGGTAACGGCAAAACTACCGGATGACTTCTTTAATTTTTACCCGAAAAACACATTAAACGGCCACCTGACTTATATAGCTGCCTGGATTACCATTGGCCTGGGCTCCATCCCGCAGCAGGACGTGTTCCAGCGGGTAATGTCGGCCCGGAGCGAAAAAATTGCCATACAATCTGCTCTCATCTCTTCATTCCTCTACATTTCCATCGCCCTGATTCCCCTTTTCATTGCATTATGCGGTTATGTGTTGTACCCACATCTTGCAACCGGTGATCTGCAGATGATTATTCCAGATATGATCATGATGCACACTACCTTACCGTTGCAGATCTTATTTTTTGGTGCTTTGGTCTCGGCAATTCTGAGCACTACCAGTAGTGCAGTAATGGCTCCGGCCACTATTTTCGGTGAAAATATCATCCGGTTTTTCAAACCTGACCTTACCGATTCTCAGTTGCTCTTTGCCATACGCGCCAGCATTGTTGTAATTACCATCATTTGTATCGTCCTGGCAGGAACCCGTGAAAGTATATTCGAACTCGTAGCCGAATCGTCCGCATTCAGCCTTGTCTCCTTATTTATTCCGCTAACCGCCGGACTGTATTGTCCCTGGGCTACGTCACGCGGATGTATACTTTCCATGATCGCCGGACTTACGATATGGATTATCTGCCTGAATGCCGGTACTGAATATCCACCTGTTCTGTATGGACTGCTGGCAGGTCTTGCAGGACTGTTAGCAGGTGGAATCAGAAAACCAGTGACTACAGACAAAGATCTCTGATATGCA
This sequence comes from Telluribacter sp., assembly GCA_040391535.1. GTDB lineage: Bacteria > Bacteroidota > Bacteroidia > Cytophagales > Spirosomataceae > JBEBXQ01. Next base: position 12,930 of record JBEBXQ010000088.1, on the reverse strand, counting down.
TACTTTTAGTGAAGAATACTGAAAACCAACTCCTTATACAACTCCTGTTCAGTAATAGCCCCACCGTCAACACCTTTCATTTTTGCATCGGTCATCCGAAGAATATGGATAATCTCTACCAGCTTGGCAACCGGATAATTCCGGGCAGCATTCATATAATCTTTTGTAAAAAAAGGATTTACGCCCAATGCTACTGCCAAACCTTTTTCTGTTTTGTCAGGGGAAACATGCGCCAGTAATACTTTACAGAAATACGTATACAACATAGCTACCGTCCCTGCCAGCGGATTTTCTTTGGTATTGGCTGCAAAGGTTCTGATAATGGTATTCGCTTTCAGCACATCGCGTTGAGAGAGTGCTTTTTGCAGCTCAAAAATATTATACTCCTTGCTGATCCCTACAAATTTTTCAACTATTCCCGCGTCAATCCCTTCGCCCGCTTTAAGATTGATCATCATTTTATCAATCTCACCGGCCAGCCGTTTCAGGTCATTGCCGATATTATCGGCCAGCATCTGAATAGCCTTCGGACTGATCTTCACCCCTGCCGTCTGGCAATAGCCCCCGATCCAATCCGGTAATTTGTTATCATACAGCTTTTTTGACTGCATCAGTATACCTTTTGCAGCAATGGTTTTAAGATAAGATTTCCGTTCATCAGCATTGCCCTGAAAACAAAAAACAAGCACTGTGCTTTGAAGAGGACTGAGTACATAATCTTCCAGCCACTTCTGCTGTTCTTTCTGGTCAATCCCGTTAAGACGGTGCGCCTCCTTAACCATAATCAGCTGACGTTCGAACATAAAAGGAAATCTTTTGGCATGGCCGATTACCGAACTCAGATCATGGTCCTTTCCATATAAGACAAACTGGTTAAAACTTCTGGCAGATTCAGGGATTACTTTCGTTTCGAGTTCAGCAGCAACCCGATCAATAAAATAAGGTTCATCACCATGCAGAAAATAAACAGGATGGAATTTTTTCGCCTTTATTTCCTTTAAAACGCTTTCCGGTGTTACAGAAGCCATTTAATCATTGTTTAAAAAATCATTACACATACGCTGCAACTCAGGATAGAAACTGAAAAAATATTCCTCATAAAAGCCCAGATGATCTGCCAGATGGCGTTCCGCACCTTTCAGTCCGGCTCTGAATGCACTCCGGTAAGAAAGATTTTCAAACGTCAGACGCATTCCGCTCATTTGTTTATAGCTGATCAGCCATTGCTGTTTTACCATTGCCTCCGCCATAGGCACCATTTTCTGAGGGATCAGCTCCTTATGACGATCAATTACCTGATGCATACCCGCCACAAATGTATCCAATTTTACCGGATAATACCTTTCAAAATGGTTAGCCAGACAGTAATCAAAAAAAATATCAGCGACTACACCCGACCACTTTCCGAATGCAGGGTACATGTGTTGCTTCATTTCCTTCAGACCCGTGTGAGTGTCAGTAAAACTATCAATTTTCCGGTGCAGCAGAATCCCCTTTCCATAACCGTCAGGCCACATTTCCAGCCTTCCGGCAGTCAGTTTACCTTTAATGAAATCAGCGGCAAAATTACCCATGATTACGGTGTCTGAACTGCCCGAAAGCGCTAAATGTGCCAGAAAATTCATAATAAATGTCAGATATAATTAAGGAATCACTTTTTTTTTACCAAAATAAATGTAGGTTTGTAATGAGAGTACAAACACTCAAATTTTAACCAATTTAACAAATGAAAATCGAAAAGAACAAAGTCGTTTCGCTAACCTATGAATTAAGCATCCCGGATCATAACGATGAATTCGATGTTATAGAAGTAGTTAATGACGACCAGCCACTCTATTTCATTTTCGGCCACAGCGGCCTTCCTGATGGTTTTGAAGCTGCTCTGGAAGGACTGACAGAAGGCCAGGAATTTGATTTTGAAGTAGCTCCGGAAGAAGGTTATGGAGAAATAGATGAAGAGGCATTCGTTGAATTACCACGTTCTCTTTTCGAAGCCGATGAAATTGATCAGGAAGAATTACTTACTATCGGCAATATTATTCCAATGACCAACGAAGAAGGTCATCAGCTGCACGGCCAGGTCACTGAAGTAGGCACTGATTTTGTGGTGATGAATTTCAACCACCCACTGGCCGGTAAAAAAATGCATTTCAAAGGAAAGGTGATTAAACTTCGTGAAGCCACTGCTTCTGAGCTGGAACATGGCCATGTGCATGGTGACGGCGGAGTGCACCATTAATAGTATTCTCCGGCAATACAGGCTGCCATTCTATTGTGCTGTCTGTATTGCTGCTGGCGTAAACTGTTCTACCTGAACACCGAATTTTCTCAGGAACTCTACGCCTTCTTCTTTCCCGATTCCTTTATAGGCAGCATAGGAGTTAAGAAACAAGACTTTAGCAATTTTCATAGTATAAATGACCCGGGCACAGGCAATACAGGGTGCCAATGTAACATAAAGCGTTGAACCCTCAATATTGGAACCGTTTTTCACGGCAAATAATATGGCATTCTGTTCAGCATGCAAAGCCAGTGAACAGCTTCCTTTTGAATCACGCGGACAACCCTCTTCGGGAAATTCCTCATCACAATTGTGTGTTCCTGATGGAGGGCCGTTATAGCCGATTGAAATAATTCTCGTATCTTTTGCAAGAACAGCACCCACCTGGGCTTTGATGCAATGAGACCGGCTGGCCAGATTAATAGCCAGATTCATATAAATATCATCAAAAGCAGGGACTGTATCTTTTTGTAACACCGGCATGATACTGAAATTTGGGAGTGTTTTAACCTGAAAGAAACTTTAAAATTGTAATATTCGTGCAAATTAAGAAAGCTAAGTCTGGTTACAATAGTTTTTTTTTAAATATTCCGTATTACTTCCGGATCATTATTCTGCTATGTATACCGCCGGTTGCCGATAGCTTTTCACAACCTGGGAATTCATCTGATATTCAGCTACAGCCTCAACTTATTAATCTTGAGCACAATTCTTCTTATTTTATTCTGGACGTGGAAGAAGGCCGAAAGACCCCGCACGGGCGTCATTTGGGCAACATTATAGCAGATGGTACTTCCCGGAGAATCGGGTTGAATATACAGGCAGAAAAGGCGCTTTATGCTTTCTGGGCCCCCTCAACCCCACATAGAAACATGCTGAGTGTACCGGTAAGCGTAAAAATCAACGATCTGAAGTTTAAAGAGACAATGTCTGCCGCCAATACTGTAAAAGGCACACTGGACGTAACTTTCGAATTTTACTGGATCCGGCAGCAGATACCTACTCAACTTGTCCAGTACAAGGCACAACAATCCTATACCCGATCGGTTCATTTTCAGTCTGACTACGAAACCCTCTTAAGAAACAGCCTTGTTCACGCACTACAGTATTTTGATAAGTGGATGGCAGAAAATGAAGGTAAAAATCCGGCACTCGCTCGCGGTATCAGTATTAAATTTATAGATAACATCCCTTCCGATAATCGGGATACTGTTTTCTATAATCCGGATACTCCACTCGTCTGGCAGGATTTCAGAGGAGAATCTTCACCAAGAAACAAATATGCGGCTTCTATTTTTACAAGTTTTTCGTATGAAGGAAATGCCGTTTTTAAAGATTTATTTCTCGAATTAACACTTTCATTCCAGGTCTTTATGGTTAAAGATATGTCATGGAGAAAATCAGGGACGACCAGTGATTATTCTCTGGCTCATGAGCAACTGCACTTTGACATTGTTCAGGTGATTGTCAACCGGTTTAAACACTATCTATCGACAAAAGAGCTTTCTATAGAAGACTATGACAGTCAGATCCAGTATCAGTATATTCACTTTTTCAGAGAAATGAATAAACTTCAGAAAGCTTATGACGATGACACCAACCACGGACTTGATACCGTCGCACAAAAAAAATGGCAGGAAAAAATAGCGAATGAACTCGCCGGAAAATAAAACAATTATCGGATCTTATTTATGAACCGTATAAGCTCCGGTTTCCTGCAGGTCAGAAAAACCAATACTGTTTTCCTTCAGAAAATTCCGCCAGTTCATCCTTTGCCGATAGCTTAAGCGGTTATCAAGTATAGCATGTTGTATTTTTGACAACGCACCTTTATCAAAGCTATCCGGACTAACCGATGGTATTAAAATAGCTTCACCTCCGGTTGCTTTTGCCGGTCCGGGAAATATTCCTTTATTAAAATATTGAATGACAGGCTCGCCTTCTTCCCATTCAATCTGCCATCCATTCCCCCGGGCCTGCTGTCCGGGTAAAATATACGTCTGCCTTCTCACCTGCTGTCTGACCGCATAGTCTTTTAACGTATACTGATATTCTTTATCAGAAAGCACTTCGCTGCTTACCAGAAAGAGATGTCCTTTGTCCAGAATACTGATCAGTCTGGTATTTCTGACGGAATGAATCACCAGACGGGAATCTTCGGGAGTAATCCACTGCTGAAAAACAGAGTATCCTGAAAATACAATACAAAAATAAAATATCCAAGGAACAGCTTCTCCTCTCTTTTTATACAGTCCGTACCACCCGAAAAACAGGATAAAAATCAACAACATAAGCATCTGTATAAAATCAAAGGTTATATTTTCAATAACCGGTACAGGCAGAAAAGCGGGTATGGTAACGGCGTAGTTGGTAAGAACGGCAGTGCAGGTTACCACAAAAGCAACCGTTGACACAACAAAGCCGACTGGCAGCCAGCTGATGGCCAGCAGGAGGAATGCAGCAGGAAGCAATATGGCTGAAATGGCAATGACAAGTGGATTTACCAGTAAAAACCAGGTAGGAAACTGATGAAAATAATACAGGGTTAATGGCAAAGTAGTCAACTGAGCGGCTAAGGTAGCTGCCATCATGGACCAGATATAGCGAACGGCTTTATTCCTGCTTTCGATCAGTTGTTCAAAAGGTTTGCTGAACACCATTAATCCGACCATCGCCAGAAATGAAAGCTGAAAGCCAATCGAATAAACGGCCATCGGGTCGGTCAGTAAAATAACAAATGCCGCAATACCCAGCGTATTAAGTGAAACCTGATTCTTCAGGAATGTACCTGCAACCGCTAAAATCATACACATAATTACAGAACGTTCTACGGAGGGTGGCATCCCGGTCATCAACCCATAAAACATAAGCATAAAAGAAAGCAATGCCAGCTGAATAAACCGGCCGTATCTATACCTCCGCAACCATCCCAGCAAATACTGGATCACCACAAAAAATATACCTACATGCAAGCCCGAAACTGACAGAATATGCACCGCTCCGGAAATGGTAAACGCGTCAACAAGTTCGCTCCGGAGATCATCACGCCGCCCCAGAATCATAGCTTTGACCAAACCATAGGCATCGTCGTCCTGAATACAGGCACGGAATATTTCATCTGCTTTTTCCGAAACCGTATAACTCCAGCTTACCGGATTGAAGATGTTCCGGTTATTCCCCAGTAAAAAAAACTGCCCCTTACGGATATAATCAACAAAATAAATCCCCTGGTCAGATAAATAAGCACTGTAGTCAAAACTCCCGGGATTCATACTCCCCATTGGTTTCTTAAGCTGCTGATTTACCCGGATGATACTTCCGGGCATGAGCATTTCATCGGTATCTGCAGGTACCTGTATTAATGCCCGTCCGGAAAATTGTTCCTGTTCTCCGGAACGGATCAGATGTGTTATTTCAGCTTCATGGCGGAAGGATTCGACCCGTTTTTCGGGTAAGGTTTTGATTATGGCAATATAGCCTTCATACGGAACTATTACTGTCGTCTCCTGTCGTTTCATTTCGCGATACTGTAAGGCAGCACCTGTAAAACCCAGCAGGAAACAGGTAACCGAAAGTATCCATATCACCGGTACATATTGCTTGTTCTTCAGAAAATATACACCGGCAATTCCTGAAAAACAAACCAAAAGGAACATCGTCAAAAGAAAATAATCCGAATAAAACGGAAGTTTTCCATGGCAAAGAATACCTGCCATCAGCAGACAGGTAAACTGCAGAAAGGGGGCAACCGACAGCATTTCAGGCCGGACTTACCGCACTATAAACCTCTTGGTCAGCACTTCATTACCCGCGTTCACTTTCAGAATATAAGTACCGGATATGAAAGAATTTAATACGATGGGAATATACCGGCTTTTGCTCTGAGGATAACTCATCTGCTGCAGCTGATTCCCATCCATATTGTAGACAGCAACCTGAATATTACGGGATCCTTCAAACGTAACACCCAGCTGTATCCATTCATCAGCAGGATTCGGGAATAAATTAACTGAAAGTTGCGGCGTGTCTGTCAGACTGGAAAGTCTGGAGTTTCTGACCAGCTCTCTCCTCAGGGGTGAAGTTTCAAGAACAGTGCGCATCCGCTCTACCTGGCCTTTGGTGAAAATATTCATACATGCATCGGGTGTATAGTCCATATAGTTTTCTATCATCTTCAGTGTGTTGGGTGCCTCCTCGGAACATTGTGTAAATTTATGATCGCAGGAATTTTCATTCTTTGCCTCCGCATAAGGAGTATCATCTACAAAGTCCGTTCCGCAATAGCTGTCACCCCAGATATGCCTCAACCCCAGCCAATGCCCCACTTCATGCGTGGTGGTGCGGCCGTCTGCATACATTGGGTTCGAATTAGCCTCTCCTCCTCTTCCAAAGTAACGGTAATCAATGATTACCCCGTCGGTTCTCTCAAGCAAACCATCTGTATCAAGCCCGCTGACGTCAGATCCCAGCGGAAACTGAGCCAGCCCCAGGTAGCCTCCGTTCAGTCTGCCAACCCATATGTTCAGGTAATGCGTAGGCGGGAAGCGATCATACGTCAGATCGGCAAGTTCTTCCTCTGTCGTACAGGTATTACAGATACGGAACGATTCCCTATCTGACCGGATCCGGTTAATTCCTGAAAATCGTTTATCCTCTACCGAAAATTCACCTACCGGATTGCCATTGATATCATACTCGGCCAATGCAAACTGAATGAAAGAATCAGCACCACGCTCATCTGCGTTATATCCGGGCGTATTGATCATTCGCCTGTAATCTTCATTCAAAACCTGAATCTGGCTTTTGACCTGTTCGTCAGATATGTTGGGATTGTTTTCCGGATTGCTGAAATCTTCGGGATCCTGACTGACAACATGCACAACTACCGGAATGGTAATCACCTCCTCATCAGCCAGCAATCTGGCACGGGATTGCCTGCGGTTAACTTTAAAATCAGCTATACTCTGCTCATTCAGTTCACGCAGCATACGCCAGGTCGTATTACGTTCAGCACGGGCTGAATCGCGCTGATAGGTACCGCAGCGGGATATAAACGGATCCAGCTGCTGGGCTTTCATTTCCTGAGAAAACAAAAAGCCCAGCACTACCAGCAAACCGATCCTATTTCCCGGATTTTTCATACGCAGCAAGAATTTTCTTCACGAGTTTATGGCGTACGACATCATCTCCGTCGAGTTCTACAAAGCCAACCCCCTGAACTCCTTTTAGAATTTCGGTGGCTTCCATCAGACCAGACTTACTGTTTTTGGGTAAATCCACCTGCGTTTTATCACCCGTTATAATCACTTTTGATTCAGGGCCCATACGCGTCAGAAACATTTTCATCTGCATGGGCGTCGTGTTTTGCGCCTCATCCAGCAAAATAAAAGCCTTATTCAACGTACGTCCACGCATATAAGCCAGGGGTGCGATTTCAATTACCCTGCTCTCCTGATATAACTTCAGCTTATCGGCCGGAAGCATATCATCCAGTGCGTCATAAATAGGCCGCAGATAAGGATCAATTTTTTCTTTAAGATCCCCAGGTAAAAAACCAAGGTTTTCACCCGCTTCTACAGCCGGACGCGTAATAATGATTTTCTTTACCTCCTTGTTCTTCAGCGCTTTTACGGCAATCGCAACCGCTGTATAGGTTTTCCCTGTACCGGCAGGCCCAACGGCGAAGACCAGGTCATTCTCTTTGGCCGTATCAACCAGTTTTTTCTGATTAGGAGATTTGGCCTTGACGACAATTCCTTTATTTCCGAATACAATTACATCCTCATCATCATGTACTTCCGCCCCTGAAAGATCAGCACCTGACCCCAAAAATCTTTTAATGCTGTCCTGATTAAGTTTGCCATACTTATTGAGGTGATTCAGCAACATCTCAATCACTTCCGAAATCCTGTTGATTTCAGGTTCCGTTCCTTTAATCCTGATTTCATTTCCTCTTGAAATAATTTTACTTTTCGGAAACGCCGCGGATACTATTTTAATGTTCGCGTTCTGGGCACCCAGAAAATCTACCAGCGAAACATCCTCTATGATAATGGTTTTCTCTAACAAATGAATGGTAATGGTTTATGGTTAAAACGGGACATTCTCCTGACCCAAAAGCAATTTTAGTAAAGTTTTTCGCAAAATCAGCTGATAGCTGCTATTTCTTTTTAAAATGACCGCCAAAAAATAACTTTATCCTTGTTACGGCACTAAAATACAGGTATTCAGCTATTCATTAAAAAGAACTGAAAAATGTTCTTAAACAAACTTCCATCTCTCATTACCAATACGTAATATTGTATTGTTTTTTTGCAGTAACTTATCATTTTTTTTCTTGAAAAAATCATCAACCATACAGCCGGGTGTTTCAAGACCCAAATCACCGAACCTGTTCAATTCGATAGATGCAGGAATGGGTAAACTTCCACCGCAGGCTATTGATGTGGAAGAAGCCGTTCTGGGGGCTCTGATGATTGAAAAAGATGCCCTGTCAGCCGTGGCAGATATTCTTAAACCGGAGAGTTTTTACAAAGATGCTCACCAGAAGATTTATTCGGCTATTGTTAATCTGTTTGCTAATTCTGAGCCCATTGATTTACGTACGGTTAATGCCAAGCTGCGCAGTACCGGTGAGCTTGAACTGGTGGGCGGCACTACGTACATTACCGGTCTGACGGCCAAAATCAATTCGGCAGCCAATATTGAATACCACGCCAGGATTATTTCAGAAGCTGCTATCAAGCGGGAACTGATTACCATTTCATCGGAAATTCAGAAAGAAGCCTTTGAAGATACTACGGATGTGTTCCGGCTTCTTGACAAAACCGAACAGGCGCTTTTTAACATTTCAGAATCTAATATCCGCAAGAATTTTGCCGATATGGGTACGTTGATGAAGCAGGCACTGGATGAGCTCGATCAGAAGAAAAACAATACGGATGGCCTCACCGGGGTGCCTTCGGGTTTCAGTAATCTCGACCGTCTTACTTCCGGCTGGCAGAAAACGGAATTAATTATTCTTGCGGCCAGGCCAGGTATGGGAAAAACCGCCTTTGTGGTTTCAGCACTTCGGAATGCCGCTGTAGATTTCAATATGCCGGTAGCGATCTTTTCGCTGGAGATGTCTTCCGTTCAGCTGGTCAATCGTCTTATTTCAGCCGAAGCCGAAATTGAAAGTGAAAAATTAAGGAAAGGAAATCTTGCACCACATGAATGGGAACAGATGCACCGCAGGATCAACCGGCTTACCAACGCACCTATTTTTATAGACGATACCCCTGCCCTTTCGATTCTCGAACTACGGGCCAAATGCCGACGGTTAAAAGCCCAGCATGATATTCAGATGATCGTAATCGATTACCTTCAGCTGATGTCAGGCGATACCGGCGGGCGCTCCAACGGAAACCGTGAACAGGAAATAGCCACCATCTCCAGGTCGCTTAAAAACCTGGCGAAAGAACTGAATGTTCCCGTCATCGCCCTGTCACAGTTAAGCCGCGCTGTGGAAACCAGAGGGGGTGAAAAACGCCCGCAGCTATCCGACTTAAGGGAGTCAGGATCGATCGAACAGGATGCCGATATGGTGCTTTTCCTTTATCGTCCGGAGTACTATGGAATCACGCAGGATGAGAACGGAAATTCGGTAGCCGGTATAGGCGAAGTGATCCTTGCTAAAAATCGTAGCGGTTCTTTAGACACCGTTCAACTCCGTTTTATCGGTAAGTTTACTAAGTTCGGAGACCTGGATTCTTTCTATTCACAGGTGCCTGATTCACGTGACCGCAGCCTGCCGGTCAGCAACCCTTTGGACAACTTTGAGAGTGCCGGTTTACGCACCACACCCACCACCATCGGAAGCAAAGCGAACCGCATGAATAACTTCGATTTTCAGGGACCAGGTGACGACGCTCCCTTCTGATATTTTATATCATTTCATAACAGATACGTTTCAGACACAATTAAAAAGGACAACAGTTTCAGCTGTTGTCCTTTTTAATTAAACACACCTAATACACTTTATATCAGATAGTTATTTTCATTTTATAATTTAACCAAACCTGGCCAGGAAACAAATAAACCATTATAATACAAATGTATTATACCAGAAAAATATCATCGTTTTTTTAACAGTACCACGTTCTCTACATGGTGCGTATGAGGAAACATATCTACCGGCTGGATCTTTTCCACACGATACATTTCTTCCATCCAGAGCAGATCTCTGGCCTGGGTCGCCGGGTTACAGCTGACATATACAATGCGGTCTGGTGCTGCCCTCAGAATTGTCTCTACTACGGGTTGATCCATACCTGCCCTGGGAGGGTCAGTAATGATCACATCAGGTCTTCCGTTTTTAGCAACAAATTCATCATTTAGCAAGAATCTCATATCACCTGCTAAAAAACTTGCATTGTCAATTTTGTTCACCTGAGCATTAATGACCGCATCTTTTACCGCTTCTTCCACATACTCCAGACCGATCACCCGTTTCGCTTTCCGGGCTACAAAATTGGCGATTGTTCCGGTGCCGGTGTACAGGTCATATACCAGTTCATTCCCGGTCAGATCAGCATATTCTCTGACGATGGAATACAGACGATACGCCTGCTCTGAATTGGTCTGATAAAAAGATTTGGGCCCTACCAGGAAGGTAAAATCCTCCATCGTTTCACGGATGGTTTTATCACCTCCGAAATAAACGGCCTCCTGGTCCTGATAGGAATCGTTCCCTTTGGTATTGATAATATAGTAGAGCGAAGTCACCTCCGGGAAAGTCTGCCGGATAAAATTCATAACCGCATGGATATCCTCCGTATTTTCATGGGCAAACTGGACAATCACCATGATATCCCCCGAATTGGCAGTCCGGATAATAATATTGCGCAGAAAACCGACATTACTCCTCAGATCATAATAAGCATACCCCTGTTGCTCTGCAAAGGCATGTACCGCATTTCTGATCCTGTTGGAAGGTTCCGGCTGTAAATGGCAGTGGTTAACTGTAAAAACCTTATCAAAACGTTTAGGAACATGAAAGCCTAGTCCGTTCCTGGAAAGTTCTCCCCCCTGACTGATCTCATTATTCGTCAGCCATCTGTAATCAGAGAACGTAAATTCCAGCTTATTGCGGTAATACAGCAATTTATCAGCTCCTACAATCGGATTCACAGGCACATCTTTTACTTTGGCTATACGCTGCATCTGATCAGTCACCTGCCGCTCTTTGAACTGAATCTGCTCCTGGTAACCGATATGCTGCCATCTGCAGCCTCCGCAGACATCCACGTGATCACAGTAAGGAGCCACTCTTAAAGGAGAATAGTCATGAAAATGCCGTACCACAGCATGCATAAACTTTTTCTTCCTGCCGGTTACTTCGAGATCTACCACATCCCCGGGAGCCACATTACCCTCCACAAATACCACTCCCTCCTCTGACTTGTAAATACACTTTCCTTCTGCAGCGAAATCATCTATAGTGACTCTCTCAAATCGTTTTTTCTTAGACATTGTTATAATTGGTAATTAAAATCTTACAGCAAAAGTAACGCATCAGCCCGCACGTAAACAAACTTATTATTCCACCAGATCAAACGCCACTGGTCGATTCCGAACAATACGGGTACTTTATGCCCTTTGTTAAATTCCTGCACGGCAGGAGAAGCTGACGAAGGATAGGATCGCAGGAAAGTAGGATTTTCACGTATAATCCCGTAATGCAAAAACTCGGTCCAGTTAAAAACGATCAGCAGTACAATCAGATAGGCTGCAAAAAACCAGCGGTGAAAAGGTCTGATCCTTTCGTTTAATTTCCTCTTCATAAACATGATACGGAGGATATAAGCACCGAAAAGTACCAGTACAAAATATACCAGGAAGCCGTATCGTTTGAAATAAATCGTAAAATAAGTAAAATCGTTGAAGTCGTAACCCGTCAGATGATGGACCTCCCCCATGGAAGCCATTTTTTCAAAAAGGGCGACATTGGGCTCGTGTTTTGAAACCTTGCTCAGGCAAAACAGGCTTTGCGTATAATCGCCTTCCTTTTCGTATATATAGGCCAGCTTGAGTAAAATATTGGGATTTACAAATTTCTCCATTCGCGACTGCTCCAGATAAATATCCTTTGCATTCTGAAACTGTCCAATGACAAAAAGCGAATCGGCATATTTAAGTGTATGATTTTCTGCCGCTAAACTTTTGACAGTGAAGAAGAACGAAATGGTAAGAAATAATAAAAAAAAGTTTTTTTGCATACTGTCTTGCACAATAGATCAAATCCGTCTACTTTTGCATCGCAATTAAGGAAAAAGCCTTAGCTATTCCAAGAAAAACAAATGATTGCAGATTCAGTGAGATGCAAAGCCGCTGATTTTTTGACATAATGATTCCGTAGCTCAGCTGGTAGAGCAACCGTGCGACGGACCGACACTTTTAATGGATAGGTCCTGGCCGGGGTCGCGTTCGACTTCGAAACCGCTGATTTGACATAATGATTCCGTAGCTCAGCTGGTAGAGCAACCGTGCGACGGACCGACACTTTTAATGGATAGGTCCTGGCCGGGGTCGCGTTCGACTTCGAAACCGCTGATTTGACATAATGATTCCGTAGCTCAGCTGGTAGAGCAATACACTTTTAATGTATG
>JBEBXQ010000087.1:0-21552 GCA_040391535.1 Telluribacter sp. | reverse complement strand
TCATGTTCAGATCAGCAGTAAAGAAGGAGAGCTGGTCATAAAGAAGATTGTTAAATATTAAAGCATCGACAATCTGCGCTTCTGTAAGAAGTGAATGATTTGAAAAACGGTACCAGGTTAAATAATAACCGGTGCCGTTTTTTTTATCTGTTGTATCAATGTATTGACCGCAGCATTATTAAACCGAAGGTGGGATGATTGGAATATTAATACTATTTCTTAAACTTTAAATACATAAATTCGTGCCTGGTTTAGTAGATTTTGGAAGAGAGATTCTTATTGTAAAATAAGTTTCGTTATGCGCTTTTACGGTTGTCGGATTATTTTTATGATATACGACAAGATACTATAGAGTATTGGGAAGGTTTGGAGTGATACTTCTTTGAAGTTTTTTTGAAATCCATTATCTGTCAGTCAATGATTAATTTTAATGATAAGAGATTATGCTTTGCATTGATTGCTGAGGGTAATAAGGAGGCTTTTGATTTGTTCTTTAAGCATTATTATCCGAAGCTGGTCCGGTTTGCGAAGCACTATGTTTTATCATTGGAGCAGGCTGAAGATGTGGTAGCTGACGTTCTGACCCATTTGCTGAGTAACCGTACGGAGGTTTTCAGATTGGATTATTTTGAATCCTATCTGTTTCAATCCGTAAAAAACAAAGCGCTGAATGCCGTTAAATACAATGCAAGAATTTCTCCGTTTTCCGATGATCCTGAGTTTGAAATGGCGGATCGTAAGGAAGTAACAGATCCTTATGAGATATTATTAGAAAGTGAGCTACAGCGTTACGTGGTCAGGATCGTACAGAATTTTCCGGAAAAGAGAAGAATCGTTTTTCAGCTGGTCAGAGAAGAAGGGTTTACTTACAGACAGGTCGCCGAATTAATGAATATATCAGAGCGTACAGTGGAAGTTCATTTAAAACTTGCTGTAAAAGATTTAAGGAACTGTGTCGAAAGGTTTCTTTCTTTGAAAAAAGTATCGAAATAATCCGGGATAATCAGCAGCTATAGATTGCCTTTTCTGAATTCTGTGAAAAATGATACAGGTAAGTTTTTTGTTGTTTTGATTCCATATTGTAATATATTGATTTTTAGAAAATTGAATAAATATATGGCCTGTCTGAACAGATTTTTTATACGGATAATTCTATTTTGTAATAGATGAAAACTGGTATAATATATTGTAAAATAGATTTGTTGTGATCTGAAATTCTGTTTGATAGTATAAAAAGAATATTTTTTTTGTTTTTGATTAAGGGTTTTGCCTGACTTGTTGGTTATACCCATATAAACGATGTTTATAAATGAATAATAACGAGGGGTACATAGATCATTTAATGATTTTATATCTGACCGGCCGTGCTGATGAAGATGAAAGACGGGAGTTTGAATCCTGGCTGGCTTTATCAGAATCAAACAGGTTGGTGTATGAGCATATGCGTACCATATGGACAGATGATATTGATTACCCTACAGAGATTGCCGGAATAGAAGAGACTGGAAATGATATCTGGAAACAGGCAGAGGAAGGGGGAGCGGTAAAGAAAAACCACAGGAATATAGTTAACTGGGGTGTTTTCTCTAAAGTGGCGGCTTCTGTAAGCCTCTTTATGCTGGGATGGTATTTGTGGGATAGTCACTATATATCGGGCCGTTTTGAGGATACAACGGCGGCTAGCTCTGTTCCGTGGATTGAAAAGGTGAATAAGAAAGGAGAAAAAAAATACTATCAGTTACCCGACGGAAGCTCAGTATGGCTCAATGCGGAAAGCACGCTTCGCTTCGCGGCCTCGTTTGCCGGGCCTGTCAGAAAAGTACAGCTGGAAGGAGAGGCCTATTTTGAAGTAAAAAAAGACGTCACAAAGCCATTTGTGGTAGAAGTATATGGATCAACGGTAGAAGTGCTCGGCACATCTTTTAATGTCAGCAGTTATCAGAATGACAAGGAAGTGAAAGTAGCTTTGCTGGAAGGAAAAGTAAAAGTAGCGAATAAGGAGCAGACCCAAATGGTACTGCTGAACCCCGGGGAAGAGTTAATCACGTCAAAGGATGATGATTTTCTGAGGAAGGAAAGGTTTGAATATGAAAATACGTTCGGATGGAAAGACGGTATCCTGAGTTTCGACGGAGCAGATTTTACAAATTTTAAAAGCAGGCTTGAGAGGTGGTACGACGTGTCTGTGGAGGTCAAAGGAAAAGCTCCGGAAAACTGGGAATTGCGGGCAAAATATAAGAATGAAGTGTTGAAGAATGTCCTGAAAGATATCAGTTTTAATAAAGGCTTCAGCTATAGGATAGAGAATGAAAAGATAGTGATCACCTTCTAAACGAAACAATATGGCATAAATACCGGCTTAAACAAAAAGCCGGAGTTGATAAGCAGTGAAGGGCCTCAACTCCGACTTAATATGAATTCTAACCATTAGAGCGGATCGGAACCTTTCTAATGATCAGAATATGCAGATTTGTTATGTTCAATCTACAAAGGCAAAAGTATGAAAAATTTAATTTACCACAAACATCTTGTTATTCAGGTATGTATTATCATGATAATGGCCTGTGTTCCTTTTACAGGATTCACAGCAAATGATCCTGAAGATCAGATCAGTAAGGAACCTAAAAGTATTCATGAAGTAACCGTCAGAGCAGCCTATGACAATGTTTCTGTCTATGCGGTATTTAAAGATATTGAATCGAAGACGGACTTTCTTTTTACTTATGATAAAAACGACCCGTTTCTGCATACACGGTTTAGTAAACGTCAGGGGAAATATACGGTCGGGCAGATTCTTGATGATGTCGCAAGTGTTTCTGCTATAGCTTATCAGCAAGTCAATAATAATATCAGTGTCAGAAAATTATCTCCCCGCACGAATGCTGCTGAGGTAGAAAATGACCGGAATGAACCCGTTGATAAAGTCATCTCTGGCAAAGTAGCTGATGAAAACGGTGAAGGCCTGCCGGGAGTGAATATCGTTTTGAAAGGTACACAGACAGGTACGACGACACGTGCAAGCGGTGATTTTGAGCTGAACGTACCGGATGAAAATGCCGTACTGGTCTTTTCATTCGTAGGGTATATCAGTCAGGAAATTAATGTTGCTGCAAGAACGGCTGTGGATGTGGTTCTGAAAGCCGATACCAAAGCACTGGAAGAAATCGTCGTGGTCGGTTATGGTACACAAAAGAAGGTAAATCTGACCGGAGCAGTAGCCACTGTCAACAGTGAAGATCTGGAAAAAAGGACGGTTACCAAAGCCTCACTTGCCCTGCAGGGGCAGATGAGTGGTATTTCTGTTCGGCAGAGTTCAGGGAATCCGGCGGGCAATTCGGCATCTCTCACCATACGCGGACAAGGTACCTTCAGTGGGGCCGGTAACAGTCCGCTGGTATTGGTAGATGGCATAGAGTCTTCTCTGGATGCCGTGGACCCTAATGATATTGAAAGTGTTTCGATTCTGAAAGATGCAGCTTCAGCGGCTATTTTTGGTTCAAAAGCTGCCAATGGGGTGATTCTTGTCGAAACTAAAAAAGGGGTGGTGGGTAAGCCGGTATTTACCTATAATATGTATGTAGGTAAAAATCAGGCGACCATGATGCCGGAGATGATCAACTCCTGGGAATATGCGCAGGCGGTGAATGAGGCTTATACCAATGTAGGACAGCAAAGAAGGTATTCTGATGACGATATTCAGAAATTCAGAAGCGGAACCGACCCTGATTTTCCCAATTTTGATCATATCGGCTATCTGTTTGGCTCAGGATCCGGTATTGAAACCAAGCATGATATTTCTATCAGGGGAGGGACACAGCAAACGCAGTATATGTTTTCGGCAGGTTACTATAACCAGCAGGGGATTATTATGAAGAATGATGCTGACCGGTTCAATATCCGTCTTAATCTTGATACCAGACTCCATGAAAAGCTGCATTTTAGTGTAAAGCTGGCTGCTATTAAACAAACATCAAACCAACCGTCGTCGCCTTATGGTTCGGGACTTGGGGGTATTGTCAGTGGTGCTATGCGGAATGCCAATGCCATTCCGGGAGCTACGCCTGACGGTTTCTGGGGAAGGAATGAAACGTTGCATCCTGAGGCTGATCTGAACAGCAAGTCGTTTATTTACAATGGTGGTACCAATTTATATACCAATGCCAGCCTCGCCTGGAATATTCTGAAAGACCTGAAAATAACAGGGCAGGTCGGGTATACGTATAATGTCGGTGATTATAAAGGATTTGTAGCCACTTATCCTATTACACCCACTTATGGTATTACATTGAACAGCCTGAATACTTCCTGGTCGCAAAGCGATGCGCTGACATTGCAAACCATTCTGGAATACCATAAATCATTCAGAGACCATAATTTATCAGTAACAGGAGGGATTTCCGGTCAGGCTTACAATTCGAAAAATATAAGCGCCTACAGGGATGATTTCCCTAATAATGAAATTTATGAAATTGACGCCGGTGCTACTGCCAGAGGAAGGCAGGGGGGGAATGCCTCAAGGAATACCCTGGCCTCTTATTTCGGAAGAGCCAATTATAACTATAAGGAAAAATACCTGCTGGAAGCAAATTTCAGATATGACGGATCTTCCCGTTTTCCGCAAAACAACCGCTGGGGTTTATTCCCGTCGTTTTCTGCCGGCTGGCGATTGATCAAAGAAGATTTTCTGGAAAACAGGGTCGCATGGTTAAGCGATCTGAAGCTGAGGGCTTCCTGGGGCAAACTCGGGAACCAGTCCATCGGTGACTATCCCTACCAGGATCTGCTTGCCTTGGGACAAAACTATCCTTTTGGTAATGAGTTGAATGCCGGAGCGGCGGTAACAACGATTTCTAATAAGAACATCACCTGGGAAAGTACGGCTATCACCGATATAGGTGTTGATCTTGCTTTATTCAATAACAGGCTGGCTGTCACTGCTGATTATTTTATAAAGACTACTTCTGACATTCTTTATAATGTATCCGTGTCCAATATGCTGGGTGCAACACCTTCTGCAACCAATGCCGGAACCGTAGAAAACAGAGGCTGGGATTTTAATGTAAAATATAAGAACACATCCGGCGACTTTTCTTACGGGGTGGCTGCTATGCTTTCAGTCGTGAATAATAAGGTGAAGCACCTGGCCAATCTCGACCGGGATATTAACAGGGGTTTGTTTGTGGGTTACCCCATCGGAAGTGCTTACGGTTATCATCATGACGGTTTGTTTGTAAGTGATGACGAGGTAGCCACCTATCCGACGCAACCTTTTTCTTTCCTTGCCAATGCCGGAAACATTAAATTTAAAGACATCAGCGGTCCTGACGGAGTACCTGACGGTGTGGTAAACGCTACCTACGACAGAACCATTATTGGCCGGCCTTTACCGGTAACTACTTATTCCTTCAGTTTCAACGGGGGGTATCGCAGTTTTGACTTCAATCTGTTATTGCAGGGTGAGGGTGGCAGAAAGGATATGGTGAACCTGGGGCAGTTTTTCTTCCCGCTGGAGAATAACGGAAATGTGCAGCGAGAAGCTTATGAAAACCGCTGGACTGACGCAAATCCTGACCCTAATGCGTCATTTCCGAAATTGTCAATCATTTCTTCAGGATTTTACAATACCAATAAAATTAACTACTGGATGAGAGACGCGACATTTATTCGTCTGAAGAATATACAAATCGGCTATAGTCTGCCTGATAAGTTGCTGGAAAAAACATTCCTGAGCAAAGTGAGAATCTACGTCAGTGGTGAAAATCTGTTTACCGTTTCGGGATATTATAAAGGATGGGACCCTGAAATGCAGACAGGTGGAGGAGCATGGTTTTATCCGTTGTCCAGACTGTATGTTGCCGGCCTGAATGTTAAATTTTAATTAAAAAGTTTTAACAATATGAAGACATTAGTCCATATACCTTACGTAAGAATTGTTCTGCTTACAATTACTGTTTTCCTGAGCAGCTGTCAGGAAAGCTGGCTCGATGAACAACCGCTGACCCAATTGTCGGAAGCATCATTCTGGACAACTGAATCGGACGCGAAACTCGCCCTTACAGGGATTTACAACGGAAGTAATGTAGGTAACAACGGCTATAACAATGAACTGCTCATTATGGCAAGTGCCACCGATGATTCGGGCTATAAGCTGGGCGCCGTTGGGGTGATTTACAGCGGTTATCTGGTCCCCGGAGACGATCAGGTGGTGCTGGCCATCTGGCAACGTGCTTACCGTACCATATTTAAAGCCAATTACTTTCTTGAAAACATAGAGAAAGTTGACATGGATGCGCAGAAAAAAGCGGAATATATTGCAGAGACAAGATTCCTGAGGGCCTACGAATACTTTTATCTTTCGGTTTTGTATGGAGGGGTGCCACTGATTACCAACGTACTCACTATAGAGGAGGCTAATAATCAGTCCAGAAATTCGCTGGACGAAGTGGTTGGTTTCTGTATCAGTGAGCTGACTTTATCTGCCGGCGACCTGCCGGCTTCAAGGCCTGAAAATGAAAAGGGCAGAATACTGAAAGCGGCACCGCTTGCAGTTAAAGGACGTTTAGAGATGATCCATAAGAAGTGGGCAGATGCGGTGGCAACCTACAAACAGATCATTGATCTGGATGCACATATCATTGACCCCAGGTATAAGAAACTCTTTGAGGAAGAAGGTGAAAACAGTAAAGAGATTATCCTTTCGACCAATTGTGTGGCGGGGCTGTATGGGAATGCTCAGAATCAGCGGAACTATCATCCTGACTTTTATGGAGGTTACCAGGAGGACAATGTATTTCAGGGGTTAATTGACGCTTTTCTGATGAAAGACGGATTGCCTATAGAAACTTCCCCGCTTTATGATCCCAAAAATCCATACGAAAACAGAGATCCGAGGCTTTATGCCAGTGTTTTTCTGCCCGAATATACCACTTTCCGCGGGCAGCTCTATCTGGGTCATCCCAGCAAAACAAACAGTGGTATCGCGTCGCTGGTGGGCGCCACAGGCTATGGCTGGAAAAAATATGTAACGGAGGATTATAGCGGAGATCAGGGTTCTTCAGGGGATGATATCATTCTGATCAGATATCCGGAAGTATTATTAAGCTATCTTGAATCCATGATTGAAAGCGGACAGCCGATCACCCGACAGCTTTTGGATCAGACTATTAATGCAGTGCGCGGAAGAGAAGAAGTGAAAATGCCACCCGTTACTGAAACCGACCCGGTGAAACTTACCGAAATCTTAAGGAGAGAACGTCGTGTTGAGTTCTGTCTGGAAAGGCTGATCCGTTATATGGATATCCGGAGATGGGATATTTATATGGACGTAATGAACAGACAGTTTTACGGGATGAAACTAACGGATGATCCTGATAACTACACTGCTTATAAGGTAGAAACCGTAGGAAAATACAGAGGCCATTATAAGGTGATTGACAAAACAGGCAGTATTAAACCCACTATGGCCCTGTTGCCGATTCCGCTCTATGAAATCAATATTAATGCCGAATTAGAACAAAACCCCGGTTATTGATAGCGTGCTCTTTAAAGGCTTGTTACACCAGCAGGCTTTTCCAAAAGAGAAAACGCCTGTAATAAAGGTCGGTTTGTGTTACTGAACCGACCTGATTACAGTACTTGATAATCGGATTACTAACTTTTTATCAGAAAGCTTAACTGCAAATGAATGATGATGAATAAGATATTGCTTTTGATGCTGACAGCTGTTTCCGGGGTTTTGATTTTATATCCGGCAGGTGAAGAAAAGGCAGCATTGCTGACAGCCTCCTTTGAGATTCCGGACGGAATTAACATGCTTCCGGAAGAACAGTCTAAAAAGATTGATCTTGGAAATAATGTAGCTCTCGAAGTGGTTTATATACCACCCGGAGCATTTAAAATGGGTAGTACACCGGAAGAGAAGGCCTGGGCAACAGGTGTTGAAGGTGGGGCCACTCCCGGAACCGAACGTGAATCGTATGAAGGGGCTATGCCCCGGCAGATGCACGTAAAAGATGGTTTCTGGATGGGAAGGACGGAGGTCAGTGTCGGAGAATTCAAACGTTTTGTGGAAGAGACGGGTTATGTGACAGATGCTGAAAAACCCGGTGGGGAAACCCAGGTATTTGACCCGGAATGGAAAATTACGGCCAAAGCACCACCACACCCCTGGATTTCAATGCCCGGTAAAAGCTGGCGTGATCCCAATTTCGGTTTTCCGCTCCGGAATGATTATCCGGTGGTATCGGTCAGCTGGAATGACGGGAAGGCTTTTTGTGAATGGCTGACCAAACGTGAAAAAGCGGCAGGGCGCTTACCGGCAGGTTTGGTATACCGGCTCCCTACAGAAGCTGAATGGGAATATGCCAGCCGGGGTGGCAGTACTGAAAGCACTTACTTCTGGTGGGGCAATGACCTGAGTGACGGCGAAGGCCGGCTCAATATATCAGCGGTCGACTTCCTGCCGGGCCGGAACAAGAAATGGCCGCTGGCAAGTGCTCCCTGGAGCGACGGTTTTGCCTTTGTATCGCCGGTAGATCATTATGGTGAAAAGGGCAGAAATGGTTTTGGTCTTGCTGATATGTGTGGCAACGTATGGGAAATTGTCCTGGATCATTTTGATCCAGAAGGAGGCCATGAAGCATTGCTGACCGTAAAGGAAAACTATCGTCCGGTCTGTAAGGGTGGAAATTACTTTGACGTGCCCGGAAATGCCCGTTGTGCGGTAAGGCTGGGGCTGAAAAGCGCTTCATATTCTGATTCCCGCGATGGCTTCAGGATCTGCCTGGGGGTACCAAAAGAATGAAGCAGCAGAAAAAGAAAGTCTTTTTTGCACCTGTAACCAAATGTTTAATGTAAGTGATTGATAAATAATGAAAAAAATGCTCAAACGTCGTAGTTTTCTGAAATCAGCGGCAGCAGGTGCAGGACTGGGGTTATCAGGTATTGCTGAAAGTTTTGCCCTGCCGGCAGCATTATTCGCCAAAGAGATCAGGCTGGGGTTAGTAGGCCTTTCTGTTCACAGTGCCGCCTTTTCACAGATTCTGAATGATCCGGCCAGGCAGGCAGATCTGAATGGCTGTAAAATGGTAGCATTATATCACCCGAAAGGAAATCCTGATGTGGACTTTACCCCCGAGCAGCTGACGAAGTTTGAAGCGGATATCAGGCAAACGGGTGTAAAAATAGTATCATCCATGAAAGAAATGCTGAATATGGTAGATGCTGTGCTGATAGAAACAAACGATGGCCGCCCGCATCTTGAAGAAGTATTGCCCGCCATGAAAGCCGGAAAACCGGTATTTGTAGATAAACCCGTCGCTGCCGACCTGGCAGGAGTGCTCAGGATTTATGCGCTTGCTGAAAAATATAAAGTACCCATATTCAGTTCATCCGCACTGAGGTATGTCGACAACGCCTCAAAAATTAATAAGGCAGAAGTGTTGAGTGCTTTTACGTACAGTCCGGCAGCACTGGAAAAAAGCCATACCGATCTTTTCTGGTATGGGATCCACGGAGTGGAGCTGCTGTATACCGTAATGGGAGCAGGATGCAAAGAAGTGATGCACGTACAGCATACCGCAGAGGAGGACCTGGTAACGGGTTTCTGGGAGAAGAACCGAGCAGGTACGTTCAGGGGCATACGCTCCGGGAAAGGAGGTTTCGGAGGTACCGTTTTTACCTCAGGTGATATTATTACACTCGATGCGTTTACAGGTTATCGTTCGCTTGTGGTGAAGATCGTGGAATTTTTTAAAACAGGAAAACCGCCCGTATCGGCAGAAGAGACCATAGAAATATATGCATTCATGGAGGCCGCGCAGCAAAGTAAGCAACAGGGTGGTGTGAAAGTTAGTATTGAAAAAGTATTGACCAATGCCAGGAATTCAATCAGTAAGTAAAATAATAGTTAATCATTATGGAAAAATTAAATGTTGGAATTATCGGTTATGGCTGGGTAGCAACTGCCCATATCGCTGCTATTAATGCCGGAGGATTCGGTCAGGTGACGGCCATATATTCATCCAGGAACCTGAATGATGCAGAGCTGAGTGAGCAGTGGGGAAGGGCGGTCACTTCCTATACAGATCTGGATAAAATGCTGAACAACAAAGATATTGATGCGGTGTCGATTTGTAGTTATACCTATCAGCATAAGGAACATGCAGTGGCAGCGGCTAAGGCCGGTAAGCATATTATTCTGGAAAAGCCGATGGCATTATCCTGGAGCGACTGTGTAGAGATTGAAACAGCGGTTAAAGCCAACAATGTCAGATTCTGCATCTGTTTTGAATGCAGGTATTCCAACCAGTTTATTTCAACCAAAGCCGTGCTGGACCAGGGCCTGATCGGCGAGTTGCATTATGCGGAGGTCGATTACCTGCACGGCATAGGCCCGTGGTACGGTCAGTTTGAGTGGAATGCAAAGAAATCAGGTGGCGGCAGTTCATTGCTGACCGCGGGTTGTCATGCACTGGATGCATTGCTGTTGTTTATGGGTTCAGACGTGGAAGAAGTAACCAGTTACGATACCAAGACCAAAAGCGATATTTTTGCTCCCTACGAATACAATACCACCAGCGTAACCATTCTTAAGTTCAGGAGCGGAAAAATTGCCAAATGTGCTGCCAGTGTGGATTGTATCCAGCCTTATTATTTCCATACGCATCTGTTTGGCAGTGAGGGGAGTATTCTTGATAATAAATTCCATTCGTCAAAACTGAAGTCAGACAAGAAAAACTGGAGTGAATTGTCCATGGGTATGCTGGACTCCGGCGATGTGGCCGACCACCCTTACCAGTTGCAGTTTGATACATTTTTTCAGTCCGTTCTCAACGGAACAGATATGCCGCTCACCGGGCTGAAAGAGGCAATTAAAACCCATGAAATCATTTTTGCGGCAGACAAATCGGCTGCTACCGGACAAAGTGTAAAATTGTAGGTATATGAAAAAGGTGGCACTTGCAATTGCTGCTCATCCTGATGATATTGAATTTCTGATGGCCGGTACTCTTGTTTTATTAAGAGAGCATGGTTATGAAATTCATTACATGAATGTTTCGACGGGGAATTGCGGAAGTACAGAGCATGATTCGGAAAAAACCGCGGCGATCAGGCTGGAAGAAGCCCGGAAAGCGGCTGCTATCCTGGGTGCGGAGTTTCACCCGCCTGTCTGCAATGACTTTGAAATATTCTACGAAACCGGCCTGTTAAGGAAGGTTTCAGCTGTGATGAGAAAAATAAGACCTGATGTAATCCTTACGCATTCCCCGACTGATTACATGGAAGACCACATGAATACAAGCCGGCTTGCCACCACAGCGGCTTTTGTCAGAGGAGTTCCGAATTATAATACCGGAAATCCTGCCGTTGGTAATTATAACTGTGCCATTTATCATGCTGTGCCGCACGGACTGAGCGGACCGCTTCGTGAGCGGATTATCCCTGAAATATTCATTGATACATCCTCTGTGCATGGGGTGAAAATGAATGCGCTTAAGGCACACGAAAGCCAGCAGAACTGGCTGGAGGACAGCCAGAAAATGAATTCCTATTTACTGACTATGGAATCTTTTTCGAAGGAAATAGGAAGGATGTCAGGGGAATTTATGCATGCAGAGGGGTGGCGCAGGCACCTTCATCTCGGATTTTCTGAGGAAAATTTCGATCCTCTGAATGAATTGGGACCATTGTATCAGTCCAATAAACAGTATCAGTATTAACGTCAGTTCGGGTTTGGGATCATATCAGCTTTTTTTCTATCATCCGGTCAGTTCTAGGACTAAAAATAACCGCGAAGTGGTGGAATGATTATAGAAAGTGGAATGATGATAGAAACAAATGATGATAGAAACAGGAAGAAGATAACGGTCGTAAAACTCTGAAAGATTGCGGTTTATAGGGTAATCTTATCCCGGACTGACGTAGTATTAATTATTCTTTTAAACTAACTTTTTAATAATATGCGCAGGATTAGCTCAATTGCTCCTGACTGGTGGGACTATACCACTTTGGAACTGGACTCTAAATTAACCGACAAAATTGCCGCCCTTACACCGGAGGATATGGTGAAACTATCACGTCCCGGCTTTAAAGTGGTATTTTACAATACCGTTGAAGAGTTTTACCTGGCTGAGGCACTGGAATATGTCAACGTCTGGAAACAGGCTACGGAAAGTAATCCGGTAGGATTATGCGGTCCTATCGGCCCCACTGAGCAGTTGCCGCTGGTAGCCAGAATCATCAATGAACTGGGAATTTCAGTAAAACACGGACACTTCTGGAGTATGGACGAATGGGTGGTTGACGGAAAGGAAGTGCCGGAAACGCATTCACTGTCTTTTAAGAAAACCTTTAAGGAATTGTGTTATAACCGTATTGATAAAAAACTGGCCATGCCGGAAGAAAACCTGCATTTTCCTAAAGCGGATACGGCCGAATTTATTGAAACCTGGAAAAAGGCCCGGTGCCTGATTATGCAGGGCGGACAAGGCGATGTGAAACACTGGGCTTTTAATGAACCACCGAAGCGGGAAGGAATTTATAAAGACCGTCCGCAAACGGTAGAGGAGTATAAGCAGCTCGGTACCAGGGTGCTGGATTTGCATCCTATTACAGTACAGCAGAATTCACGGCTGCATTGCGGCGGAAATGTACCGTTGATTCCGACGCAGGCCGTAACCGTCGGGCCCAGAGAAACCTGGGAAACCGAAAAGGTATCCATCTGGCATGCCGGCATGCATGATAATCCCTTTGGCCAGCGTCTGACCACCTACATGATTTCGCACAAAATACCGGATACTTCAGTACCCATGTCAGTGCTGGCAGATCACCCAAACGTACAATTCAATTTCTACCGTCCGGGGCTGGGTACCTGTTCCATTGAAATGCACTGAATTTTTTATTAAAACGAGTATCCGGAGGGGATTTCCGGTTTTAATTTTTAACAAATGGAATTTTTAATAAAACATACGAAAATGACGCGGATTCTGATGATCCTGGTATCCTTTGCTGTGATGCTTACAGGCTGCTCCGGCGATGAGCAGGTAGCTTTAAAAAAGGGAGATCATATTGCTATTATCGGAAATGCTCTGGCTGAGCGCTTTCAGCACGACGGCTGGCTGGAAACCTATCTTCAATCAGCCTTTTCTGAAAATGAGCTGGTTATCCGTAATCTTGGCTACTCCGGTGATCAGGTACACTACCGTCCGCGGGCACATGAGGGTTTCGGTGACGGAGATGCGCATCTGACACAGATGAAAGCCAATGTTATCTTTTCTTTTTTCGGTTACAATGAATCCTTTGAAGATAAACCGGAGGAGTTTAAAAAGCAGCTCGAAGCCTGGATTGACCATACGCTTGCTCGGAAATATGATTCGGTCAGTACGCCGCGCATCGTTATGTTTTCACCTATTGCGCATGAAAACCTGAAATCCCCTGATTTGCCGGATGGCTCAGAAAATAACCTGCGGATTGCGGCTTATACCAAAGCCATGAAAGAAGTGGCAGAAGCAAAAAACGTAGGATTTGTAGATCTCTTTACGGCATCTCAGCAAATGTATGATCAGACGGAGGAGCCGCTAACCATCAATGGTATTCATCTGAATGAAGAAGGTAACCGTCAGATCGGCTTATTCATTACAGAAAATGGCCTTGGGAAAAAAGTGAAAATGGAAACCGTAAAACTGGATTCACTCAGAAGCGCCGTCCTCAATAAAAACTGGCACTGGTTTAAGCGTTACCGTACCACCAGTGGCAACGACGTGTGGGGAACCCGTTCAATACAGGATGGTAACAAAGCTACACTGAACCGCGAGCTGGTCATGATTGACTCCCTGACCGCCAACCGCGATCGTCGCATCTGGGCAAGAGCAAAGGGAGGTGATATGGACCTTGACGACAGCAATGTTCCGGATCCGCTGATCGTAGGAACGCATATTACACGCGATGTCGTCTATATTGATCCGGAAGAAGCGATCAGCCGCATGACGGTGCCTAAGGATCTTCAGGTTCATTTATTTGCATCGGAAGAGGAGTTTCCGGAAATCGCGAACCCGGTGGCCATGCAGGTAGATTCAAAAGGGCAGATGTGGGTAGCGGCCTGGGCCGATTACCCGAAATGGGAGCCCCGGACGCCGATGAAAGACCGCCTGGTTTACCTCACCGATACTGACGGAGACGGAAAGGCCGATAAATCAACCACTTTTGCACACGTTTCCAATCCTACAGGATTTGAATTCTGGAATAACGGGGTAGTGGTCATTTCCGCACCGGATATTCTTTTTCTGAAAGATACCGACGGTGATGGCGTGGCAGATTATTCCCAACAGCTGTTTGGCGGCCTGGGATCGGATGATACCCACCATTCAGCAAATAATCTGATTTTTGCTCCGGATGGCAATATCTATTACCAGCGGGGTATTTTTATTCTGGAAAACGTCGAAACGCCTTACCGCAAAAGCGAGGAGTCAGGAACTCCCGGGTTGTACCGTTTCAATCCCAGAACCTTCGAGTATTCCTTTGTGGTGGAAAATACGCCCAATTCGCATGGAATAAGCGTTGATAAATGGGGAAATATGTTTATTTCAGATGCTACCAGCGGTAAGACTTTCCAGGTATATTATGACCGTAAAGTAACTTCTACAACCGATGTGAGCAGGTTTGATAAAAGACCGTTGTTTGCCCAGACCGTAAGGCCGGTAACCGCTAATATGGTGATGGCAAGTTCTCATTTTCCTGATAAATACTGGAACAGTTTCATGCTGCTGAATGTCATCGGATACCAGGGTATTAAGCGGTATAACCTTGAATACAAAAAGGAAGGTGTCATTGAAGGAATTGAAGCGGAAAATTTCCTGTATACCGGAAATGATCCGAAATTTGCCCCCAACAGTGAAGCGGCACCACGGCCTATACCTGCAAGCTACACCGGTGATCCCAACTTCAGGCCTACAGATGCTGTTGTGGGTCCTGATGGTGCGTTGTATTTCAGCGACTGGCAAAATGCAGTAATAACGCACTCGCCGTATAACCTCAGGGATGCCAGCCGGGATCAGAAACACGGAAGAATTTACAGGGTTACTGCCAGGAACAGACCGCTGCTTACACCCGCTAAAATTGCAGGGGAACCCGTGGAAAAACTGTTTGAGTTATTCAGGAGCAAGGAAGATGAAGTACGTCACCGGGTAAGAGTAGAGCTCAGCGGGAGAAAAACGGAAGAGGTGATTCAGAAAGCACAGGAATGGGCAGCAAAACTGGACGTTAATAAAAAAGAGGATATACTGCCGATGCTCGAAATTCTTTGGGTACACCAGCAGCATAATGTCAAAAACAACAGCTTGTTACGGGTGATGCTGCAGGCACCGGAAGAACAGGCACGGATAGCGGCACAGAAGGTAGCATGGTTCTGGAGCGACAGAAGTTCCCATTTTTCCGGGGGAACTGATAATAAAATCAGCGGAATGCAATTCAGAACATTTTACGAGAGCTTCTGGCAAAAACCTGATTCTTCTGCATCCGTTGATCACAGCAGTCATGGAACACAGGCTCCCGCTCCGGAATCAGGTTCCGCGGGGAACTTTGACAAAAAGCTTGATCTCACCAAAGAGCAGGTAGCTAAGCTGACGGTGGAGGCCATTCAACTACGGTTTTCAGTAGCTGAGTTTACGGTTAAGGCAGGGCAAAAAGTAGAACTGACCCTTGATAATATAGATCTGATGCCCCATAATCTGCTGATTGTAACACCCGGTGCAGCGGACGAGGTCGCGCAACAGGCCATGGAGATGGGTGAAAACGGAGAAAAGCTGAATTATACACCTCAGAATAAGAAAATCCTTTACGCCTCAAAGCTGATTGGCCCGAAAACCAAAGAAGTGATGAGATTCGATGCGCCTGCACAACCGGGTGATTATCAGTTTGTCTGTACTTTCCCGGGTCATGGCCCCGTAATGCGTGGCCTGATGAAAGTGAAGTAATGAACATACGTTAAATATCTTTTGGTATAGATTATGCATCATCCGGAAAGGAATTATTCAAGGCGTTTTTTCATCAGTTCCATGATGCTGGTCGGAGCCGGGGTTAAAGGAAGCGTTGATTTGTTTCCTGTCCGCCAGAGCCCGGTAATCAGGATTGGTATGATCGGTTTGTCGGTGCATTCTGCCGATTTTACAGAAATTATTAACGGAGAATTAAAGAACAGTGATTTTGCAGACTGCGTGGTAACGGCTGTATATCATCCTCCGGGAAATAAGGATGTGGAATTTTCAGAGGCTCAGCTGGAAAACTTCCGGTCGGTAATGATTAAAAACCGCGTGAAGTTTGTCAGCTCCATAGAAAACCTGTTGAAAGAAGTGGATGCCGTAATGCTCCTGACCAATGACGGCAGGCCCCATTATCAGGAAATCATTCCGGTATTACAGGCCGGTAAAAGGGTTTACCTTGATAAACCTGTAGCGGATACGTTTGAGCAGGTAGTGAAGATTTACGAGACTGCCCGCCGGTATAAGGTTCCGGTGTTTTCTGCTTCGGCCCTCCGGTACATCAAAGAAGGTGCTGAAACGGCAAACGGAAGGATTGTCGGGGAAGTGCTTGGAGCAGATGTTTACGGTCCGGCCCCCATTCAGCCTGCGCATGTTGATTTGTTTTGGGACGGGACCCATGCGGTAGAATTGCTTTACACGGTCATGGGAAGTCATTGCCAGTGGGTAAGTTGTACTCATCAAAACGATACGGATGTGGCCGTAGGTACCTGGGCCGACGGCCGCATCGGTACCGTTCGGGGAATCCGAAAAGGAAGGTCCGGGTTTGGTGGCACTGTTTTCGGGAGCAAAGCCATTGCGCCGCTTGGAAAGTTTGAAGGGTACAGGCCA
This sequence comes from Telluribacter sp., assembly GCA_040391535.1. GTDB lineage: Bacteria > Bacteroidota > Bacteroidia > Cytophagales > Spirosomataceae > JBEBXQ01. Next base: position 4,687 of record JBEBXQ010000087.1, on the reverse strand, counting down.
CTGGTAATCGCTATTCTTCATTTTTTCCGATCAGGCGAATTACCCGTGCCGGAGAAGGAAACCATTGAAATATATGCTTTTATGGAAGCCGCGTATCAAAGTAAAAAAAAGGGCGGAGTACCGGTGAGTGTTGCCGGACTTCTGAAAGAGCATTAAAAAAAGTATTTAAGCAATAAGGATGAGCATTCCGTATTGCGAACAGAAAACCATTAAATTTTATTTTATGAAATCCAGCAGATTAAACAGGTTGTTCAATGAACAATCGGGGAAGTGCTTTGACGTGGCCATAGACCATGGCTTCTTTTGCGAAAATACATTTTTATCCGGTATCGAAAATATACAGCGCTCCGTGCAGGTGCTGGTAGATGCCGGTCCTGATGCGATTCAGTTAACCATAGGACAGGCCCATCATTTGCAGTCCATCCCTGGAAAAAGGAAACCGGCACTTGTTTTGCGTACAGATGTCGCGAATGTATATGGGTCATCATTGCCGGAAGTGCTCTACAGCCGTATGATCGAAGAGCCCGTTTTGCAGGCCCTCCGGCTGGATGCCGCCTGTGTGGTGGTCAATCTGTTCAGGATTCCCGGCGCACCGGAAGTTACAGATCATTGTATTCAGAACATACTGAAGCTTAAGCCGCTTTGTGATTATTATTCCATGCCGTTAATGATTGAACCGCTGGTTTTCAGGCCGAATCAGGAAGCCGGTGGTTATATGGTCGACGGGAATATAAACCTGATAGCACCTATGGTTCGTCAGGCTGTCGAACTTGGTGCCGATCTGATCAAAGCTGATCCGACAGACGGTGTGGATGATTATTATAAAATTGTCGAGCTGGCGGGTTCTGTCCCTATTCTGGTCAGAGGCGGCGGACGCGCCCCTGACGAGGAAATTCTGGATAAAACCTACCGGCTGATGCAGCAGGGAACCAAAGGGATTGTGTATGGCCGCAACGTGGTTCAGCATGTCAATCCGGGTGGTATGACCAGGGCGTTAATGGCGATTGTCCATGAAGATGCCCGGCCATCAGATGTGCTTCATTTTATAAACGGATAGCGGTATGGAAAAATCCGTTGTAGGGGTTGGCATTATCGGGGGCGGCCTGATGGGAAAGGAAGTGGCCAGCGCCTTCGGAAGATGGTTTGCCTTGCAGCATTTTCCGGTGAATGTCATCCTGAAAGCCGTATGTGACCTGAATGAAGAGGCCCTGAACTGGTACAGACAGATTCCCTCGGTTGAATTATTAACTACCGATTACAGGGAACTGCTGGCCCGTAAAGATATTTCAGTAGTCTACGTTGCGTTACCTCATCATTTGCATCTGCAGTATTACCTCGATGTGCTGGAAGCAGGTAAAGATTTATTAGCCGAAAAACCTTTCGGAATAGACCTGGAGGCGGCGGTGAAAATCAGAAACCGTGCAAACGAGTTGGGACGGTTTGTGCGATGCAGCTCCGAAATGCCGTTTCTCCCGGGTGCCCGACGCGTGATTGAAGAAATATGTTCGGGAAGGCTCGGTCAGATTTTTGAGGTCAATGCGGGTTTTTGCCATTCCAGTGATATGGATCCTGAAAAACCGATCAACTGGAAAAGACAATCGGCTTATTGTGGTGAGATCGGTGTATTGGGAGATCTGGGAATGCATGTGATGCATATTCCTTTAAGAATGGGCTGGATGCCACAAAGGGTTTTTGCACAGCTCCAGAAAATCATCACGCTTCGCCCCGACGGAAAGGGGGGGAAGGCCGTTTGTGATACCTGGAACAACGCAACTTTATCGACTGCGGTGACTGTGGACGGAAATGAAATTCCGATGCTACTGGAAATGAAACGCCTGGCTCCCGGACAAACCAACTCCTGGTATATTGAAGTGCTGGGGACAGAAGGCGGTGTCCGGTACAATACCTGTGACACAAAAGTACTGTGGCTCTATGAGCGCAGTCAGGAGCAAGGCTGGAAAAGAATTGATCTGGGTTTTCAGACGTCATTCCCGACCATTACCGGTGGTATTTTTGAACCGGGCTTTCCGGATTGTTTTATGCAGATGCTCGCCGCTTTTTTTGCTGAAAGGGGCGGGTTTCTGGAAAACAGATTCGGATGCGTTACACCTGACGAAGCGGTTCAGAGTCACCAGGTATTCAGACAGGCACTGGTTTCCAATGAACGGAAAACAGCCGTTAAAATCGGCTGACGGCTTTGGCCGGTGGCGTATAATTATGGACTATCAGCATATTCTGTTTTTATGAAAAATACGATCAGACGAGGCATTATCGCGGGAGGAAACTGGATTGTCGATTTTGTGAAAATGACAGATGTCTATCCGGGTGAAGAAGCGCTCGCCAATATCCGGTCTGCCGGCACATCCAACGGTGGCGCCCCATACAGTGTTCTGAAAGCGGTTTCCAGATTGAATGTAAGTATACCGCTGGCCGGGATCGGGCGGGTAGGTGACGATGAAAGCGGCCGGTATATTCTGGACGAATGCCGGCAACTGGGTATTGATGTTTCACAGCTGAAAACAATCCGGGATGGCCAGACCTCCTATACCGACGTCATGACGGTCGCCCATACCGGCAGGCGGACTTTTTTTCATTTCAGAGGGGTCAATTCCGGACTTGGTGCCGATGATTTTGATTTTAAGCATACCAACGCCCTGATTTTTCATCTGGGCTATCTGTTGTTGCTCGATCAGCTGGACACACTGGATCATAACGGTGTGTCGGAAGCCGCGAAAGTGCTGGCATCAGCCAAAGCAGCCGGATTGCTTACTTCCGTTGATATTGTCAGTGAGCAGTCTGACCGGTATGGTAGCATTATTCCGTCAGCATTACCTTATACGGATATACTGTTTATCAATGAATTTGAAGCACAGAAGCTGACCGGCGAAAAATTGCTGTTTTCAGAGACCGGACCTTCACTGCAAAGTATAAAAAGTATGGCGCAGCACATCCTGGATATGGGCGCTAACGGATGGGTGGTTATTCACTTTCCGCAAGGGGCCGTTGCCCTGCATCAGAAGGGAACCGTTTGTGTGCAGAACGCTGTAAAAATACCTCCTGAATTAATCAGAGGCACAGTGGGTGCCGGCGATGCCTTTGCCGCGGGAGTATTGACCGGTATTCACGAAGGAAATGCGATGGATAAGGCATTGAAATGGGGTGTATGTGTGGCAGCGGCCAGTCTTACAGCGGCCAGTGCCTCTGAAGGAATCAAACCGCTTTCTGCCTGCCTGTCGCTGATGGATGAATATGGCATAACCGGCTGGATAAACAATGACCAATGTAACCCGTGTATTTAAAAACAAAAACATAATCATTATGGAAACTATAGGTACAGAACCGTATTTAAACGAGGGAGACGAGGTAAGATCGAAACTGCCGGACGCTAAAAAATTAGGGTTCTGGAGTAATACATTTATTCTGTGGGGGTTGGTACTCACCGTTTCCAGTCTTCTGGTGGGCGGACTCGTCGGCAGCCAGTTATCCTTCCGGGAGGCGATGATCGTGATCGCTATGGCGGGTGTGTTCAACACCTTTATTGCCATTGCGATCGGTATTATCGGCGCCAGAACGGGCTACACCAGTGCTATGATTTTCCGGTATTCGTATGGGAATATCGGTGTACTGCTGCCCAATTTCATTATGTCCATTACTACGGTGGTCTGGTTTGCGGTAATATTAAACCTGACCCGCGACGCCTTCATTGAAATGATGGGTATCGGCAATGAACAAACGCTGCTGTATTGGGGAATGACCCTGATGATTGCATTCCTGTTTTTACTACCGGCCTATAAAACGATGAAATGGATTGCCTATGTGGATTATCTGGCTGTTCCGGCCATTGTCATTGTGCTGATCGTAACGCTGTGGGGAGCATTGGATATCGGAGGCGGTTTGCAGGAAATCATCAGAAAATCACCGGTGGCTTCTGCTTCGGCCCTGGTGGTCTTTACCTCAGCTGCCGGTGGATGGCTGCATGCCAATACGGTTATCTCCGATTTTACGCGTTTTTATAAAGATAGTAAACAGGCCGCCTGGGGGCTGTTTCTTACCTACGGAGTGCTGATGGTATTTCAGTACGTGGCCGCTACTTTGGGAGCGTTAGCCACCGGTGAATGGAATATATTCCTGATAATGGATAAGTTTGGCCTGCTTGAAATTTCTTTTGTGGCCATATTTCTCGGTTCCTGGTCCACGGCTATGGCGGCCATTTATTTCGGTGCCAACATGATGGCTACACCGCCAGTGCCGCAATATAACAACCAGGAAGAAAACCGTAAGCTGGTATTGATAATCTGCTGGTTGCTGGCGTTATGTTTTTCATGGTATGGCCCCGACCAGATCTTCAATTTCTTTTTACAGTTTCTGGCCTGGCTGGTAGGGCCTATAGCCATGACCGTGATCATTGACTACTGGTGTTTCCCGAAGCGCCGTTATCTGTATGAAAAGGATTTTCAGCAACCCGATATGCGCTTTAATCCTGCCGCCTACCTTGCCTGGATTGCGGGGTTTCTGGTAGGGTATTTCTCCCAGGAATTTTTCATTTCACTGCTGAACGGCATGTTTGTAACCGGCCTGGTCTATTATCTGTGGATGCGTTGGGCACTGGAGAAAGGGACTACCCCTGAGCGGCAGTTGAAAGAGTTATTTTCCGGAAGGTAAATTGGGGTAATCCTTACGGAACAGG
>JBEBXQ010000086.1:0-21969 GCA_040391535.1 Telluribacter sp. | reverse complement strand
GTCATGGTTTTCAGGTAGGGTTTGATCATGATCTGTGCTTCCACCTGACCCACAAACGTACTGGCTACATTTGACAGGGCTTCAGAACCACTTACACCCATCAGCTTATATACCAGACGGGCAATCAGCGCTACTACCCGTTGCATAATACCCAACTGATACATCAGATTTACCAGAACCGCTACAAAAATAATAGTAGGTATTACCTTGAAAAAGAAGATGAATTCATGTCCTTTTCCGAAAGCCTGCATCATCAGTTCATTCTGTACTAGGCTTCCGAATACAAATTCAGCGCCTCTATCTGAAAATGAAAGCAACTTTTGTACCGAATTTCCGAGCCATTGAAAAAGATTTTGTCCGACAGAAGTGCGCAATATAAAAACCGCAAGACTGAACTGAAGCGCCAGACCCACAACTACGGTGCGGTAATTAATTGCTTTTCTGTTATTTGATAAGGCATATGCCAAACCCAGGATAAGAACGACACCTAATAAACCTGTAAATCTTTCCATGCGATACGACCGGCGATCTTAATTCAAAGTTGATGATATGTAAATTTTGTTTTCACTGTCAGGAAGCATTTGCTTTTCATTCCGGAAACTGGGAAGCATCCAGTCCGGGAATGATACGCAGCGCATTTTTATAGTACACTTTTTTCAACACCTGATCAGAAAGTCCCATACCGTACATGCGCCAGAAAGCGTGGTATTTTTTATGGTAAGGGAAATACTCGTCTTCCGTTTCAAGTACTCTGAAGTAAGTGGTATATTCTGATGGCACCCAACTGTCCTTTCCGAACAGAATCCGGTCCTGCCATTTTTCAAAAAATTTACCGGCAGTCCGCGGCTGACGGCCCAGTTCGGCTATAACAGCACCTATTTCCACATACATGTTGGGTAGCGCCTGCATCAGGCTGTCCAGCTTTTTCAGATTATTGGGATACCAACCCATGTGAGCATTAATAAAAGTAGTTTTCGGATGTTTCCGGAATATATCATGCTGCTCACCGATCAGGTCTTCGAAAGGAACGGGATCATTCTGATTTCGTCTTCGGTTAGGATGCAGTTTCAGTTCCAGCCATCTTTCATTATACCGGTCCATCGGATCCCAGAAAGAAGGTACGTCAGCCGTATGGATCAATACCGGAATACCCAGTTCGCCACATTTGGCCCACACCGGGTCGAGTCTTTTATCATTTACAGCAATTCGCTGCCCTTTTTCATCCACTAAACCACTGAAGCCAAGGTTCTTATATATTTTCAAGCCCTTCGCCCCTGCTTTTACGTCAGCCTCCAGCTGTTTTACAGCTTTTTCACTCCAGCTCTTTTCTCCGAAACCTTTAAACTGCAGATTTGTAAAAACCACCATACGCCCCGGCAGGTTATCTTTTGCATTTTTCAGGGAAGCATTCAGATGCTGCGTTCCCTCGTCCCAGTCCTGCGTCCACCCTCTTCCGCTCAGATTCACCATAATCCCCATGTTCAGGCTATCCATCTGCACCTGCAGCTGCCTGAGGTCCTGGGTTGGCATTCGGGGTTGATGATTATGGACATCAATAAACGGGTACCTGGCACGGCGCAGTACATTTTCCTCGACCTTCAGGGTGGAAACCGGGTCATATTCTTCAAAACCCAAAGGTTCATTTCCCTGCTGCGCCCATCCTGTGCCCGCAAAGAGGCCTGCTGTCGCTAAAACCAGTCCTGAAAATTTAAAAGCTTTCATCATCCGTTACCTGTTAATATAGGATTCGTTATAAATTAAAGCCACACAATGTGCTGAAATTCCTTCTTTTCTACCCACAAAGCCCATCCATTCTGAGGTAGTGGCTTTGATGGAAATTATATCTTCTTCGATTTGCATTACCGCTGCCAGACAGCTTTTCATAGCCGGAATGTGCGGATTAAGTTTTGGTTCCTGTAAAACCACCGTCACGTCCACATTCCCTACCTCGTAACCCTTCTCCCGGATCATTTCCAATACTTTTTGCAGCAGAATTTTGCTGTCCACTCCTTTCCAGGCGGGATCCTTATCTGAAAAATGATAGCCGATATTCCGCATATTGGCAGCCCCCAGCAAGGCATCGCATAATACATGGCAGACAATGTCGGCATCGGAATGTCCTTTGGCCCCATGCGTATGAGGAATAAGGATACCACCCAGCCAAAAAGGATGCCCCTCTTCAAGCTGGTGTACATCATACCCTGATCCTACTCTGAACGGAAATTTAATAGTTGTCACTGAAAAATAATTTATTTACTGTCTATGCTTCCGTTGGCCTGCGATCTGTAATACATCGTTGAACAATTTTCCGGTACCAGTATTTTTGCTGCCATTTCATGAATTTCACGTGATGTCACTGCTGCAATTTTTACGGCGTCCTGATTCACCAGATCAGCATCACCGGCATTGGCTGCATAGGCAAGATTCATGGCGCGGTTTAATAACTCTACTTCCGAAAATGCCAGCGTCGCTTCAGCCTGATTCTTAACTTTTATTACCTCATCCTCCGTAGGTCCGGTAGCCAGAAAATCAGCCAGCAACCCGTTGATAGCGTCATCAGCCTCTTCCGGTGTTACACCAGGATTCAGAAAACCGCGGATCAGTATCAGCCCCGGATCGAGGGATGAAGTAGTACTGGCATTAATGCTGTTAAACAGAGGCTTTTCTTTCAGCAGCTGCTGATAAAGCCGGGATGACTTTCCTCTGCCAAGAATATCTGAAAGCAGGTCAGCCGCTATAAATCCCGGGTCAAATCTGCCCGGCATATGCCACGCTTTGACAATCGCATTCAACGGCACATTCGCAGAAGTTTCCAGGAACCTGGGTGCCGTCTGTGGTAACTCCACAGGCAGATTCCTCACATTGATATCACCCTTGGGTATGGATCCGAACCATTTTTCAACCAGCTTCTGTACTTCCCCGGTCTGCACATTACCCGCCACTACCAGAATGGCGTTGTCAGGACGATAATATTTAAAGAAAAATGCTTTGACATCATCCATCCTGGCATCTTCAATATGGGAAATTTCCTTTCCGATCGTCGCCCAGCGATAAGGGTGCGACTGATAAGCAAGCGGCCTTAGTTTAAGCCACAGGTCACCATAAGGCTGGTTGAGATATCTTTGTTTAAATTCTTCAATAACCACTTTACGCTGTACTTCCAGCACCTCTTCATCAAAAGAAAGGCTCAGCATACGGTCTGATTCCAGCCAGAGAGCTGTTTCCAGATTGACCGCAGGAAGTGTAATATAGTAATTAGTGATATCTGGTGAGGTGAAAGCATTGTTTTCACCTCCTACGCGCTGTACAGGTTCATCATAACCGGGAATATGAGCAGACCCGCCAAACATCAGATGTTCAAATAAATGCGCAAATCCCGTTTTATCCTCCTGTTCGTCCCGGGAACCCACATTATATAATACATTGACAACAGCCATCGGGGTCGAATGATCTTCATGAACATACACACGTAAACCATTTTCCAGATTAAAATGACTGAATTGCACCATACCAAAACTAAAAATATACGATCTGTGTTTAGATGGAGAGTCAAAGGATACAGATACTTTCGTACACGTATACGGCCGACATCAGCCGGCATTTGAATCAACAAACAAAACTAATCGTCCGGAAGGACACTGCCAAGACTATTTTGAAATACTGTATGTATGTGCTTAAATACTTTCCGTGTTATTTTGCAATTCTCCTGTTTTTATGCTTTCACCCGGTAAAGGCCCAGTTATTAAATGACAAGGATGCGCTGAAGGATGTCAAAGCCGGCATCAGTTCTATTTACAATTTTGAGTTCAGAAAGGCAGAACACAATGTAAATGAGCTGAAAAAACAATATCCCGGGCATCCTGTAATTCCGCTGCTTCAGTCTTTCCGCATGTACTGGGAATTTCTGCCCATTCAGAATCACCCGAAAGAACTACAGCTATACATTAAAACCTTACAGGAATGCCTGACGGCTATTGACAAATATTTCGGAGCTGACAGCCAGGAGCCCGAGGCCGTATTCTATACTATTGCGGCCAGGGGGTATCTGGCCATGTGTTATAATTATCAGAATGAACTGCTTAAAGCCGCCTTAGAAGCCAAAAAAGCCTACAACGCGCTGATCAGAGGGCAATCCATGGTACAGAAAAATCCTGAGTTTTATTTTACCAGCGGACTCTATAACTACTATATGGAAGTATATCCGGAGAAAAAACCTATTATTAAACCTGTCATCTGGTTCTTCAAAAAAGGCAGTAAAACAAAAGGAGTTGAGCAGCTGGGTTTGGCAACACAAAAGGCTATTATTTCTAATGCTGAGGCCTGTTTTTACCTGGTACATATTTTACTTGAGTACGAAAACAGACCAGCAACTGCCTTACAATATATCCGTAAACTGAATCACGAATATCCGGACAATCCTGTTTACCGGATGGTCTACATCGAAACGCTGTTACATAACGCAAAATACAGTGAGGCGGAAAAGCTGCTGAAAACACAACCACTTCCACAGCAAACACTCTATCACCCGGGGACTCAGCTTTTTCAGGCATATCTGGCGGAAAAATTTCATCATAACCTTACCCAAGCCGAAACCTTGTATAACAAAACTGTTTCATTACCTGTAAACGAACAGTTTACCAGTGAATACCATGCCCTGGCCTATGCGGGGCTTGGCCGGATTTCCCATAGCCGCGGTAATTATACTCAGGCAAAAGAATATTATAAAAAATGCCTCAAAACAGCTGAATATAAATCAGTTGTGCAAGAGGCAAATGAATATCTGAAGAAGTAGCGCAGGCTATATATCCAGCGTTTGTCCGACGGACATCAGTGTGAGGTCAATACCGGAAGCAACGGCCTGGCTTACTACTGCCTGATGATCCACAATAATATAAGGAAACGTATCATAATGCATACCGATCACTTTAGTGGTACCGACATACGCTGCAGCTGTCAGGGCATCTTCCGGATCCATTGTAAAATTGCTGCCAATAGGTAAAAACGCGAAATCCAGATTGTACTTTTCCCCGATATATTTCATATCACTATATAATGCCGTATCACCTGCATAATAAAAAGTTTTGTCGGCGATCTGCATCACAAAACCTGCAGCATAACCTGCATACGATCCATCCGGGAAACTGCTTGAATGCACTGCCTGTACCATCTGTACCTTCCCGAATTCAAAATTCCATTTCCCACCGATATTCATCGGGTGTACTTTTTCAATTCCGTTAGCAGCAGCCCATTCCGCAATCTCCCATACCCCTACTACGGTGGCACCTGTTCTTCTGGCAATGGCAAGGGCATCATAAGTATGATCCTGATGGCCGTGCGAAATAAAAATATAATCAGCTTCAATGGTATCGGCCTTAATTTCCGAAGCCAAAGGATTAGGGGTAATAAAAGGGTCAAAAAGTATTTTCACTCCGCCTGATTCGACTAAAAAACAAGAATGTCCCCAATAAGAAATTTTCATATCACTCTGATGGTTAGTAAAAATTATTGCACTGAAAATAACATATCCTGCACTATGAATTTCACTTATTTATCTGAACAAAATTACATATTTGTTCTGAATCGCATATCCTATAAAAAGCACAGAAAGGGTTGTCAGATAATGCTGTATTTCAATCTGTTCCATACCAATGGGCAAATACATTTTCTTGAGGCTCAGAGACAGAAACATCATTGCAAATACGAGCCACAATGCACTTCTGCGCCTCCGGAGCAAGCCCCAGCAGGCTATGACCAGCACAAAAATGATACAAAACGGCAGAATGATAATGGCCATAATCCCTGCCTGAAAATTGATCACAGCAACAAACAGTACCAGTGCAACCATCATGACACCGATGGAAACAATCGGCTTGAAATCGGATAAGGTCACCAGGCACCACGACCCGGCAATGAGCCCGATACCGCCCGCCACTGCCTTCAGATGCTCCAGAAACTGCTGTATCTGCTGCCATTTTCCCATATTCATTACCTGCAGGATTTCCGTTATGGGAACCAGCAAGGTTGTCAGCAAAAAAAATGACCAGAAAATTCTTTCGGAAACATTAATCAAACCAAAGCATTTAACAATGACAAAACCTACTGTGAATATTAAAATACAGTCTGATAATAAATGAAAATACATAGAAACGAACGATTTGCAAGATTTTGCAATTTACAAATTACAGGTACATTTTGCTACTTAAAGCAAATCGTTCTACATTTACCAAAAAAATTAATCAAATAGTATGAGCGTATTAGTCAATAAAGATTCAAAGATTATTGTTCAAGGTTTTACTGGTTCAGAAGGCTCATTTCATGCCCAGCAAATGATTGAGTACGGTACTAATCTGGTAGGAGGCGTTACTCCTGGGAAAGGCGGCCAAAAGCACCTTGACCGTCCTGTATTCAATACTGTAGATCAGGCTGTCCGCTCAACCGGAGCCGATGTCTCAATAATATTTGTCCCTCCCGCATTTGCCGGAGATGCAATTATGGAAGCTGCTGACTCCGGAATCAAAGTAATTGTCTGTATCACAGAGGGAATCCCTACCAAGGATATGATGATTGCCAAAGAATATCTGAAAGGAAAAGATACACGTCTGATCGGCCCTAACTGTCCGGGTATTATTACCGCAGGTGAATGTAAAGTGGGAATTATGCCGGGATTCATTTTCAAAAAAGGGACTATCGGGTTGGTTTCCAAATCAGGTACACTTACCTATGAAGCAGTAGATCAGCTTTCCCGTGCCGGATTAGGCCAGACCACAGCCATCGGTATCGGCGGTGACCCTATTATTGGTACCACCACTAAAGAAGCCGTTGAATTGCTGGTCAATGATCCTGAAACCGAAGCCATCGTGATGATCGGAGAAATCGGAGGAAGCATGGAAGCAGAAGCCGCACGTTATATTAAGGAAAGTGGTACCACCAAACCTGTTGTAGGTTTCATAGCCGGCCAAACAGCCCCTAAAGGCCGCAGAATGGGTCATGCAGGTGCTATTATCGGTGGTGCAGACGATACAGCCGAAGCGAAAATGCGTATTATGCGCGAAAACGGTATTTACGTAGCCGAATCTCCCGCTGTGATCGGCGAAACCATGCTGAAAGCGCTTGGAAGAATATAATTATTAAAAGTATATTTTGAAAAAGGGCCGGGAATATACCCTGCCCTTTCTTTATTATCGGATGAAAATCATTCCAGGTCTTATATTAAGTCTTGTTCTGATGCTGTGGGCAGCAAGGCCTCTGGCAGCTGCAGACCCTGATGGAACCGGCCCCGATGCGGCCTATCATCTGGTGCATGACTTTAGTAATGACTGGCTTGTCTACAATGAAGATACCCGCAACTATGTTCCTTACACGCGCTCACTTCATGAAAACGACCCAGCCATTAACCTGGTAATTGATCTGCTCAAATACAGGAATTATGAGTTGCTGGTCAGGACGGGGGCAGAAAACCATTTATTCATTAACGGAGCTTTACAGAAAATCATTCTGCCCGACAGTTGGGTGATTCTTAATATTGACAGCTTGTTCATGGCCAACCGGAAGGATGACCTGCTGCTCACTTTTTTCGGGCATGAAAAAGTCTCAGGCCGGACCGTTCAGATCGGACATAAGAAAGATGCCTCTACACCACTGAGCTTCGATAACCTTTCGTCTGTCATTAATATAAAGCCTAAAGATAACAGCAGTTTTCAGGATTTATTCATCCTGGTTATTTTGCTTATTGTTGCACTCAACGGACTTGTACTTTCAATTGCCCCGCTATTTTACAGGGCATTCATGAACCCTCTCCAGTTTTTCAGGAAAGAAAACCGGGATGAAAAAACAATACACACCAACCCCTTCTCCACAGAAAGCTTTTTCATGATTATGCAGGTAGCTTTGCTGATGACCCCGTTATGTTTTTTCATTACTTATCATTCAGGTAGTATTGACCATTTCGGTTTTTTTACCGGGAACAATGAAAAAATGCCCGGACTGCTCATTGAATTCGCCGAAATATTCCTTTTCTGTGTAACCATTATTTATCTGAAACTCTTCAGCATCAAAATCACCAGCAATCTACTGGGCATAGAATCCTCTTCAAATCAGCACTTTATGAAAACGCTTCAGTCTTCATTCCATTTTTATCTGCTGGTTTCAATCATCCTGATGTTCTGTCATCTTTACAATCTGGCCCAGTTGCAGAGTCTTTTACATTTTCTCATTTATCTAACCATAGCCTTCTATTTTATCCGGTTCATTTTACTGTACTTTATAATGAACATTTCCGGGTCTTTTATTAATCTGTATTTATTTTCTTACCTTTGCATTGTCGAAATTATCCCACTTACCATCGGGATAAAGTACATACTACAATAAAGTATGGTATATTTTCAAGTTTAATGTAATGGTAGATTATAATGAGTGAAATCGTTAATTTTGAGAAGGATCGATTGACAAAAGTTACAAGTTTACTAGTCAGCCAATCAAGACCTGCAGATGAAAATTCCCCGTATTATGAACTTGAAAGAAAGTACAATGTTAAAGTTGATTTCCGGTCATTTATTCAGGTCGACGGATTATCATTCAAAGAGTTCAGAAAACAGAAAATCAACATTCTGAGCCATACGGCAATCATTTTCACCAGTAGAAATGCTATAGATCATTTCTTCCGTATTTGTCAGGAAGGCCGTGTCGAAGTACCCGCTGATATGAAGTACTTCTGCATATCAGAACAGACCGCCAATTATCTCCAGAAATACATTGTGATCAGAAAACGTAAAATTTTCTGCGGAACCAAAACTGCCGCTGATCTTTTTGATCTGATCCGCAAGCATAAAAGTGAAAAATTCCTGTATCCCTGCTCAGATGTCAGAAAAAATGATATCCCTGAATTTGCAGATACGGAAGATCTTCATTTTACAGAAGCCACGATGTATCAGACCGTATCTTCAGATCTTTCGGATCTGGAAGATGTATATTACGATATCATCGCTTTCTTCAGTCCGTCAGGAATTAAATCATTATTTGAGAATTTTCCTGATTTTAAACAAAACAAAACACGTATCGCAGCATTTGGCCCCACAACAGCTAAAGCAGTAACAGACGCCGGACTTATTCTGGATATCCAGGCACCTCTTCCTAATGCCCCGTCAATGACAGGCGCACTGGAATTGTATATAAGAAAAGCAAATCAGATTGATTAAGTAAACCAGGGATACAAGAAATTTACAGATGGTTCTTTCCTAATCTCAATTTTTTTTAGGAATATGCGTTATGTAAAAAATCTGACTGTCCTGAACAGTTAAGCATAGCACGGATAAATCCTTATGAAATTAACTTCTATCTCCTTACGTCTAAAAATCAATTACTGGCTTTGTCTGCTCATAGCGGCTTCTGTTTCTTCCTATGGGCAGCAATCCGCGCAGTTCAGTTTATTTCCGCTTAATCAACTCTACTATAACCCTGCAGCTGCAGGGTTAGGCAATGTGTCACAGGTACAGCTTACACACCGTGCCCAGTATGCCGGTTATCAGGGAACAGTTGAAACCGACGGAGCGCCCACTACCCAGCTTTTATCAGCCAGCATGCCATTCCGTAACTTTGGGGTTGGCCTTATTGCACTCAATGACCGTACCGGTGCGCTTTCCATGCAGGATATTCAGCTGTCAGGTGCTTACCGGCTGAACGTGGCCGAAGGAAGTACACTGGCACTGGGCGTCAGAGCTGGCATTCTGAGAAAAGCGATGGACTATAACAAGTTGCGTCCCAATGATGAGGACGATCCGTTGCTCCAGACAGGGACCGCATCAGAAATGCATCCCAATGTTTCAGTCGGTGTGCACTATAACAGCGACGCCTTTTATGTTGGCCTGTCTGCCGTCAACCTCATGAAATCAAAATACCAGTTCAATTCATCAGCAGGAATCAACACGGTTCAGAGTACTTATCACCTTCAGGCAGGTATTAATATTGAAACTGGATATCTGTTGCAGATCCGTCCTATTATCAACCTGCAGACCAATCTTACAGAATTTTCATATGAAGGTGGTGCCATGGCTACCTATAACAGCCGTTACTGGGCAGGAGTAACCTATCGTAAGCAAGACGCGCTGATAGCCATGGGTGGTATCGGCATCACAGCCGACCAGTCATTACGGCTCTCAGGAGCAGTGGATCTGGTACGTTTCGGAACTTCTGCCAAAGAACCCGTTTCCTACGAAATACTGCTTGCCTATGTAATTCCCGCTCCGAAATTTGGTAAAAAGACAATCATCAGAACCCCGAGATTCCGCTTTGATAAATAATACATGCACCGTAAATCCCATCAAAACTTTTTCATTATCAGCCGATACTTTAGAAAGTTTGGAACGAATATTTTATATTTGACCCCGGAATACGGAACAAATTGAATTAATACATACCAGTATAATCCAAAATAACGTTAGGAGACTGTAAGCAGAGAATTGTTATTTTATAAAATACAGTGTGAAGAAAGATACTATACAAGGAATACAATCGTTTTTAGACAGAATTTTAAAATAAAATTGAAATACCATGAATGTAAACGTATTCTATAGGAATGGGTTTAAGGGTTTACTTCTGATAGCCTCAGTTATGCTTTTACAAAGTTGTGGCTTTATCAAGAACAAATTTGGAGGCGGCAATGGTGGGGACGATGGTATAACCAACGGTGAAATAACCGCAACCGCCCGGAAAGGCTACAGATCAACCACACCAGCCGGAATGGTTCAGATTCCGTCAGGTTCTTTCCTGATGGGACAGTCAGATGAAGACCTGCTCGCTACCATGTCAACCATGAACAAAAGAGTAACTGTCGCCTCTTTTTATATGGATGACACCGAAATTACCAATCATGAATACCGTCAGTTTGTGAATGCGTTGCTGGCTGATTCCATTTCTGTTTTAGGTGAGGAAGAAATTATGACACAGTATTATCCTGATACCACTGTCTGGACGAAGGATTTTACTTATACCTATAATGAACCCATGACGCAGTATTATTTCATGCATCCTGGTTTTGATACCTATCCGGTGGTAGGGGTCAGCTGGGTAGCGGCCCAGTATTTCTGCAAATGGCGTACCAATATTTACAATGAATACCGCACAAATGAAGGCATGTTTGCCTCCATGGCCTTCAGGCTTCCCACTGAAGCTGAATGGGAGTGGGCTGCGCGTGGCGGCAAGGCCGGAGCAAAATACCCATGGGGTAACCCTTACACCATGAACGGAAAGGGATGTTTCCTGGCTAACTTCAAACCACAGCGGGGTAATTTTGATATGGATGGTTATGCATACACTGCACCAGCCAATGCTTATAATCCGAACGATTTCGGATTATATAATATGTCAGGTAACGTAGCCGAATGGACACTGGATGCCTATGCCGACAATTCGACCATGATGACATGGGATATGAACCCCAGAAATGACCTTCCGGACGAACCCCGTAAAATCGTTAAAGGCGGTTCATGGAAAGATGTTGCCTATTTCCTGCAGGTAGGAACAAGAAGTTATGAGCTGGAAACTGAAAAACGTTCTTATCTTGGCTTCAGATGCATCATGGATAATATGGACGGAAGGTTCGGTGGTGAAGGTGGCCGTCGTCGCAGATAAAATAAATATTCCAATACCTTGTTCTCTAACTAAATCTCTAAGTAAAACAGTAAATCATTTTTATTTTTATGGCTAGCAAAAACGGTTCGAGCTTTTTCTTCGATAAATTCTTACCTACCATGTACAGTGTAGGTGCCGCTGTGGTTGTAACAGGAGCACTCTTCAAAATTCAGCACTGGGAAGGTGGCAGTGAAATGCTTACTATCGGTTTAGGAACAGAAGCATTGATTTTTCTCCTTTATGCATTACAGACTTATGTTCACCCTGATGAAAAGCAGCCTAACTGGGAACGTGTGTACCCCGAACTGGCTGATGATTATAACGGGCCTTCCATCTCAAGAACTGCAGGAGTAACAGCCGGACAAGGCCTTACTGCCGGAATGGATCAGATGCTGGCTAATGCTAAAATCACACCTGACATTTTCGATAATCTGGGTAAAAATTTCAGAAATCTGAATGATACCGTAAGCCGCATCGGAGACCTTTCAGACGCGACCGTTGCTACCAACGAATATGCTACCAACGTAAAAGCTGCTTCTAATTCGATCAAAGGTTTTACAACTTCCTACAGTCAGGCAACTGAAGCCGTCGCTTCGCTGACCAATGCCACAAAAGATGCACAATCGTATGGTGAGCAATTCCAGAAAATCACTAAAAACCTGGGTGCTTTGAATGCCGTTTATGAACTCGAACTGCAAGACACTACCAAACACCTGAAAGCTGTAAATGCATTCTATGGTAACTTGTCTTCAGCCCTTGAGAATATTGCCAATACATCGAAAGAGACCGAATCATTCAAAAATGAAATCGCGAAACTGACTGGCAACATTTCATCGCTGAACGGAATTTACGGAAATATGCTGACTGCCATGAGAGGCAATAATGCATAAGCCCCATCCGGTAATTAGACATCTTAATCTGAAAATTATTATTAACTTTTAACTGATCGCTGTACCCTATGGCAGGTGGAAAAGAAACTCCTCGTCAGAAGATGATCGGGATGATGTATCTCGTACTGACTGCAATGCTGGCATTGCAGGTAAGTTCGGCCATCATTGAAAAATTCATCTTATTGAATAATTCACTCGAATTAACTTCTGGCGCAGCTAATAAAGTAAATCAGGAATCTGTATTGAAAATTCAGGCAACTGTAGAAAAGTCCGGAAACAGAGCTTCGGACGTCGCTGTTCTGAAACAGGCGGAAGAAGTCCGTAAGGCTTCAGCTGAAATAATCGGCGAACTGGATAACCTGAAAAAAGAAATCATTGAATCAGCCGGTGGCGGCCTTAATGAAGAAGGCGGAATTAAAAATCCAGCTGAAGAAGAAAAAGTAGCGCAGTTAATGATTGGTGGCAAAAAGAACGGTAAAGCTTATGCCATGAAACAGAACCTGAATACTTTTATCGAAAAACTGAATGCTTTTTCAACTACTAAGTACGGACCTATTGCCCTTGACGGGAATGAAGATCCGATCTCGAAAGACAGCAAAGATCAGAGAAATAAGGATTTTGCTGAACTTAACTTTGCACAAACTCCCGTAGCAGCAGCTTTGGCCGTACTGAGCCAGAAGCAAATTGAGATACGTCGTATTGAGGGTGAAGTACTGAATCAGCTCGCCAGTAAAATAGGTGCTGCTGATATTAAATTTGACCGTACACTGGCAATGATCAGTGCCGAGTCTAAAATTGTAGCGGCAGGAACTCCCTTTAAAGGTGACATGTTTATTGCTGCCTCCGCCAGTGGCCTTACTCCAAGAATGAGCCTGAACGGAGCTCCCGTAAAAGTGGAAAATGGTGTCGGCAAAATTGAATTCATTGCGCAGGGTGGAAACTATGACAGTGAAGGCCTTTCCCGCCGTGAATTAAAAGGAACCATTTCCTTCCCCACTCCGACAGGCCGTGATACGACCATTACGCTTAATCAGGAGTATTTTGTAGCCAAGCCTACCTATCAGTATCAGACTGCTAATGTACCAGGCCTGTATTTAGGTTGTGCAAACAAACTAAGTGTACAAAGTCCTTCATTAGGGGCTCTATGGGCACCCACTTTCCGTGCCGAAGGTGCTGAGGTAATCCCGGGTGGTAAAAAGGGTGAAGTAACCGTGGTTCCAAGCAGAGCATCTGTAGAACTGAGTGTTATCAACCAGGGAAATGTTTTGGGAACAGACCCTTTCAAAGTACAAAGAGTTCCTAAGCCTTCTATAGAACTTCGTATTAACGGGGCAGCTTATGACCGTCGTCGTGGTGCAGCTGCATCTTCGGCTCGTTCCCTGCAGGTGGTAGCCATTCCTGATGAGGGCTTCAAAAACTTTTCACCTGAAGATGCACGTTTCCGTGTTTCTCAGATTGAAGTTTCACTTGCAAGAGGCAGCAGACGAGTTGCCGGACCACTGGCATTGTCAGGTGGCGGATCAATTTCATCTCTTGCACAACAAGCACAGGCAGGTGATCGTTATGTGATAGAAATTAAAAAAGTCGAAAGGCAGAACTTCAAAGGACAGGTCAGCAACGTTGAAGTTGGTAATCTCGTTGAAGAAATATCATTGAACTAAACAACCCTTTCTTTCAGGAAGAAAATGTGAGTTTAACTATTTAGAGCAGAAATAAAAATGAAAGGAAAATTAGTCGTAGGTACCGCAATAGCCATTTTTGGAATGACTGCAACCTCTTCGTTTGCTCAGGAAAGAGAAGATTCTACTGATAGTCAGAAAAGTGTTAGTGCTGTGCAGCCAGGGGATATTATGTTGAAACGTACCCTGTGGCGACGCGTGGATCTGAAAGAAAAGCAGAATCAGCCTATGTTTTCTCGTAATAATGAGATTACAAAGTATATTCTCGAAGCTGCCAAGGCCGGGCTTATTGATGCCTATGCCAATGATTCCTGCAGTGCTGCTTCCAAATTGAATATTCAGGATCTCCATAAAAAACTGCTGATTCCTAATCAGGAAGCTGGTTTGTCACAGGAAGAAATTGAAGCAGGTTTTGGTACAGCAGGGGCTGATGACGGATGGGCTGGCAATGACAAAAAAACAGAAACTGCTCAAAAAGCAGATGATGGATGGGGAACACCGGCGCCGGCAGTAGAAGATGACGGATGGGGAACACCCGCGCCCAAAAAGAAAACCGAGGAAGTAGCTGTAAATGCTGCATCTGCTGACACTGCTGCCGTTGATGATTTCGAACAGCAAATGACCATGGCCACAGATGAAGAGTTTTTCGCTGATCAGCTAAGTGTCATTGAGGTTAAGGAGGACTGGGTATTTGATAAAAAGAGATCACGTCTTTATAATCAGATACAAACCATCACCATTGTACTTCCGGCAGACGTTAATACGGCCACAGGGCTGGAAATACCCGTAGCGTCATTCAAATATGCAGATCTGGAAAGGCTTTTCCGTAGTGATCCTAAAAAATACATATGGTATAATGCCTATAATATGGCCGAGCATAAAAACCTGGCAGATGCATTTGACCTCAGATTATTCTATGGCCCGATCATCAAGACAGCTAACCCACGGGATTTGTCTTTTATCAATATGTATAAAGGAGAAAGAGAGGGAATGATGAAAGCTTTGCAATACGAACAGGAACTAATGGAACTGGAGCACGGTCTCTGGGAATATTAATCCTTGTCTTATCAGAAACGGAAAAAGGGCTGTAAACAGCCCTTTTTCCGTTTCTGATAAATATTGAAATCTAATAACTCACTTCTGAAAAATTCAGGAACCTGCGTTTGTATTCCAGAGGAGTAATGCCCGTTACCTTCTTAAAGTGTCTGTAGAAGTTAGATACATTATTGAATCCGCACTCGTAACAGATCACTTCGGTTGTAATTTTATTCTCCACCAAAAGCCGGCAGGAATGACTGATCCTTAGCTCGACCAGGAAATCGTTGTAAGTCTTCCGGGTCATCATCTTAAAATAGCGGCAAAAAGACGTAACACTGAGATTCGCAACGGACGCAGCTTCCTCCAGTGAAATGTTTCTCTTGAAATTTGCGACCGTAAATTCATACACATTATTGAGCCGCAGAGTTTCGGAGTCATTGGACTTATGAAATACATGCGAAGCTGAAACCCCACTCCATTCTTCTGTCTCGGACAGTACTTTCAAAATTGATAACAACAGTAAAATACGGTCAAGTCCCTTCGCCATAACCATCTGATGCATATATTTCACAACAGCTGCTTTAGCTTCACCATGAATTACCATACCCTTCCGAGCCTTTTCATACAGTTTAGGCAGCAGATATGTTTCCGGTAACTGTGCAAATCCATTGCCCAGACAATCCGTCAGGAATTGTATAATAATTACTTCAACACCCTCATTTCCTGATATATGAGGATCTGCACGCCAGGTATGCGGCAGGTTCTCACCGAGCAGGATCAGCTCTCCGTCAGAAAAACTGGAAATATTGTCACCAATAAAGCGTACTCCCCTGCCCTTAACCAGATAATGCAGTTCAAGTTCTGCATGATAATGCCATAATGTACCGAATGCAGTATTCTTTTCGTGCCTGACTGTGAACGAATTTTGCACCTCTAACGGCACACGATGAAAATAGGGTTTCATGATTTTTTGTACTTGTTATTCTAAAATACAAATCTGATAATAAGCACTGTCACCCTGACGAATCCGACGGTTGAAAGCCAGTTTCTTCCCGTCATTCGACCAGTTTACAGAGCAGAGCGCATCTGTCCCGCGGCTGTCTGTTTCGGTTAACTTTTGAGTGGAATGATCATGAACATCGGTCAGATAAATCTCCTGTCCGCTCCCATAGGCGATATAACGTCCACCGGGATGTACACTCAAACAGGTTTCCACAGAAAAGTCATTATACGTTTCCTGTTCAATATTTCCTCCATTCGGAGATACAGAATAAATCTGTACAACGTCCTGGCTGTCCTTTCTCAAAAAATAAATTTTTGACCCGTCCGGTGATGACCGCATCCAATGTCGCGGGCCTTGTACCCCCGGATTCAGATCATCCGAAGTATACGTAATTCTCCGCTGATTAACACCAGCCGGAACACCGGGGCGCGATTTTTCAGTTCCCTCCAGCAGGCCGTCTGTACCTTCAGTGGTCAGGTCATCAGGCAGGTCAGCTACAAAAACCTCTGTAACCTTATTACCGGCTTTATCACGAACATCACCCAAAAATGCCAGTGCCCTCTTCTGAAGAGTACCATCTGATTTTCTGTATCCGTTCCGGCCAATCCAGTTTTCTTCACAGGCCTTCTCAATCTCATCACTCCCCCACACAGGTGATTCCGTTACCTTACTGACCACCACCGCAAACATTTCACCCGAATTATTCTCCGTATTTTCTTCGTTGACCACCACTTTTCCAAATGGAGCCATTACACCCACCATCCGCAAATCTTTTATCTTTTCATCACGGGCAGCCAGTTGCTCCATGATAAAATCATTGTACGTAAAACTCACCCATTCTCCATCAGGACTCCAGGTATGCGCATGGGTTCCGCCCCTTAACGCCCCTTTTGTAAACGGAGGAAGTATATTTCTTCCGTCAAGAAAGATGGGATGGTCAGGTTCCTGAGTTTTCACCATTACACCTGTCCTTCTTGTCATCGAATAAGGTCTTGACTCGTCCGCATTCCTTACACCATGAATAAAAAGTACCTGCGATTCTGTCGGTGAGAAAGTAACAGCCCCTACCCCCGGTCCGTATTCCGTTTGATTTCTGGTATGATATAACGTTCTTATTTCGCCCGATTCAACATTAACCATGGCAATAGTACCCGTACTCCCGATTTTCCCATCATCATTCCGGGTATCATAAACAATCCACTGATCATCCGGAGAAAAGCACTGAATCTGATGGATTGTATGCCCGCTGGCATCGGTAGTTAACTGTCTCTCGGTAAAATTCATTTCAATATCCTTTTCATTCCTGCATGAGATTTGCAAAATCAGTAAAGCGATTATCGCAAATTCAACCCGGAGTTTCATACCGCCATTAATTTCTTAACATTTATTTCCTGATACAACGCATCAGCTTCCAGCACGAGTGTATCCATAGCCACTTTCAGTTCCGGAGTCAGCGGCTCTATGTCGCGACGGGTGTAAAGTGAAATAGGCAGGCCCCTCTCCTGCAAAGCATATTTTGCAATGGTCGGATAGGCCGTATGTACAAGATCCATACAACCGGTAAAAAAGTCCTGTACCTTTTGAAGCTCGGCACTATGGCTTTCATCATCAAAATGATCGCACAGAAAAACCACCAGTTCAGGGAACATATTGCCCTGAATACACGACAACCCGGCAGCTCCGGCGCGTAGAGAGGAAACGGCATTGACCATATAGGCATCATAAAGCCCGAATTTATAACCGGCACCCTCCCCGAGCCTGCGGGCTACTTCCTGGTCATCCAGACAAGTATCTTTGTGATAAACCAACCGGCCGGTAGGTAATAGTTCCTTCAGTATTTCACTGCTGATCACTCTTTTATAAGGAACCGGACATTCATACAGTCCCAGTGGAATACCCTCGGTGAGATCCATTAATTCACGGGTGCGCTGCAGCAGCACTTCATCAGATTCATCTTCATCTGCCAGCATACAGGTGATGGCAATAACCGCCTGAAGGCCGGTATCGTATATCCTTCTGACAAATTCAGCCTGCTGCTCTATAGGTCCGCCAAAGGTACCTGTTGCCACTACAGGTATCCGGCCATTCACCTGATCAACCACATGTTTGGTTACCTGGATGCGTTCATCTTCTGATAATTCAAACATTTCGCTGGAAAGGCAATTGGCAAACAAACCGGCAACACCTGCTTCAATATAAAACTCAGTAAGTTTTGACAATCCGTCGTAATCCACCTGGCCATCGTTCAGAAAAGGGGTTAACATTACAGGGATAAAACCTTTAGGGAGGCTGTCATCATTCTCATTTTGTACTAAATTCATCTCAATTGAGGTTTAGGATTAATAACTATGTTTTGAAAATTTATTTATTGGCCATCAAAGTCCTGATTTTTGTCAGGAGGGTTCCTGTCAGGAAAATAGACAAAGTCCCCACTACAATGATCATATTGACATGGAAAGGACTCCTGAAAGCTTCAGGAATATAATCCGGGAAGGTCATCCAGATAATAACCAGCACCCCAACGACCGTAGCAGCCATAGCTTCAGCATTGCCCGTGTGTCTGGACATAATCCCCAGTAAAAACAATCCCAGCATACCACCTGCAAAAATCCCTGACAAAATCCACCATATATCCAGAATACTCTTCACCCCGATCATAGCTATACCTGTAATCATTCCCAACACTCCGAATACAGTAGTAGCGATGTACAAAAGCCTGATGGATTCACCACCTGAAAGATTTGATTTGATATACCTTTTATAAATATCTTCAAGAAAAACCGTTGCCGAAGCATTCATTCCTGAGCTGATTGTACTCATCGCCGCCGCCATTATGGCCGCTACAATAACACCCAGCAGGCCGGTTGGAACTTTTGTAACCATAAAATGAGGCATAATCTTATCACCTACGTCAGCAGCAGTTAATTGAGCGGCCATGGTCTTCAGTTCAGCTTCGGTACCGCCTGGAAGACGTTCTACTGCCACTTGCATACGTACAATGTCCAGCAATTCGGGGTTAGACTGGTAATAGGCATACAGACAGGATCCGATCATGAAAAACAGCAATGAAATAGGCAGATACAGATAAACACACAACCATATGGATTTACTGGCTTCTTTGGCAGAAGTGGTAGTATGGTATCGTTGAACATAATTCTGATCCATCCCGAAGTTATTAAGGTTAATAAAAAAACCATATAACAATATCACCCAAAAAGTAGAAGTAGTGAAATCCGGCTGTAAACTGCCCAGGCTAAACTTATTATCCGCTTTACCAATTTCAATAATTTTGCCCACACCACCGTCCATACCTTCAATGACCAGCCACAAAATGGCAATTGCCCCTATAGTCTTGATAATTCCTTGCGCCACTTCCGTCCAGATCACCGCTTCCATTCCGCCCATTACCGTGTAAATGATAATACAAACCCCCACTACCAGCATAATGGACTCCATCGAATAGCCTGTCAATGCCTGTAAGCTGAGCGCAATACCAAAAAAGATAGAGCCCATCCGGGCCAGCTGTGTTAACAGAAAGCAAGCCACCGCATAAGTACGTGCCCATGGCCCAAAACGTTTTTCAAGATTGGAATAAGCAGAAACCTCTCCTGTATTTCTGTAAAAAGGGACAAAATAACGCGAGGCGGCCCATGCGGCCAGCGGCATAGACAAACTGAATACAAAGGAATTCCAGTTACTGCCAAAGGCCTTCCCGGGAACACCCAGAAAAGTATTACTACTCAAAAATGTGGCATAAAGAGAAATACCGATAGCCCAGCCAGGAATTTTCCCTGATGCCTTGGTAAACTGTTCAGCACTTTTGTCCTTTTTTGAAAAGTAGACACCCACCAATACCATCGCAATCAGATAGATCAGAATAATGGTGACATCTATTATGGGTAAAGATTTCATAAGAAGTATTAAGGGTTAATCAAACATAATACTAAAAAAAGGCAATTAATACCTATTATTTATATTATATGACAAAAGTATCCCAATTGCACTAACGCTCTATATCAAAACATATCGGTTTATTATATTATTTTACCATACTCAATTCACAGCTAAACACAAAGGCTTTACGAAAATTCATGCCTTTTTCAACAGATCAGCATCTCTCTGACGCAACCCTTATCATTTTTCATTCTGATATCCTTTCATACCTTCATTTAAATCACATCTATTATCCTTAACTTTGCCCCGGATAACAGAAATTTGATTATGCAGCTTACCCCCAAAGAATCCGGATTTTATTTCCCTCCTGAATGGCATCCACATCGTGCTACCTGGCTCACTGTACCACATAATGATGCATCCTGGCAAGGCAATAAGCTGAACAGAATGATGCCCCAGTATATACAATTACTGAAAACAATCAGCCTTGGTGAACATGTCGGTCTTGTGGTGCATAATGAAGCGTTAAAACATAAGGTAGCCGGATTACTCCTGGCCGCAGATGCGGATCTGAGCAAGTTTGAGTTTGTCATTAAACCTACCAATGATGCCTGGTGCCGTGACCATGGACCGGCGTTTCTGATTAACCCGGAAAAAGGGGAAAAACTGATCGTCAACTGGGGACATAACGCTTGGGGAGGCAAATACCCACCCTATGACGACGATAACCGTACTCCTGCCGCAATAGCTGATTATCTCGGACTACCCTATGTTACCCCCGGCATTATCATGGAAGGGGGGGCCGTTGAGTTCAACGGTGCCGGAAGTCTCCTGACCAGCCGGTCCTGCCTGTTAAACCCCAACCGTAATCCGCATCTTAATCAACAGCAGATTGAAACCTATCTGACCGATTACTATGGTGTAGAACAGATTCTCTGGGTCGAAGATGGTATTGTTGGTGACGATACAGACGGACACATTGACGACACAACGCGGTTTGTCAATGAAGATACCGTTGTGGCTTGTGTGGAATATAATAAAAGCGATGAAAACCATGCTGTTCTGGCTGAAAACCTCAGACAATTGAAAGGCATGCGTCTGTTAAACGGAAAACAGCTCAATATCATTGAGCTTCCGATGCCGGAAGCTGTGATTATTGATGATTTCAGGACACCAGGTTCCTATGCCAATTTTCTGATCTGTAATGCAGGAGTAATTGTACCTGTTTTTGATAACCCCAATGATCAGCAGGCCATTGATATCCTTGACAAAGCATTCCCCGGCAGGAAAATAATACCTTTGCCTGCCAGTGAAATTATCTGGGGGCAGGGAAGCTTCCATTGCCTGAGTCAGCAGGAACCATTGTTATAACCTGCGGGTACGGAAGATGAGGTCTTCTTATTGCAAACTAAACAAGCTAAATTTACGTTAATTGGGATAAGTAATAACCTGTATGCAGCATATCGAAAGCCAGTATTTTTTCATTACACCACATAATCATGGCGATGAGTTCCAAAAGTAGTATTCAGATTCTGGCATTCGGCCTGCTTCTGAGTGCCTGTAAAACCTCCAATACCACTATTTCCAGTACAGAGCAGGTAACCACACCGGCCATTATTGATTTAGGCGGGAATATTTATCCTGTTGAAGATTTTGTTAACTCTTATAACAAAAATAAATTCCTCGCAGATTCGAGTAAAGCACTTGACGTGGAAGAATATGTGGATTTATATACGAATCTGAAGCTGAAAATTCTGGATGCTGTAAGTGAAGGGCGCGACACAACCAGTGATTTCAAAGAGGAAATTGCTACCTATCAGCAACAACTTGCCCGTCCTTA